>CAIQYP010000188.1 GCA_903876045.1 uncultured beta proteobacterium | reverse complement strand
CTCAAGATGGTGGCGCGCTTGATCAATGGCCGCGGCACGTTGGGAGCCAGGCGCCAGGTGTTTCTGGTGTCTCAAGGTGGCTTTGATTTGCACGACAACCTGATACGCGATCACGGGCCCTTGCTTGCCAAAGTGAGCGAGGCCATGGCGGCCTTTTACAACGCCACCGTCGATATGGGTATTGCCAATCAAGTGACAGCCTTTACCGCTTCTGACTTTGGTCGCACCTTGGCGTCCAACGGTGATGGTTCCGACCACGGTTGGGGTAGTCACCATTTTGTGGTGGGCGGTGCGGTCAATGGCAGGCAGTTTTATGGCACTGCGCCACCGGTCAGCGTGGCTGATACCAAGGACACCAGCGGCGTCTATCTGCCGCAAAACCAGTGGCATGTGGGGCAGGGGCGCTTGCTGCCCAGCACCTCAGTAGACCAGTACGCCGCTACCCTGGCCAAATGGTTCGGTGTGGACCCGAGCGAGATGGCCGGCGTATTACCAAAGATTGTGAATTTTGGTGGCTCAGGTTATCCGGTGGACCTGGGGTTTATGGCGTAGCGCACTGGAATAGATTTGCTCTGGCCGTGGGTACATTTTTTGGCAGGTTTGCTCCGCCGATGGCAGCGGGGTAGATGCTTCCGTCCGTGTCCCCCGCCCGCTTAAGCGGGCTCCTCCTTTACCTACCGGAAGCATCCACCCCACGGCCATCGGCAACCCATAGTGTTGGAGCGCAATGACCGGGGCTCAATTCATTCAATCCTTTGCACACCTACGCGCTCGCTGACGCAGGACGGTATGGCGCTCGCCGCCGGTAGGTAAAGGAGGAGCCCGCAGGGCGGGGGACACGGACGGCGGTGAGTGCCATGGCGGCCTGCGTCCAGAAGTGACTTCTGCACAAAAACTGAGTCACGAAAAAAACGACGCGCATCAGACGTGACTTGAAAACTTCAGTTCGCAATCACCCGCTCGGTAAAGCCTTGCAGATAGTCGCTCAAGCGATCGGCCCCGGAAATTGCCGCTGCCTCGTCTCCGGACGCAATGCCTTCGGCTAACTGCAAGTGGGCAGCCGCGCCTTCGGTGGTGTCACCCGCGTGGCGATAGGCGTACCAGAAACGGCGGCATTGCACGATCAGCGGCACCACGGCTTTCACGGCGGAGTGGTTCTGGCTGGCGGCATGGTTCACGCGGTCCAGTTCAATATCAGCCAGCATGTAATCTTCGAGTTTGTCGGCGGCGGCGGCCTTCACCATACGCTTGGCGCACAGCACGATGTCTTTACGCTGCCGGTCGCTGGCGCGGCGCGCGGAGCATCCGGCAATCAGGCGCTCCAGCACGCGCCGGGTCTGCACTACATCCAGGTGATCGGCCAGATCGATGCTGGAAATTAGCAGCCCACGACGCGGCTGTTGCACGATCAGGCCGATAGAGACCATGCGCAATAACGCCTCACGCAGCGGCGTGCGACTCAGCTGGGTGCGCTGCACCAATTCGCTCTCCACCACCTGCGCGCCGGGTTGCAACTGCAGCGTGGAGATCAGGTTTTCCAGCGTCTCGTAGGCCACATCGGCGGCGCGTCGTTTGGGCGGCAGGGGGGTAGGTAACTTTTTTGTCGGAGCCATAGCGTTGTTTTTAAATTTCCGTTAATATATTAACAACATATTTAAATCTCACCTGGAGCATCGCATGAAAAACACCCCATGGCAAGGCATCTTCCCCGCCATCACCACCAAGATCAACCCGGACGAGAGCATCAATGCCGAGGGCACCGCGCGTCACATTGATTTCCAGATCCGCAATGGAATTCATGGGCTGGTTACTTGTGGCTCGCTGGGCGAGGCCAGCACCTTGACCCTGGAAGAAAAGCTGCAGGTGGCGAAGATCGCCCTTGAAGCCGCTGATGGCCGGGTGCCTGTGTTGGCCAATGTGTCGGAGACCAGCACGCGCGAGGCGCTGCGCTACATCGACGGCGCCAACAAGTTGGGCGTGCAGGGCTTTATGGTCATGCCGTCGGTGATTTATGTGGCCGACGCGCGTGAAGCCATGCTCAATGTGCGCACCATGGCGGAAGCGGCGCAGCAACCCATCATGGTTTACAACAACCCGGTGGCTTACCGCGTGGACCTGCGTCCCGAGCACATGCAAGAGTTGGCCGATTGCCAGTGGATTCATGCCATCAAGGAAAGCACCGACAACATCCGCCGCATCACTGATTTGCGCAATGCACTGGGCACACGCTACCAACTCTTTTTGGGCGTGGACGATCTGGCCTACGAAGGCTTGGCGCTGGGCTGTGATGGTTTGTTGGCGGGTGTGGGCTGTGCCTTCCCGCGCGAAACCGTGGCGCTGTACGACCTGATGAAGGCCGGCAACTTTGCCGAGGCCTTGCCGCTTTACCAGTGGATGACGCCCATGTTGCATCTGGATGTTTCCACCAAGCTGGTGCAAAACCTCAAGCTGATCGACGCGCTGGTTGGTGTGGGTACCGAATACGTACGCCGTCCGCGCCTGCCGCTCGTCGGCGCCGAGCGCGAATACATCGAAAAGGTGGTGGCCAAGGCCCTCGCCACACGCCCGGCCAAGTACCAATCGGTGATGTAACGGGAACTTGAACATGAAGCTCATCAGCGTCATTGACTCACACACCGGCGGTGAGCCCACACGGTTGGTGGTGGATGGATTCCCGGACCTGGGCAAGGGCAGCATGGCCGAGCGCAAAGCATTGCTGTCATCGCGCTATGACGACTGGCGCGCCGCCACCGTGCTGGAGCCGCGTGGCAATGACGTGATCGTGGGAGCGCTCTTGTGCGAACCCGTATCCCGGGACGCTGCGGCCGGCGTCATATTCTTCAACAACACCGGCTATCTGAATATGTGCGGCCACGGAACCATCGGTCTGGTGGTGACGCTGGCGCACATGGGGCGCATTGGCCCCGGTGAGCACACCATTGAAACTCCGGTGGGCGATGTGACCGCGACCCTGCATGCAGACGGTACGGTCAGCGTGCGCAACGTCCCTGCCTATCGGTACCTGAAGCAGGTGGCGCTGGATGTGCCCGGCTTTGCGCGGGTACATGGTGATGTGGCGTGGGGCGGTAACTGGTTCTTTCTGGTCAACGACCACGGCCAGCGCATTGCGCTGGACAACGCGACGCTGCTGACCGACTACACCACGCGCATGCGCCACGCACTGACTGCCCATGGCATCAGTGGCGCGGACGGTGCTGAGATTGACCACATCGAATTGTTCGCGCCCGACCCGCAAGGTGCAGACAGCCGCAACTTTGTACTGTGCCCCGGCAATGCGTATGACCGTTCCCCCTGTGGCACCGGCACCAGCGCCAAGCTGGCCTGTCTGGCCGCTGATGGCAAACTGGCACCGGGTCAGGTCTGGACGCAGGCCAGCGTGATCGGTAGCACCTTCCAAGCCTCGTATGAGCGCGAGGAAGCTGCCGCGAATGAAGTCGCAGTGGAGG
>CAIQYP010000187.1 GCA_903876045.1 uncultured beta proteobacterium | reverse complement strand
CTCAGCCTGCTGGTGACCCGGGCGCGCATGGAAGGCATGGTGGTGTTTGACTATGCCCAGCGCTATCCTCAAGCGATTGCCGAGATGGCAGGCTACTTGAGCGAGGGGCGCATGCATAGCCGTGAAGACGTTGTGTCAGGGCTAGAAAATTTCCCCCAAGCCTTGCTCAAACTATTCAATGGCGAGAACTTCGGCAAGCTGGTTCTGGAAGTGCAAAGCGCCTGAAGCGCTATACAGGTTTTCAAATTATCTCGATACTGGCGCCTGGAGAGTGCCCATATTGAGGAGAACCCACATGCCCCAGGTATTTACAGGGAGCAATCCCAACCAAGCTTGGAGCGACAAACGCTGGCTCTGGATTCTTAGTCCAACCATTCCGGTGGCATTTTCCGGATCGCTGTTCGCGTTCGCATGGAGCGGGCAATGGTGGTGGCTCCTGTTCGCCCCTGCCTTCATCCATGTGCTTATGCCAGTGCTGGATCTAGCGTTCGGCGAAGACTTCAGCAACCCGCCTGAGTCGGCGGTCGCGCAACTCGAACAGGACTTTTTCTACCGTGCGTTGGTCTGGGCCTACGTGCCGTTCCAACTTGCGGGGACGGTGTTTGGCGCTTGGTTGGCAGCAACACAGCCATTGCCTTGGTACGCCTATGCGGGGCTGGTTTTTTCCGTGGGATCTTTCAATGGCATTGGCATTGCCACTGCGCATGAGTTGGGGCACAAAAAGGAAACGCTGGACCGATGGCTGGCAAAGATTGCCTTGGCCCCCACCCTGTACGGGCATTTTTATGTCGAACACAATCGCGGCCACCACAGAAGGGTTGCCACCCCCGAAGACCCGGCCAGTGCGCGCATGGGCGAGAGCTTTTGGGCGTTCCTGCCGCGCACGGTTCTGGGCAGTCTGCGATCCGCCTGGGAGCTTGAGCGCGAACGTCTAAGCCGAAAGGAAAAAGGCGTTTGGAGCGTTGAGAATGACAACCTGCAAGCTTGGGCTTTAAGCATTGTCATGTTCGGCGCGTTGACCGTCTGGTTGGGATGGCAGGTTCTGCCATTTCTTGTGTTGCAAGCCGTGTACGGTGCGTCCATGCTGGAGGTGGTGAACTACGTTGAGCACTATGGGCTACTACGGCAAAAGGATGCGTCAGGCCGCTATGTGCGCTGCGAGCCCGAGCACTCGTGGAACAGCAACCACATCGTCGGCAACATCGTGCTGTATCACTTGCAGCGCCATTCCGACCACCATGCGCACCCAGCGCGCCGCTATCAGGCGCTTCGCCACTTTGCCGAGGCACCACAGCTGCCCGCCGGCTATGCGACGATGATCACAGCGGCCTACTTTCCGCGGCTGTGGTATTTCTTGATGGACCACCGTGTTGTTGCGCACTATGCCGGCGACCTGAACAAGATCAATATGCAGCCGTCGGCAAGGCAAACGCTGTTCAAACGCTGGCAAAAAGTCGAACCGGTATATACGGGACCAGCCGTGTGAACTGCGAAACGACGGGCGCGGGTCAGCAGACCCGTCGACCGTTTTCAATCCATCAGAGCCGCATACACCAACGTACGAAACAGTGGCCGGTAGTGGTCGCGTTGATTCGGAGCCTGGGTCAGCAAGATGCCAAACAGGTCCCGGGCGGGATCGACAAAAAAGATGGTGCCGCCAATTCCGCCCCATCCATACAGGCCGGCTGAACCCGGCAGAGGGTCCAGACCTTCTTGTAGCTTTACCGAAAAGCCCAGCCCAAAACCGACGCCCCGCGCCAGCATGTAACCCGAGCGCTGCGTGAAGTGTTGCCGCATGCCACCCAGATGGTCAGAGGTCATATTGCGCACCGTGTTGGGCATGAGCACGCGTTGGCCCGACAGTTCACCTCCATTGAGCAGGCATTGCAGAAAGCGTGCGTAGTCGCCCACGGTAGACACCAGCCCTGCACCGCCGGACTCCATGGGATAAGGCTTGCGGATATCGATCAGTTCAACCTTGGCGCCCGTATCCGGGCATTGGGCAAAGGGCTCGGCGATGCGGTGGTGCTTTTCGGGTTTGACATCAAAGTGCGTGTCAAGCATGCCCAATGGTTCCAGAATGTTTTCGCGCAAAAACACGCCAAGCGTTTGACCACTAACCGCTTCAATCAGGCTGCCCAGCAGGTCGGTAGCACGGCTGTATTCAAAAGTGGTGCCGGGCTCGAACATCAGTGGCAAACCGGCAAGGACGCGAGAAAACTCGCGGTTGGTCTTTTTGCGCGTCCACAGATCAGCCTCGGCGTACAGAAGCTGAATCGGCTCGGTGCCCAGAATTTCATAGGTCAAACCAGCGGTGTGGCGCAGCAAGTCTTGCACGGTAGGTGGCGTGCGGGGATTGTCCAGCACAGCATGGCCATTGCTGTGCGATGCCATCTGAACGCTGCCAAACTCCGGCAGGTATTTCGCCACGGGATCACCCAGCAAAACCTGGCCACGCTCTACCAGCATCATCACGGCCACCGAAACAATCGGCTTGGTCATGGAGTAGATGCGAAACAGCGAGTCCAGTGCCATCGCCTGCCCGGTTTGAGGATCCTGCACCCCGATCGCGCTGTGCAGCACGGTCCTGCCGCCTCGCACCACCATGGCCACCGCACCAGGCAGGTGCTGGCGTGCTGCAGCCGCTTCAAACACCGTCTGAATGTGGCCGATGCGCTGTGGGCAAAAGCCCAATTCGGCAGGCCGGCCGGTTTCAAATAAGGGTTTGATCGACATGCATGCTCTCCTGTGCAAAGTTGCAATACGCTTTAAGGAAGTGTAGGACTCGATCTATGCACCGCCATTTGGCATGTTTCCTGCTGATCTGTTGCTGTGAAAATCTGAAATCAGATTAGCTCATGACGTATTTGCATGGCGCGCAAGAGTAAACCCTGAGGTTTACGGCAGTAACATGCCGCTACATTCACTGCTTTGGTGCCAACGGAGCACCGCATTGGATTCCCTTCTTTAACTGGAGTATCTGTACATGACAATGAAGTCCCTGAAAACCGTGGCCGCCGCCGTACTGGCGCTTGGCACCTTGGCTGCAAGCCCTGCCTTCGCTGGCAAGACACTGGACACCATCAAGTCCCGTGGTCAGGTGATCTGCGGCGTGCACACCGGCTTGGCCGGTTTCAGCGCGGCCGACTCCAGCGGCAAATGGACTGGCATTGACGTCGATATCTGCCGTGCTGTGGCTGCAGCCACCCTGGGCGATGCTGAAAAAGTGAAATTCGTGCCGCTGTCGGCACAGGCCCGCTTTACTGCGCTGCAGTCCGGCGAGGTGGATGTGCTGTCCCGCAACACCACCTTCACCCTGACCCGCGACGCATCCCTGGGACTGAGCCAGACCGCTGTGACCTATTACGACGGCCAGGGCTTTATGGTGCCGGTAAAAAACAAGATCAAGAGTGCCAAGCAGCTCAAGGGCCAGACCGTCTGCGTGCAGTCCGGCACGACAACCGAAAAGAACCTGACCGACTACTCCAAGGCCAATGGCCTGAACATCAAGCCCGTGGTGTTTGAAAAGCTGGAGGCTGTAGAGGGTGCTTACTTCTCCGGTCGCTGCGTGTCCTACACCACAGACGCATCCGGTCTGGCTTCGGTGCGTAACAAGTCGGCCAAGAACCCTGCCGACCACATCATCCTGCCCGAGTTGATCTCCAAAGAGCCACTGGGCCCGCTGGTGCGTCGTGGCGATGACGAATGGGCAGCCATCGTCAAGTGGACCATCTTCGGTCTGCTGGAAGCTGAAGAATATGGCATTACCTCGGCCAATGTGGATGACCTGAAAGTCAACACCAAGGACCCGGCCATCGGCCGTATCCTGGGCACCACCGAAGACACCGGCAAACTGCTGGGTCTGGACAAGGAGTGGATGGCGCGCGCCGTTAAGGCCACTGGCAACTACGGTGAAATTTTCGAGCGTAACGTGGGCCCCAAGTCTGACCTGCAACTGCCACGCGGTCTGAACAATCTGTGGAACAAGGGCGGCATTCAGTACGCACCCCCCATCCGCTAAGTCCAATGTTGCCGGATAGTCCGGCACTGTGAGGGGTGGGCACACATGGTGTGCTACCCCTTTTTTCATGGCTAATCTTGTCCACCATACCTAGAGGGATTGCATGTCCAACACCCCACCAAAAAAGAACTGGTCCTGGCGCAGCCAAGCCTTTCGCGGCCTGGTCTACCAGGTCCTAGCTGTCGTTCTCATTGTCTTGTGCGTGGGCTATCTGGCGCACAACACGCAGACCAATATGCGCGAGCGCGGCATCCAGAGTGGCTTTGACTTTCTCAACAGCCCGGCCGGCTTTGATATCGGTGAGAGCCTGTTTGCCTTT
>CAIQYP010000186.1 GCA_903876045.1 uncultured beta proteobacterium | reverse complement strand
TTAAGATTGCTCCTGAAGCGACCGCAAGTGCGAGCGTGCGCGCCGCTCGTGGTTGGAGAGTCTCGTGTGCGTTCATGGGTGATCCTTTAGTGATCAATTGTTAAGTAGTGAAGTGGCAACGGGATTGAGTCAAAATTGGCGTGAACATTTTTGAGTGACTTCCTTGAGGGCAACGCTAGCTAGCTACCACTCATGGAGTCCCTTTCGGTTGAACAGCGTCTTGAAATCTGCATTGCTAGATGCGTGATAGTTAACTCTTCCGGAGATTTTTTCTGTGCGGTCGCGAACAAACGCGAACCTGCGCGGACACAATGCATGTCTTTCGGTGGGCGCCCATTCCGGACTTACTTCCACAGTCAAGGTAGCGCCGCCTCCAAAGGAGGCAGTAGAAACGAGCGGCGCAGTGTTCAAGTTCCTGTACAACGCCCACGGCGATTCCGGCGGCTTCATTCTCGATGGGGAAAAGCAGGTTCACTTCCCGCCGCACTTGTCGGCGGAAGTTCTCAAGAACGTGAATGTCGGGGAGAGGATCCACGTTCACGGCAAGAAGCTGGCGGCTGTTGGTTTGACAATCGCTGCTTCGATTACCCAGCCGGGCGGAGCCAGGATCGTAGACCACGGCCCCCCGCATAGCACCACAAGGATTGAGGAAGACTGTGGTGTTGCAGTCAAGTTCCGGTTCGATCAATGGTTGTCAAAGACTGATATAGAGCGAGCAGATCGCAAACAGCTTCGCCCGGATTTCATCCTGTTCCTGACCGCAAACCTCACCGGCCAGTAATTTTCAAAATTGAACGTCAGTATCAGAGCGCTGGCAATCTCGATTGCGCAGCGTTACCTGGGATTCGTATTTAGCTCATCCATCCTTGCTATGCGTATCAAACAGGACTATCCTAAAGTTCAAGCGAAAATTGACCATGTACAAAAGCATTGTTCTTGCCTACGACGGCTCTGAATCAGGGCGGCAGGCCCTGATGGATTGCAAAGAGATCGCCAAATATGCGCGCATCCATGGGGCCAACCTCATCGTCGTCGGCCACAAGCACTTGAACAGTTGGGCGGCGCGCTGGTGGAGCGGTGCCATCTCGGGTGACTTGATTGCACATGCGCACTGCAGTGTGCTTTGCGTCATCACGCATTGACGCCGCCACCTAGTCACACCACGATGCCCCATCTTATGCATGCCACAGCATGGGTTCACCTGGACTGGGTACTGCTTGTGGTGGTGATGTGGTTGCTGATCGGATTGATCGGCATTGTCGCTTTGCGACGCTTCCGGTTTGTGGCGATTGTCCTGTTTCCAATCGGCGCCTGCGTCTCGCTCTTACTGCTCGGGGTGGCGCTTAGCGCGGCGTTTGCCGAGCCCGAAGTGGCGGTGTTACCGCTGGGCCTGCCGCAGTTACCGTTTCATTTGCGGCTGGACAGTCTGTCGGCTTTCTTTCTGATGCTCATTGGTGGGGTTTCCGCTGGCGTATCAACCTTCGCGGCAGGCTACTTTCGCAAGGGTGAGGGTACTCCGCCAGGGCTGATTTGTCTGGAGTACCACCTGTTTCTGGCCAGTATCGCCATGGTCGTGATCGCCGATGACGCTTACCTGTTCATGGTGGTGTGGGAGACGATGGCGTTTTCATCGTTCTTTCTCGTCATGGCCAACCATCGCATTCCAGAAATCCGTCAAGCAGGCTATCTGTATATGCTGGTCGCGCATATTGGTGCGCTGGGAATTCTGATGTGTTTCGGATTGCTGCAGGCGAACACCGGCGACTACACCTTTGACAACATGCGCCAGCAGCATCTGACGCCGTTCTGGGGATCCATTGCATTCGTGCTTGCCATATTTGGCTTTGGTGCCAAGGCCGGTTTGCTTCCGATGCACGCCTGGCTGCCAGAGGCCCACCCTGCGGCACCCTCGCCATTTTCGGCATTGATGAGCGGCGTGATGCTCAAGATCGCCCTTTACGCGATGCTGCGTGTGATTTTCGATCTGCTGCAAACAAGAATCTGGTGGTGGGGTGTCCTGCTGATGGCCATAGGTCTGGCCACCGCCCTCTTTGGCGTTGTGTTTTCCACGGTGCAGGTAGAGATGAAGCGTCTGCTGGCCTATTCGTCGATTGAAAACATCGGCCTGATCTGCGCCGGTATGGGGCTGTCGCTACTTTTTTCTGCGTATGGCATGAAGTCATTTGCAGGGCTGGCAATGACAGCGGCGATGTACCACATGATTAGCCATGCGTTCTTCAAGAGCCTGCTGTTTTGCAGTACCGGTGCCGTGCTGCACGCCACAGGCGAACGAAGCCTGGGTAAGCTGGGAGGCCTGATCAGGAACATGCCTTGGGTGGCGTGGCCCACGCTGGTTGGCGCACTGGCCTGTGCCGGCTTGCCTCCCTTTAGTGGCTTCGTTGCGGAGTGGCTTTTGTTGCAGAGTTTTCTCTTTACCACCGGCCTTCCGAGTTCCTTTCTTGACATGTTGGTACCTGTGATGGCGGCGCTCATTGCCCTGATTGCCGCCCTATCGGGATACACCATGGTGAAGTATTTCGGCATCATTTTCCTGGGTCAGCACCGTGACGAGAAACTGGCCAAGGCACACGACGCGGGCCCGTGGGAACGTCTGGGTATGGTGTGGCTGGTCACGGGATGTCTGCTGCTGGGTCTGTTCCCGAATCAGGTGATCGCTGTGATGGACCCCGTCACCCGAAAGCTGGTGGGCGCAGGTTTGGCGCAATCCGTGGCCGACAACGGCTGGTTACTGATACCGGTGAGTGTTGAACGGGCCAGCTATGCACCCGCAATCTTCATGCTGGTTATCCTGCTTAGCTTGGGGCTCGTGTTTTTGTTGGTGCGAAAGCTCTATCACGGGCGGCTGCGCCGGGTGCCGCCCTGGGATTGCGGCTATCCATGGATAACGCCGCGCATGCAGGACACGGCAGAGGGTTTTGGACAACCGATCCGTCAGATCTTCGAGCCCTTCTTTCGCATGCAGCGCCATCTCCCGACCGCGTTTGATGAGCACCCGAGCTACAAGGTCACGGTGGAAGACCCCTTGTGGTATTGGCTCTACCTGCCGCTGGCAAGGCTGGTCGAGCGTGTTTCCAGGGTCATCGGCCTGCTGCAACAAGGGCGCATCGCGGTCTATCTGATGTATAGCTTTGTGACCTTGATCGTGGTCCTGCTGGTGGTGAGCCGATGAGTTGGCTGGGCGTTTTTTCACAATTACTGGCGCTGCTGACGGCGCTGTTTCTGGCACCATTGCTAAGCGGCTGGGTCAACCAGTGGCGCGCCCGCTTGCAGAACAAGTCAGCCCCTGGACTGCTGCAGCCGTACCGGATGCTGCACAAGCTGTTTCAGAAGGACTCCGTGATGGCCGAGCACGCCTCCGCCCTGTACCGTACCGCTCCCTACCTGATCTTCGGCTGCATGCTGCTGGCCAGTGCCATTGTTCCCACGCTGTCGACCGATCTGCCGCTTTCGCCTGCCGCAGACGGAATCGCTCTGGTGGGTTTGTTTGCGCTGGCGCGGGTCTTCATTTCACTGGCGGCGATGGACGTGGGCACGGCCTTTGGGTCGATGGGCGCGCGCCGCGAAATGTTGGTCGGCTTTCTCGCCGAACCCGCCCTGATGATGGTGCTGTTTTGCGCTTCCATGATCACTCGGTCAACCTCGCTCACGGGAATCGTCGAAACCCTGGCGCTGCGCGATCTGGCGATTTACCCCAGCTTTCTGCTTGCAGGAGTCGCCTTCGCCATGGTGTCACTGGCGGAAAACGCGCGGGTTCCGGTGGACAACCCCGATACCCATCTTGAGCTCACCATGATTCACGAGTCCCTGATTCTGGAGTATTCGGCGCGTCATCTGGCGCTGCTGGAATGGGCTGCGAGTTTGAAGTTGTTTGTCTATTCCTGCTTCGGCCTGGCCATCTTCTTTCCCTGGGGTGTGGCGCAAGCCAACGCGCCGCTAGCGCTGATATTGGCCCTACCGGTATTGGTCTTAAAACTCGCCGTCGGCGGCTTTCTGATGGCCGTAGTCGAGACGATGAGCGCCAAGATGCGCATCTTCCGGGTGCCGGAGTTTCTCGGCACCGCGTTCCTGATGGCGGTGATCGGGCTGCTGGTCAACGTCCTGCTAGGGGTGGGTTGATGATCAGGCTGGTCCCACAACTCATCAATTTGTTTGCGACACTGATTTTGCTCATTTCGTTTGCCATGATCTCGCAGCGTCGCATTGTGAGGCTGATCAATCTGTTCATGATGCAGGGGATGGCGCTGGTGGCCGCCTCCTTCTTGATCGGCTACATGACGCACCAAACGGACTTGTACGTTTCGGGAGCCTTGACTTTGGTGCTCAAAGTGATTTTCATCCCCTGGATGCTGCACCGCCTGATCGGCAAACTCAACGTGCGCTGGGATGTAGAGATGCTTATCAACATTCCGACAACCATGCTGGTGGGCATCGGCTTGGTGATCTTTTCTTTCAGTCTGGCGCTGCCAGTTTCGCGCCTGTCACATTCGATCGCCGGAGCATCGCTGGGCATTGCGCTGGCCTGCGTGCTGCTCTCCTTCATGATGATGATCATTCGCTCTAAGGCAGTGCCACAGGTCATTGGTTTCCTGTCGATGGAAAACGGACTGATCTTTGCGGCCACCACAGTCACCAACGGGATGCCGATGATCGTTGAGTTCGGCATTGCACTCGACGTGCTGGTTGGCGTATTGATCCTGGGTGTTTTCATGTTCCAAATCCGTGAGAAGTTCGACAGCCTGGACATCCATAACCTGGAGGCCCTCAAGGAAGACTGACCATGGAAGCGCTGTACTTTGTGCTGGGGTCTCCGCTCTTGGGTGCCTTGGCGCTGACTCTGACTGGCCACCGCAGCTTTGCGCGCGACGTCAATGTTGCTTTCAGCCTGCTGACCTTTCTGGCGTCGTGTGCGCTGACGGCCCAGGTCATCAGCGACGGCCCAGCCTTCATCTGGAATAGGCAGTTCTTTATCGACCCGCTCAACGTGTTCCTGGTGACACTGACTACGTTTGTCAGCCTGACCACGGCCATCTTTTCACGGCCGTATATGCGCATCGAGCAGGACCACGGCAAGATGACTCCGCCGCGCATGCGTCTGTATCACAGCATGTACCAGCTCTTCAGCTTCACCATGCTGCTGGGCTTTACCACGAACAACTTGGGAATCGTCTGGGTCGCCATGGAGGCGGCGACCCTGACCACCGTGCTTCTGGTGAGCGTGTACCGCACGACGGCAAGCCTGGAGGCGGCATGGAAATACTTCATCCTGTGCGGTGTCGGTATTGCGCAGGCGCTTTTCGGGACGATTCTGCTGTACATGGCGGCCGAGAAAGTACTGGGGCCGGAAAACGCCACGTTGCTGTGGACAAATCTGAATGACATCAAGACTCGGCTGGACCCGACCATCCTCACGCTTGCGTTCGCGTTCCTGTTGATAGGCTATGGCACCAAGATCGGACTGGTGCCGCTGCACAGTTGGCTGCCTGACGCCCATGCCGAAGGCCCGACACCGGTGTCGGCGGTGCTGTCGGGACTGTTGCTCAATGTGGCCATGTACGCCGTGTTGCGTTGCAAGGTGCTGACCGATGGTGCTTTGGGCAGCAATATGGCGGGGCAACTCATGATGGGATTCGGACTGCTGTCGGTCACCGTGGCGGCGTTTTTCCTTTCGCGCCAGAAGGACGTCAAGCGCATGTTTGCCTATTCGTCCATCGAGCATATGGGTGTGATTACCTTTGCGTTTGGCATGGGCGGACCGGTGGCCAATTTTGCGGGCCTGCTACACATGACGGTGCACTCCCTGGTGAAGTCGGCCATCTTCTTCACCGTCGGGCACGCAACGCAAAAGGCCGGCACGCAAGTGATGAGCGAGATTCGCGGGCTGATCAAGGTAAATCCCACCGTGGGTTGGGGTTTGATGGTTGGGACCATGGCGATCCTGGGCATGCCGCCCTTTGGTGTTTTTGCGAGCGAGTTCCTGATCCTTACGACGGCCATGCGTGAACAGCCGTGGGCTGCGCCTTTCCTCTTCCTTGCTCTGGGTGTGGCATTTGCCTCGATCCTGAGCCGTGTGCTGCCCATGGTGTTTGGCGACACGTCGCTGAAGCCCTTAGCGCATCCCCCGGCACTCATCCCGGTCTTTGTGCATCTGCTGTTGGCACTTGCATTAGGGCTTTACATCCCGCCTTATCTGAATGGCTGGTACGTGCAGGCGGCCCGCATGTTGGGAGGTTGATGGCATGAAGCTGGAAGATCTGAACCTTGATACGGAGTCCCTGGCGACACCCGTGCCGATACGGCATGCATGGGTGTCGGAGCAACAGTGGACCGACATGGCGATGGCCGTGCGTGATGAGGGCGGACGCTTGGTCGCACTGTGGGGCGGCGCCTCCGGCCCCGGAGATGCGCACCAGATCTGCGCTGTCTATGTGGCGCTGGAGGGGGCAATCTGGCTGTCTCTGCCTGTGCTGCCCGTGGACGGGCAACTTCTCTACCCGGATTTGTCAACGGTCTTTCCTTCGGCGGTGCGCATGCAGCGCGCTGCGGCAGAACTCTCAGGCTTAAGGGCGAGAAACGCCAGCGATACCCGAGCCTGGCTCAACCATGGCGCCTGGCCTGCTACGCAGCATCCGTTGCAACACATCACCCAACCGTTGCAAGCGGTGGCGCCAACCGAACTCGTCAACTACCCGTTTGTGCAAGTCGAAGGCGATGGCGTGCACGAAATCGCCGTCGGCCCAGTGCACGCCGGCATTATTGAACCTGGGCATTTCAGGTTTTCGGTGGTGGGTGAAAAGGTGTTGCGACTGGAGCAGCGTTTGGGCTACACCCACAAGGGCATCGAGCAACGCATGACGCAACTCGGGCCCGTTCAGGCTGCCCGACTTGCGGGTCGCGTCTCGGGTGACTCCACGGTAGCCTACGCTTGGGCCTACTGCATGGCGCTGGAGTCTGCGGCGCAGACGAGCATTCCCGAGCGCGCTGCGTGGTTGCGTGCGCTCATGCTCGAACGAGAGCGTGTGGCCAACCATCTCGGTGACCTGGGCGCGCTCGGCAATGACGCCGCCTTTGCATTTGGACTGGCCCAGTTTTCCAGGCTCCGTGAGGATTGGCTTCGCGCCTCCATGGATGCCTTTGGTCACCGCTTGATGATGGACTGCGTCGTCCCGGGCGGTGTGCGTGCTGACATCGATCGCGGGTCATCTGAAAGACTTACTCTGCTTTGCGACGCCGTTGAAGCAGAGGCACACACTTTGTTCGAGATTTACGAAGCGCACTCCGGTCTGCAAGACCGCTTTCTTACCACCGGGCGAGTCACTCCGGCACTGGCCTCGCGCCTGGGCTTGACCGGTCTGGCCGGACGGGCCAGCAGTCAGAGTTGGGACCTTCGCTGCGACCATCCCTGCCTGCCCTACAGCGTCCTGAACGTGGCCATGGCAACCCATGGCGGGGGTGACGTGGCGGCCAGGGTGTTGGTGCGCTTCGAGGAAGTATTTGAGTCACTGCGCCTGATTCGACAAATGCTTGCGCAGATGCCCTCCGGGCCAGTGCAATGCGCGCTGGGTTTGCCTGCTGTTGCGGCGCGCGGAGCGGGCTGGGTGGAAGGCTGGCGCGGTGAAATCTTTGTTGCACTCGAGTTGGACGGAATAGAGCAAGGCAGTCACATCCGTCGCTGCCACCTGCATGATCCCTCGTGGCAGAACTGGCCGGTCCTGGAGCACGCGATTCTGGGCAACATCGTTCCAGACTTCCCGCTCATCAACAAGTCGTTCAACCTCAGCTATTCGGGGCACGACCTATGATCTGGAAAATCATCAAGCAGATCAAAGCGACCGGCTGTCGCACCGAACCTGCACCCGATATCGGCGCTGCCGTACAAGCTGAAGCAGCATCCATCAACGCAGAGTTGCTGGCCATCCTGGGTCAGGCGTTGACCATTCGCGAGGTGGACGCCGGATCGTGCAACGGTTGCGAGCTTGAAATCAACGCCCTGGGCAACCCGTACTACAACCTGGAGGGCCTGGGGATCAAGTTTGTGGCCAGCCCGCGCCATGCCGACATGCTGCTGGTCACGGGCCCGGTCTCGCGCAACATGGAAACCGCGCTCAGACGCACCTTTGATGCCACACCCGAGCCAAAGCTGGTCGTAGCCGTGGGCGATTGCGGTGCGGACGGCGGCATCTTCGGTGAGAGTTACGCCAGCTGCGGCCGCGTCGCCAATGTCATCCCGGTCGACGAAGTTGTCACGGGCTGCCCACCGGCACCGATTGACATCTTGCGGGGCATTCTCAAAGCTGTTCGCCGTCGGGTTAAAGCTTAACGACTCTTCGGGTGCATCGCATGTTGCAACCTATTTCGCAAAACCAGAATTTCATCAAGTTGTCGGATCGGGTCTGTCTGGTGCCATGCTTTTGTCGGTAAGGCGCAGATCAGTACGCGCAGCCCAACGCCTCAAGCGGTCAAGTTCTTCTTTTTCAAGTAGTGCGTGAAGCGGCAGTTTGCGCGCGGAACTGACGGACTTTAGTCCGCGTGATTGGGTTGACTTAACCAGTAGCACCGACTCGTCGTCAAGCATCAGAAAGGAGATTTTGGATTTTCTGAAACTCTCGTAGTGCACGAACAAGTTTTTGCCGAAGACGCACACATACACTCACTACATAGGCACGGCAGGTGCACACAGGCGATGTCCCGCTCGTAGTTGAAGGTTGAGGTTGGTGGTTGAAGCCGTCAGGCCCTACAGAATATGGGTTCTGACTTCAACAACCGCAAAGCCAAGAAAGCCCAACCACCATGGCAAAGTCT
>CAIQYP010000185.1 GCA_903876045.1 uncultured beta proteobacterium | reverse complement strand
TGCGATCATCTATACCGTCACAGTGACGAACGCCGGTCCGAACGCGGTGACAGGCGCTTTCGTGGCCGACCGCATGCCTGCAGCGCTGGCAAGCTGGAGCTGGACCTGCGCACCGGCTACTGCGGCGGGTTGCGGTACCACCGGGAACGCCGGCACCGGCAACATCAACAAGACGCTGCCCACTTTGGCGTCGGGTACCTCGGTGATCTTCACGGTGAATGCTACCGTCAGTACCAATGCACCGGCGGGCCCGTTCACAAATACCGCAACTGTGACCGCACCGGGAACCGTGACTGACCCGAATCCGGGGAACAACACGGCGACGGACAACGTGACCGTCCTGGTGGGTGTGATTTCCGTGGCGCCTAACCCGATTGCCTTCGGACCGCACGCCACGGCGGCGGGCGCGGTGACGCAGAACGTGGTGGTGACCAATGCCGGTCCCGGCGCAGTGACCTTCACGACCGACACCGTAACGGGCAACAACTTCACGAAGGGGACCGATGGGTGTGCAGGCACGACGCTCGCTCCGCTGGGCAATTGCACGATTGTCGTGACCTTCACGCCCACCATCGGGGCTACAGGTACGGCAAGCGTGTACCGTACGGGCAACCTGGCGATCCGCAGCAATGCCACGGTGTCGCCGACCAACGTGGCGATCAGCGGCACGGCCACCCAGGCTGTTGTGGGGTTCAGTTGGGTGTCCGGCGGTACGGTTGGTGCTTGGGGCAACAGCAGTGGGACACGGACCATCACTGTCACTAATAGTGGTGGCGCTGCACTAACAATGACTGCGGCGCCGGCGGTTGCCAACACGACATTGTCGGAGTTCAGCCTGACTGGTGGAACATGCACCGGTACGACCGTCTTGGCTAGTGGCGGTAGCTGCACAGTGAACGTGTCTCGGATACGACCGGCAGTAGGTACCGCAGCGGGGACCCTGACGATCACCGAGACGGGTGGGTTTACTACCACCCAGGTGCTCATTCTGTCAGGAACCTGATGTTGAAGGAGTGAGGCGTGGACGAGGGCGGCGCGCAGGCGCCGTCCCCCGCCCGCGCCGAGCCCCAGGGGAATGCAATTGGAAAGATAAGGTGGGACAGTTTGATGCAACAAAGAAAGAGCTACTTCTCAAGCCGAGTGCGACTCCTAGGGTTGCTCTCGGCTTGTGTCTTGTGCAGCCTTGCCGGCACGCAGGCGGCGGCGCAGCAGGTGCCGACACCGGCAACGGAGTCGGCATTGGCAGCGCAGGCCAACGGGCAGAGCGCTGCGGAATGGCGCTCGCGCCACGGCCTGTACTTCAAGCGCAACTGGGGTGTCGAGATCATCGGCGTCAAGCCGGTGTCTTCGGGCTTCATGCTGGCGTTTAAATACCGTGTTGTGGATCCCGACATGGCGCGCACCCTTAACGAGCGCAAGATCAAGGCACACCTGATTGACGAGGCTACCGGCACCGTACTGGCTGTGCCCGCGCTTGAGAACATCGGCGAATTGCGGCAGGGTACCGCGCCCGAGGCCGATCGCACCTATTTCATGGTCTTCGGCAACCCCGGCAAGTTGGTCAAATCGGGCAGTCGGGTGTCCATCGTGGCCGGCGATTTCCGGCTTGACGGGCTGGTGGTCGATTGACCCAGCCGCCCAACCATTAAGGCAGGAAACAGGTGATGAACAAATTCAGTCGAAGTGCATGTGTAGCGGGTGCGCTGGCCGTGCTCGCCCAGGGCGTGGCGTGGGGTGCCTTGGATAACAAGAGCAAGCAGGCGGCAGCTGCAGCCGAAGCCAGGGCCGTGGCGCCGGCGATGGCCATCGCGCTCAAGGCGCAGCCCGTCGCGCCCGCGTCCACCGAGATAGCGTTGCCGCCGATGAGTGCAGAGGACATTGTCAACCGCAATGTTGCCGCGCGCGGCGGACTGGCTGCTTGGCAGAAAGTACAGACCATGTCGCTGCGCGGCAAGCTCGATGCCGGTCAGAAACGTCGCGATGGTGGAAATATCGGCCTGACCAAGCTGGAGACCAGGGCGTTGGTGAAGGCCCAGCTAGCCAGCGCTGCCAGTGCGCCCGCGACCGACGCTATCCAGTTGCCCTTCGCGCTGGAGTTGCAGAGGCCCAACAAGATGCGGCTGGAGATCCCATTCCGTGGCGACACGGCGCTGCAGGTGTACGACGGCAAGCAGGGTTGGAAGCTGAGGCCCTATCTCGGTCGTCACGAGGTTGAGGCTTACACCGCCGACGAACTGAAGATCGCCGCAAACGAACAGCCGCTCGACGGACCGCTGATTAACCACGCGGCCAAGGGCATCGCGGTGGCGGTCGATGGCGGTGAGAGGGTCGAGGGCCGCAAGGCCTACCGGCTGAAGCTGACACTGCCCAACGGCGAGCAACGGCGACTCTGGGTTGACGCAGAGAATTTTCTCGACCTGAAGATCGAGGGCGCGCCGCGCCGCTTCGATGGCAAAATGCGCAGCGTGGCCACCTACTTCAAGGACTACCGATCGGTGGACGGTCTGCAGGTTGCGCGCCTGCTCGAAACCCACGTTGAAGGCACGCACCAGCGCGAACGGATCGTCGTCGAGGAGGTGGCACTCAACAGCGTGGCCGATGCATCGCGATTTGCCAAGCCAGAGTGAGCGTAGTTTGACGGACTGATTGACACAGGAGAACCTCATGCACTTCACAATGCGAAGAACCCTTTTCGGTGTGGCGCTGCTGTCGTTGGCCTGTGCCGGACTGCCGGCGGCGTCGGCGCACGACGGTGACCATTCGATGTCGATGGCGCCCGGCCAGATCATGGTGCGCTCGGTCGACTACCGCGTGCCTGACGTCTGGCAAGTACGCGACGATGGCCGGCGGGTGCGGTTAGTGCAGGAGATTGACGACGGTCGACCGGTGGTGCTCAACTTTGTCTTCACTACTTGTCCGGGAATCTGCCCGATGATGAGCCAGGTGTTCTCGCAGTTCCAGGAGCGGGCCGGGGCCGAGCGCCAGCGTATGCATATGGTGTCGATTTCGATTGACCCCGAGGAGGACACGCCGGCCCGGCTGCGCGTGTACGCGAAGAGGTTCTCCGCTGGCAGTCAATGGCAGCATTACACCGGCACCGTGGCCGACAGCGTAGCGCTGCAGAAGGCCTTTGACGTCTACCGCGGCGACAAAATGAGCCACGATCCGCTGACGCTGATCCGCGCCGCACCGGGCAGCCCATGGGTGCGTGTCGAAGGCCTGGCATCCGCTGACGAAGTGCTCAAGCAATACCGCAGCGCACTGACGACGGCCAGGGTCGCGCTGCAGTGAACCTGCGTCGGCTGCGGGCAGCAGCGCTTGCGGTCGGGCTCTGGTTCGTTTTTGGCATTGGCCTGGTCGACGGCTGTGTTGCCGCCACCCTGACCTCGACTGTGGCCGATAGCGCGGAGGGGCAAGCGATCTATCGCCGCGGCGTGCTTCAGTCCGGAGCTAATCTGCAGGGTGAACGCCTTGATGGGGTGCCGCTCTCTGGCGCCGCAGCGGCATGTGTCGCCTGCCACCGCCCGAGCGGACTCGGCCAGTCGGAGGGTCGGATCGTGGTACCGCCGGTTACCGAGACCTACTTGTTTCGCACGCCAGGCGGGAAGGCGCAGGACATGGACTTTCGCTACATGCCGGGTTTCCGGCCCAGTCGACTGCCCTACCGTGACGATCAGGCGCTGGCGCATGCCATCCGCGATGGCATCGGCCGCGCCGGTCAGCCGCTCGGCTCGCTGATGCCGCGCTATGCGTTGGACGATCGCGCAATGGCATCGCTGATCGCCTACTTGAAGACGCTGTCGGCGGTGACACCACCCGGCGTCACCGCCGACACCTTACACATCGCAACCATCATCACGCCTGACGCTGATCCGAAGCAGCGCCAGGGCATGCTCGAGGTGCTGGAGAAGTTCTTCGCCGACAAGAACGCCTTCGTCCGCGGCGGCTCGCGCACTATCCAGTCGTCGCGCGAGATTGTTTATCGCGTGACGAGGCGCTGGCAGCTGCATGTATGGGAGCTTCAGGGCAGCCCCGACACTTGGGAGGCGCAGCTGCGCAAGTTCCAGGCGACTCAACCGGTGTTTGCTGTGCTGTCGGGGCTGGGCGGCGCTACCTGGCAGCCGGTGCACCGCTTCTGCGAGGCGGCGGCGCTGCCCTGCCTGATGCCCAACGTGGACTTGCCGGTGGACGCCGAAACGGATTTTTACCCGCTGTATTTCTCAAAGGGCGTGCTATTGGAAGCCCAACTGATGCTTGCTCGCCTGGGCCAGCAGGCGCCTAACAATGGTGCGACGCACGTCGTGCAGTTGGCGCGCGAAGGCGACATCGGGCGCGACGCAGCCGCCGCGCTGCAGGCTGGAGCAGCGACCGCCGGCTTCAGCGTCAGCACAAGGCTGCTGTCGACGCACGAGGGTGCTGGCGCGATCGCCGCGACACTGCGTGGGCTGCGCGCCGGCGAGACGCTGGTATTGTGGCTGCGGCCGGCCGATCTGCAGGCGCTGGGCACCGCGCCACCCCCTGGTGTGAATGTGCTGGTCTCGGGGCTAATGGGCGGCCTGGAAGCAGCACCATTGCCGGTGGCCTGGCGCGGCGTGAGTTTGATGAGCTATCCGATGGACCTGCCGGAGGCGCGGCGCATTCGCCTCAATTTCGCGCTGTCGTGGTTCAAGATCCGACAGATTCCGATGCTTGACGAGCGTGTGCAGGCCGATACCTATCTGGCCTGCGGCGTTCTTTCCGAAACCCTGAATGAGATGCTTGACAGTTTCTACGGCGACTATCTTGTCGAGCGTATCGAAATGATGATCAGTCGGCGCGTGTTGTCGGGCCACTATCCGCGCTTCGGTCTGGCGCCGGGCCAGCGGTTTTTGTCCAAGGGCGGCTACCTGGTCCGCTTTGCTGAATCAGACGGGATAAAGGTAACTGCGGATGGGGATTGGATTGTGCCTTGACGCGGTGGAAACTGCGCCTGCTAAGGGCAGTGCCTCACAGCCGCCGCAGACATCACCCATCAGGCGGGTAATGGCAGCAGGCCGTTCCACCAAGCCTAGTGCCATGGCGGCCAGGATCAGTTCGGTGGCGTTTCGCAGTCCTAGTTTCTGCATCAGGTTGGAGCGGTACTTCTCCACCGTCTTGGCACTGATACAAAGAATATCAGCAGCACTCTTATTGGTCCGACCCTCGGCAATTAGTTGCAGGACACCGCGCTCGCGGTTGGTCAGCACGTCACCTTGGCCATTTTTATTGGCCGATTCCGGATGCAGAAATGTTTCCACCAGACTACCCGACACGTCAGGGCTAAGGTATTTTTTGCCGCGTACTACGCTGCGCAATGCCATTTGAACTTCCTCCAGACTGGCGTCCTTGAGCAAGTAGCCGTCAATGCCTGCCTTGAGCGCCGCGCGTACATAGTCTTCTGCGCGCTGTGAAGTCAACAGGACCATTTTGCTTTGGGGCAGTCGGCGCTTGATTTGACCGATGACATCGAGACCCGCAATGCCACTTAGGCGAATGTCCATCAGCACGATATCTGGAATGGCCGCAGTCCGGAAGGCAAGCACATCCTTGCCGCTTTCGAACTCTCCTAAAACCACAAATGCCTGGTCCTGCGCGAGCAGGGCGGCTACACCTCGACGGAACAGGATGTTCTCATCGACTACCAGAACGCTAATCGTAGTCATGGCATTTCTCCATACACAGGGTGCTACCCGGGTTTCTGCAATGCGTGTTTAACAGACGGAATAACATGGCGTTAGTTCCAGAGCGAGGGTGAAAACTGATAACCCACACCGCGAATCGTGTTGATCACTTCCGGGCGGAGCTTGCGTCGCAACTGGTGCACATACACCTCGACCGTATTGCTGCCCACTTCTTCGCCCCAGGCATACAGGGAGTCCTCAAGCTGCGTGCGGCTCAGCACCTGGTCGCGTTTGCGCATCAGTACTTCCAGCAAGCGATATTCGTGATGCGTCAAGGCAACCGGCTGATCATCCAGGGTTGCAGTCAATAGGTGTGGAAACAGCCGTATGGGGCCCACTGAAGTGATGGGCTGGGAATTGGGCATTGCGCGCGTGCGGCGCAGCTGCACGCGAATTCTTGCCAGTAGTTCCTGCATAGGCAAGGGTTTAGCCAGAAAATCGTTGGCCCCAGCATCGAGTAACTTAATGCGGTCTTGTAATTTGCGGTAGGCAGAAACCACAATCACAGGCAAACTTTCAGACTGGGAAGTAAGGCGCCGCAATCTGATTGCAGTGTCGTCTGCAGTGCTGCCGAGGCCGAGAATAACAAGGTCGTAACTGTGATCGCTGACTGCGTCAAGAAGCTCGCGATCGGTGCTGACAAAGTCAGCGGCAATGCCTTCTTTGCACAGAACTTTTTGAAGCTTTTGCGAGAAAAGCACATCGTCGTCTGCTACAAGTAATCGCATATACCACCCATTTATTGTTGAGGCACCGTCCGACATGTGCACGGTGCTTTGACATGGGTTAAATATTACGTTTACTCACAAAGAGGCGGGCAACACATATATACAAGGGTTTGCCTAAAGTGCGGAATATTCCCGCTTTTGCAAACTATTTTGCGGGGGTTTGCTGATGTCTAGACGCCCCGCATCTGCAATATGTTGAAAGTGATAAACGAAGGTGCTAACACATTTATCAATTCATGCTCGAAAGATGCCATTTCTTGGCTAAGGGCTACAAAACATCAACGCGCGCAGATCCGGTTGAGAGGCTGCCTATCACCGCTGCATTACCAAAATCCTCAGCGCGCAAAAGCTCCAGCACGCGCTGTGCTGCCTCGGGTGCGCAGGCAATCAACAAGCCGCCACTGGTCTGCGGATCGGACAACAAATTCTGCTTCCATTTCGCAAAGCCGTCCGGCAGCGCCATGCTGTTTCCGTAGCCGTCCCAGTTGCGTGCCGAGGCACCGGTGGCGGTGCCACTTTGCGCAATCTCCGCGGCCAGTGCAATGACAGGCACCGCATCAAATTCCACGTGTGCCGACAGCTTCGAGCCACGGCAAATTTCCAGCAAATGCCCAGCCAGACCAAAGCCGGTCACGTCGGTCATGGCGTGCACCTCAGGCATGGCGGAGAGCGCAATGCCGGGCGTGTTGAGTTTGGTGGTCCATCGCACCATGTCGGCATAGCCCTCGGCCGATAGCGTGCCTTTCTTCAGCGCCGCAGACAGCATGCCCACGCCCAGCGGCTTGCTCAGAATCAGCACATCGCCAGCAAGCGCTTGGTTGTTGCGCTTGACCCGGTCCGGGTGCACCAGGCCAATGCCGACCAGCCCGTAGATCGGCTCCAGCGTGTCGATGCTGTGGCCACCGGCAATCGGGATGCCTGCCGCCTTGCACACGTCCTGACCGCCGGCCAGGATCAGGCGGATGGCCTCTTCCGGAATCTTGCCCAGAGGCATGCCGACCAGGGCCAGTGCAAACAGCGGCGTGCCGCCCATGGCATACACGTCTGACAGCGCGTTGGTGGCAGCGATGCGGCCGAAGTCATACGGGTCATCCACGATGGGGGTAAAGAAGTCGGTGGTGGCAATGATGGCCTGCTGGTCGTTCAGGCGGTAGACGGCCGCATCGTCACTGGTCTCGGTGCCCACCAGCAGGTCCGGCGGCAGCAAAGGCATGTTGACATTGGCCAGCAGGCGCGACAGCACGGCCGGTGCAATCTTGCAGCCACAGCCGCCACCGTGGCTGAACTCGGTGAGCCGAATGGGGGCCGCTGTGGCGGGGTCGTTGGCTGGGCTGTAGGCGGGAGAGAGGGGAGTGGTGTTCGACATAAAATTGCGCTCTAGATTCAACATGCAACGGGAACCCCATTGACTCCAATTGATCATACCCGTGCGACTGTGGATCAGCTCGCGGAGTTCGACACCATCCTTGACGCGCGCAGCCCCTCCGAGTTTGCCGAAGACCATATCCCCGGTGCCATCAACTGCCCGGTGCTGGATGACGAGCAACGCATCGTCGTCGGTACGTTGTACAAGCAGGTGTCGGCCTTTGATGCGCGCAAGCTGGGCTCGGTGCTGGTGGCGCGCAACATCGCCACGCATATCGAAAAATTGTTCAGCGACAAACCCAAAGGCTGGACGCCGCTGGTGTACTGCTGGCGAGGCGGTCAGCGCAGCGGCGCCTTCACCCACATCCTGCGTGAAGTGGGCTGGCAGGCCAGGCGCCTGACGGGCGGCTACAAAAGCTGGCGTCACCATGTGATAGAGCAATTGGAAATCGTACCCAAGCCTTTACGCTTTATCGTGGTGGCCGGGCCTACGGGCAGCGCCAAGACACGCATCCTGGAAGCCATGCAGCAGCAAGGGCAGCAGGTGTTGAATCTGGAAGCACTGGCTGCCCACAAGGGTTCGGTGCTGGGTGATCTGCCCGGGCAGCCTCAGCCTTCTCAAAAAGGCTTTGAGACTTTAGTGCTGGACGCGATATCCCGCTTTGACCCAGCGAGGCCGGTGTATGTCGAGTCCGAGAGCAAGCGCATCGGCCAACTGCGCGTGCCCGACGCGGTGTTTCAGGGCATACAGGACGGCAACTGGTTGCGCGTTCAGGCCAGCATGGAGCAGCGCGTGCAATTTTTGCTGCGCGACTACGATTACTTTTTAAGCGGCCCCGAGTTGGAGCAGCAGTTGGAGCGCCTGAAAGAATCCTGCGGTGGCGAGACCGTCGCGCGCTGGAAAGGGCTTGCCCAAGCCAAAGATTTTTCAACGCTGGTTGCCGAGCTATTGGCCCAACACT
>CAIQYP010000184.1 GCA_903876045.1 uncultured beta proteobacterium | reverse complement strand
ATCCAGAGGGTTTGCTTTGGATTGCCGGCAATCAGTTTCTCAGGGGCGAGGTAATACTCTTCAGGTTCGACCGTGGCGTCAGCAAATTTATAGATGGGCATTTCGTAATCATACGGCTGACGATTTGACCTGCCCCCGTAGGCCGTACCGCACAACGATCGATGCCGGATCGAGCGCTTGATCTTTGGTTTGAAGCAAGTTGTTGGGCAAGTTCAGGCTGCAAGCAGGTCTTCAAAAGAGTCCTGTAACTGACAGTCAAAACACGCCACGAGCGACTTTCCTGCGGATGGGTGCGCAGGAGGGGCAAGGGCGAGCGCCTCATGGTGGGGTACCCCACCATGAGGAGCGCGGCGTTCGCAATGGATCACACGGGAAGGGGATATGCCGGGCGACGATTTGTGGTACCCCACCATGAGGAGCCCGGCGTATCCCCTTCGCGTGCAGCGAGTGCAATAGCCTGACGCTGGGAACTCAATGGTTTGGTTGGATCATTGGCAAAATAATTCCAGCACACTAGACTTTCGCAATACCGTCAGGCCGCCCAAACTATGAACCCACAGAACATCCTCACCTATTACGATAGCGGTCAACTATGGGCTGAACCTCCAAGCCGTGCAGCCAGCTTTGATGTGCCCACCGCGTACCAATGCTCCCTGGATGTTCGAGGTCTGCGAGTCGCGCGCGGCGAGAAGCCCCGAGGCTTCAAGATTGGTTTTACCAACCGCAATATCTGGTCGCGCTACAACGTGTTTGCACCCATTTGGGGTACCGTGTATGACACGACGCTGTCATTTTGTGACGGCCGCGGCACGATTTCACTTGGGAGCAGTTGCCAACCACGCATCGAACCCGAGGCCGTATTTGGCATGCGTTCAACGCCAGTTCCCGATGCGTCTCTTGAAGACCTATTCAAGGCCATTGAATGGGTTGCACCTGGCTTTGAGATTGTTCAGTCACATCTTCCGGACTGGAAGTTCAAGGCGTCCGATTCGGTGGCTGATGGTGGTCTGCACGCCCATTTATTGGTCGGTCGCAGGGTTCCGGTAAACACCATCGCGACCTGCGCCAATGAACTCAATGACGTTCTTGCGGCTACCCAAGTGGCCCTGATGAAAGGTGATCAGCACATCGACAAAGGTTGCGGCGCAAACGTGCTGGACAGCCCGCTTCGAGCTTTGCACCACTTCCTGCAGGAGCTTCGCCAATGCCCAGGGGCTCCTGACTTGATGCAAGGTGATGTGGTTACCACCGGCACCTGGACAGACGCTTGGCCGATAACGCCGGGCGAATGCTGGACTGGCGCCTTCGGCATGCCATTGTCCCCGTTGGAACTTGAACTTCGGCCCTAGTTTTGGGCCGGCCCATCCCATCAATCAGGGCGATCCAGTTTGGTGGCTAGCAAAATAGTCGAGAAGGTGTCGGCCACGCCCTTGATGACGCGCAACTTGTCGATCACCGCGTCAAGCTCTTGCGTCGACTCGGTAGTCAGCATGGCGCAGAAATCGTAGCGCCCGCTCACCGAATACAGCTTGTAGATCTCGTGGCGCTTGGTCAGTGCGCGCTGCACATCGTGCTCCGAGCCGGATGTCACAGAAATCAGCATCATGGCGCGAATGCCGGTTGCGGTTTGCGGTGCCGTCACACCCACCGTGTAGCCGGAGATAACCCCCGAATCCTCCAGCGCCTTGAGCCGCAACTGCGCCGTGCTGCGCGCACAACCCAGGGCCTTGGCCAGCTTGACGATGGGCAGTCTGGCGTTCACCTTGAGCAGCTCAATCAATTGGCGATCCAGGGGATCCAGGGCTGTAGCCATAGTGATTCGGTCAGTATGTTGCAATGCCGCGCATTATGTCTGATTTTGGATCATTACATCAGTCACTTTGCTTGTTTTCTTCGGCACTGCAGATTCATAAACTACTGTTCAACCGAGGCACAGCCCAAGCCGCGCGGCCACCCCAGACAACCCCAGAAGAGACCTGCCATGCTACAAAAAGTTGACATCACACCCCGCAAACTACTGACTCGCGTAGAACTCGACGCCTACGATCCTGAGTCTGAATCCTGGCAAAAGCAGTTTGCCCGCCGCTACACCCACCACAACGAACTCGATGGCGTTTTGAACAACATCGAAAACGTGAACGAAACGGTGTACAGCAAGTTTGCCATCGCCATCACGCCCTACATGGCAAAACTGATGGACCCGAGCGATCCAAACTGCCCGGTGCGCCTGCAATACATGCCTTCGCACCACGAAGAAACCAAACCCGGTTTTGCCACCTCACTAGACCAGTTGGGCGAAGAAGGCGACACCATTCCCGGTACCAGTGTGGTGCACCGCTACCCGCGCCGCGTGCTGTTCCTGGTGTCCAACACCTGCGCCACGCTGTGCCGTTTCTGCACCCGCAAACGCATGGTGTCGCAGCCCGATGGCTCGGTGGCAAAGGACGAAATCGAAGCGTCCATCGACTACATCGCCAGCAAACCAGAGATTCAGGATGTGCTGTTGTCCGGCGGCGATCCGCTGACCTTTACCGATGAGCGCCTGGATTACATCCTGGGCGAACTGCGCCGCCGCGCGCCGCACGTGCGCTTCTTGCGTATCGGCTCGCGCATGGTGGTGCAGTTGCCTACCCGCATCACACCCGAGTTGTGCGCCGTGCTGGAAAAGCACCGCGTGCAAATGATCAACATCCACATCAACCACCCCAAAGAAATCACGCCCCTGCTGCGCCAGCGCGTCAAGATGATTCAAAAGGCCGGCATCATGATGGGCCTGCAGACGGTGTGCCTAAAGGGCGTCAACGACGACGTCGAAGTGATGCGCGAACTATTTCTGCAAACCATTGAAATGGGTGTGCGCCCGTACTACGTCTACTCCACCGATATGGTCGAGGGTGCGCACCACTTCATCGTGCCACACCGTCGCATGATTGAGCTATACGAAGGCCTGCGTGGCTGGATCAGCGGCCCGGCTGTGCCCACATTTATTGTGGACGGCATGGGTGGGTTGGGTAAACTGCCGATCATCCCAAGTTATGTGCAGGAAGTGGCCCTGCCCGACGGCAGTGGCACCACCATCAAGTGCCGTAACTACGCGGGCAAGACCGTTGAGATGCCTGGCCTGGGCCAGGACTATTCCCTGCCCACGCAAAGCAACTAAGGCCACAGTTCATGACCAAGCAAGGCTCGCCTTACGGCACCCACCGCGTACTCGAACCCCAGGGCGTTCTGCCTCAGGGCGCCTGGAAGATCGACAACAGCATGGACATCTGGGACAACGAAATCCTGATCGATGTCTCGGCGCTGAATATCGACGCTGCCAGCTTCACGCAGATCAAGGGCGAAGCCCAGGGCGACGAGGCGCAGGTGGCCGCCATCGTGCAGCGCATCGTCAGCCAGCGCGGCAAGCACCACAACCCGGTGACGGGTTCGGGCGGCATGCTGATCGGCACGGTGGCGCAAATCGGCAGTGCCATTGCGGCCAGGCACGACCTGAAGGTGGGCGACAAAATCGCCACGCTGGTATCGCTGTCGCTCACGCCTTTGCGCATAGACGAGATCATCAAAGTGCACATGAGCAAAGACCAGATCGACATCCGCGGTCAGGCTGTGCTGTTTGAAACCGGCTTGTACGCCAAGCTGCCCACCGACATGGACGAGAAGCTGGCCCTGGCCATTCTGGATGTGGCTGGTGCGCCAGCACAAACCGCGCGCCTGGTGCAACCGGGACAGACCGTCGTCGTGATCGGCGGCGGCGGCAAGTCCGGCACGCTTTGCGTGTATGAAGCCAAAAAGCGCGCGGGTGCCAGCGGCTGTGTGATTGGCGTCTCGCCCTTTGCCAAGGACTGCGAGCGCATGCAGGCGCTGGGATGGGCTGATCACACGTTGCAGGTGGACGCCACCGATGCACTCGGTCTGATGCAAGCCGTGTCCAAAGTCACCGATGGCCGCTTGGCCGATGTGGTGATCAACTGCGTCAACATCCAGAACACCGAGATGGGCAGCATTCTGGCCACGCGTGAACACGGCACGATTTACTTCTTCTCCATGGCCACCAGCTTTACCGCTGCCGCCTTGGGTGCTGAGGGCGCGGGCAAGGATGTGCAAATGATCGTGGGCAATGGCTATGCCACGGGCCACGCCGAGCACGCGCTCAATTTGCTGCGCGAAAGCAGCACGCTGCGCGCGCTATTTGACGAGCTTTACGTCTAAGCCATGCGCGCAACGGTTGCCATTGCCAAAAGCGAAGCCAGAGCCAGCAGCCTGTGGCAACGCATACGTGCGCGCGACGCGGCCACGGGTTTGGCACTTTCCACCTTGGCCATCATGGGCATGACCAAGAACACAGGTAAGACGGTGGCGCTGAACCATGTGCTGGCTCAGGCAGCAGCATCGGACGTGCGTGTGGGCGTGACATCCATAGGCCGCGATGGTGAAGACCATGACCAGGTCTATATGGTTCCCAAGCCGCCGGTATTGGTCTGGCCAGGCAGTCTGGTGGCCACGGCGCGCGCCACCTTGCAGCGTGCCAAGGCGCGCAACAAATTCATTGCTGCCACCGGCATTCACAGCCCCATGGGCGAGATCGTGCTGGTGCAGGTGCTGGAATATGGCGAGATGGAAATTGCGGGCGCCTCGCGCAGTACCGACCAACGCGCCGTGATTGCATTGCTCAAGCAATGCGGTGCTGACTTGGTGTTGCTGGACGGCGCCCTCGGGCGCAGCCACCATGCGTCACCCGCGATTGCCGATGGCGTGATTCTGTCCACCGGCGCGGCCATCGGCGGCGGCATGGGCGATGTGATTCGCAAGACGCGCGACCGTCTGGCCATTCTCGGTCTGGCGCAAGCGCCGGCAGTCACCCGCAGCCTGTGTGCTGACTTGTTTGCCCAGGGCGGCGTGGGCTTGTGGGCACGCGACGGCACGCAACTATTTGCCGAGCCCATTGCCACGCTGAATGCCGGTGCCACTTTGCTGCAATTCACTGACGCCGACATTGGCACCGTAGCGGTCACCGGAGCTGTGGGCCGCAGCCTGTGGCGCGCAGTGCAAACACTGGCCGAAAATCACCCGGGGCTTAGCTTGGTAGTGCATGACGGCACTAAGCTATTTGTCGACCAATTGGAACTGGCCGCATTGCAAAAAAATGGCAACCAGGTGTTGGCACAACACGCCATCCGTCTGGTGGGCATCACGCTCAACCCCTTCTCCCCCTTTGGCGGCAGCTTTGATGCGCAGGAATTTTTAACCACCGCACGCGCCAGCTTTGAAGGCTATGCGGTGTGCGATGTACAGCTTGAAGAACAGGAAAACCTCCATGATTAATTTGCAACTGGACCAGGCGCAGATAGACCGCGCCCGCGACCATGCCCGGCGCATAGCGCGTCAGGTATTTGACGAGATGCAGGCCTTCACCACCACTACGGTAGAGCGTGCCACGCTGCGCCTGATGGGCATTGATGGGGTGGACGAAAACTATGTACCCCTGCCCAATCGTGTGGTCGAGCACTTGCAACAACAAGGCCTGCTGCAAAGCGGCGCCGCTCTGGCAGTTGCAGACGCCATGCGCACCCTGAACATGACGGCACAGCAAGTGGCCGAAAAGGTAACGAATGGCAGCCTGACACTGACCGCACCGAAAGACAGTGCAGCCGCCCGCGCCAACGCCGAGACTGTGGCCGACCAGATGTGTGCCCGCATTGCGGCACAGCGCGCGCAACGCACGCAGATGATTAATGACTTAAGCGAAGGCCCCAAGCCCTGGCTGTATTTGATTGTGGCCACCGGCAACATCCACGAAGACGTGGTGCAAGCCCGCGCCGCAGCCGAGCAAGGCGCGGACATCATTGCCGTGATTCGCTCCACCGGCCAGAGCCTGTTGGACTACGTGCCCTATGGCGCCACCACCGAAGGCTTTGGCGGCACCTACGCGACGCAGGAAAACTTCCGCCTGATGCGCACTGCGCTGGACGAAGTGGGCAAACGCGTGGGCCGCTATATCCGCCTGACCAACTATTGCTCGGGCCTGTGCATGCCGGAGATAGCCGCCATGGGTGCTATCGAGCGCCTGGACATGATGCTGAACGACTCGATGTACGGCATTATTTTTCGCGACATCAACATGAAGCGCACCTTCATTGACCAGTTCTTCTCGCGCATGGTCAATGCCTATGCCGGCATCATCATCAACACCGGCGAGGACAACTACCTCACCACCGCCGACGCCTATGAAGCCGCCCACACGGTGCTGGCCTCGCAACTGATCAACGAGCAGTTTGCCTATCTGTCGGGCTTGCAGCCCGACCAGATGGGCCTGGGCCACGCCTTTGAAATCGACCCCGAACTGGAGAATGGTTTCTTGTGGGAACTGGCCCACGCACAGTTGGTCCGCCAAGTGTTTCCCGATGCGGCACTGAAATATATGCCGCCTACCAAACACATGACCGGAAATATATTTAAGGGCCATGTGCAGGACACGCTGTTCAATATTGTCAGCACCGTGACGCAACAAAACATCCACCTGATGGGCATGATGACCGAGGCGATTCACACCCCGTTTATTCAGGACCGTTTCCTGGCCATACAGAACGCCAAATATGTATTCGGCACCATGAAGGACTTGCACGGCGAGATTGAATTCAAGCGCGGCGGCATGATTGAAACCCGTGCCCAGGAAGTGCTGGCCGAGACCGAAGCCATTCTGGCGCGCATCGAGGCCATGGGTCTGGAAGCCGCCATAGGCAAGGGCACATTCGCCGAAATTTCGCGCACCCCCACGGGTGGCAAAGGCCTGGATGGTGTCATCACCAAGGCGTCCGATTACTTCAACCCTTTCCCCATGCGCATGCTCGCCGGAGGCACACACCATGTCTGAAATGAAACTGCCCGAGCAATGGGTCAAGCCCTATGGCGACACACTCGGCGATGGCCGTGTGCAACTGTCGTTCACCTTGCCCGTGGCGCTGAGCGACACCTCCAAGGAAGGTGCCAAGCGCCTGGCCCTGATGATGGGCATGGAAGAGCCCGCCGTGACGCATGCCGAAGACATGGGCATTGGCTTTAGCTTCTATGTGCTGTATGGCCAGTGCAAACACCAGGTGGACCTGAGCACACTGCAAGTAGCCAAGCCCGAATACGAAGTGCTGGACAAAGACGGCATCAATCAAAAGATTGCCGCATCAATGGGACGCCGCATGGTGGTGATTGGCGCCACGATTGAAACCGATGCCCATACCGTGGGCATTGACGCCATCATGAACATGAAGGGCTACAACGGCCACAAAGGCCTTGAGAGCTACCACGAGATACGCGCCATCAACATGGGTGCGCAGGTGGACTCGGAAGAACTGATCAGCCGCGCCATCGAGGAAAAGGCCGACGTCATTCTGGTCTCGCAAGTCGTGACGCAAAAGAACATTCACCTCGACAACCTCACCAAGCTGGCCGACTTGCTGGAGGCCGAAGGCCTGCGCGACAAAGTGATTTTGATTGTGGGTGGCCCGCGTATCAGCCACGAACTAGCCAAGGAACTCGGCTATGACGCCGGCTTTGGCACCAAGACCTATGCAGAAGACGTGGCATCGTTTGCCATTAACGAGTGGATCAAAAGAAAGGTTTCCTAAATGAACAACACGACAACCCCCATTACCAGCCTGATCCGTCTGCGCATCAGCGCCCACGAAGCGCATTACGCCGGTGAACTGGTGGACGGCGCAAAAATGCTTCAACTGTTTGGCGACGTTGCCACCGAGTTGCTGATTCGCAGCGACGGTGACGAAGGTTTGTTCGTGGCCTATGACAAGGTCGAATTTCTGGCGCCTGTGCATGCAGGCGATTACATCGAGGCCAGCGGCCATATCGTCTCCATGGGCAAGAGCTCGCGCAAGATGGTTTTTGAAGCACGCAAGGTGATTGTTCCTGCGGGCATCGCCGGTCAACCCTCGGCAGCCGATGTTCTGGCCGAGCCGATTGTGGTGTGCCGCGCCTCGGGCACCTGTGTCGTGCCGGTGGCCTGCCAGCGCGTACCGCGCTAAGCAATAGGCAGCGCACGTTCATGCAAAAGCTCATCATCACGGCGGCCCTGACGGGGGCCGAAGTCACACGCGAACAGCACCCCGGCCTGCCCATCTCGCCGGAAGAAATTGCACAGGCCGCGTTTGACTGTGTGCAAGCGGGTGCTTCCATCGTGCATGTGCATGCGCGCAATCCCGATGGCAGTTCCACCCAGGAAGCCGCCGCCTACCAGGCCATCATCAGCGCGATCCATGCGCGCTGCGATGTGATCGTGCAGGTGTCCACGGGCGGCGCAGTCGGCATGACAGCGCAAGAACGTTTGGCTCCGGTGACGCTCAAACCGGAGATGGCCACACTGTCTATGGGAACCGTAAATTTTGGTGGCGATGTGTTCATGAACCATCCCGCCAACATGCAGGAGTTCGCCCAGACGATGCAAACGCACGGCGTGAAGCCCGAGCTGGAGATATTTGATTCAGGCATGCTGGCAACCGCCAACCGGTGGATCGACAAAGGCCTGCTCAGCGGCCCGCAGCATTTTGATTTCGTGCTGGGCATTCCTGGTGGTATGGCCGGCAAGCCCGAGGCGCTGATGTATCTGGTGTCACAGCTAAAGAGCGGCAGCACGTGGACGGTGGCCGGTATTGGTGCGGCTCAGCTGCAACTGGGAACCCTGGCCATCGTGCTCGGTGGCCATGTGCGCGTGGGCTTTGAAGACAATCTGTTTTATCGCAAAGGCGAACTCGCCAGCAGCAACGCGCAGTTGGTGGCACGCATGGCACGCATCAGCACCGAGCTCAATCGACCTATTGCCACACCCAATGAAGCGCGCGCACTGTTAGGCTTGGTACCTCGCGCTGCCTGAGCGACTATTTACTTTTTTACATGTCACGTTCTCAAGCCAATATATTGCTGTTGCTGGTCGCCGTAATCTGGGGTTCTGCCTTTGTAGCACAGAGTGTGGGTATGTCGGCCATGGGCCCGCTGTCCTTTACCGGAGTACGCTTTTTGATGGGGGCCTTGGTGGTGACACCACTGATGTGGCGCGAGTGGCTGGGTTTACAAAGCTTGGGCAAATCCATAGGCAAAGCGGATGTACTTCAGATTGCGGGACTGGGAATTCTTTTGGCACTCGGCGCCTTGCTGCAGCAAATTGGCATAGTGCACACCACCGTCACCAATGCCGGTTTTCTGACCTCACTGTATGTGCCACTGGTGCCAGTGCTGGGTTGGCTATTGCTTAATCACAAACCGCACTGGTCAGTCTGGCCGAGTACAGCAGCATGCCTTTACGGTGCGTATCTGTTGGCCGGTGTTGAAACACTTGCCATCAATGCAGGCGATGTCTGGGTGCTGGCTTCCACCATACCTTGGGCGTTGCACGTGCTGCTGGTGGGGGGAGTGGCCCATCGCATGAGCGCACCGTTTATCGTGGCCGGTGGCCAGTTTCTGGTGTGTGGTTTGGTGGCATTGATTTGGGCTCTGGGGTTTGAGTCATTCACTTTTCACAGCATTCAAATCGCCATGGGCCCGCTGTTGTACACCGGCGTTATATCAGTCGGCGTGGCCTATACCGCACAAGTGGTGGCACAGCGCTACGCCCACGCATCAGACGCGGCCATCGTCTTGTCGTCTGAGACATTGTTTGCCGCGCTGTTTGGTTTCTTGTGGATGAATGAGCGTCTCAATAGCAGCGGCATTCTCGGTTGTGCGCTTATATTTTCGAGCATGCTGGCTGTGCAACTACTTCCCTTGCTGGACCGCAAGAAACCGCTTACGGTTTGAATCTCCCACTGAGTCGAAAACTCGCTCCTGGATGTACCAAACGCACCAGGGTAATGGGAATATTTTGGTGCATTGTGCGGCGCACAATGACCAGACAGGGCGTTGATACGGCAATCCCCAGTTGTTGCGCCTCTTGCTGTGTGGGCACTGTCGCTTCCACGGTGTATTGCGCTTCCCACTTAGGCGCCACACGAAGTAAATAGTTGGTGGGCGTGATTTTGCTGAAGTCGTTTTTCAGGTAGTCAGGCGCGCTGATCGGATTGACGTAGCGGTCTTCAAACTGCAGTGGAACTTCATTTTCATAGTGCAGTATTTGGGTGTGAAAAACGGGCTTTCCTATGGCCAATCCCAACTGGGTTTCCAACCCCGGGAACACGGGTTCAACGGTTGCCAGCACCAGCCTGGAACGGTGCTCTCCGCCACGGGCAACTATTTCCTCGTGCCGGTCCCGAATCGGCAGCATAGGCGGGACAGAACCCAAATCCGCCGCATAGGTACCGATGCCCGCAGCACGCCTGACCAGACCTTCGGTCTGCAGCTCGCGCAAGGCTCGGATCACCGTCATTCGACTTACGCCAAATTGCAGACCAAGTGCGGAGTCCGAAGGCATCAAATCACCGGATTTCCATTGGCCAACAGAAAGTCCACTTCTGAGAAATTCTTTAACGCGTGCGTAGGGTGCCAATTTCTGCATAAATCACTATTTTTTTAATCTATATAGATTTAGATTTGCCGCCTAGGGTAAACCATAGGCGACAAGCTTGTATTCTTATACCGCTATACCTGTATAGATAGGTAAAATTGGCATGTTAGCAGTGTCAGGGCCGTGGGTATTTTTTTATCTATCAAACCCACATTTTTTAATTCTTTGGAGATTTCATGCGATTACTAAATAAATTTCTAAGCACCATCGCCGCGTGCGCTCTGGTACTTTTTGCGGGCCACGCTTCAGCGCGTGATTGGGAGACCATCAAAAAGTCAGGCACTATCGTGATCGTTACCGAAGGTGCCTACTACCCGTTTAACTACTTTGAAGGAACCACGCTAACCGGTTTCGAGAAGGACCTTGCTGAAGAAGTGCTCAAGGTAATGGGCGTGAAACCTGACTGGCGCGTGGTCCCATTTGACGCTCAGCTGGCTTCTATTCGCCAAGGTCGTTTTGACATGGCAATCGCCTCGCACGGGTTCACCGAAGAGCGCGCCAAATCCGTTGATTTTGCTAACCCGCACTATTGCTCAGGTGCCCAGATTGTTTCCTACGCCGGCGGCCCCAAGACGGTTGCTGAGCTGAAGGGCAAATCGGTTGGTGTGCAGATTGCAACCACATACTACGACGCCGCCAAGAAGGTCGACGGCATCGGAGAAATCAAAACCTACAAGGACGAAACGGCTAACTTCTCGGCCCTTCAATCCCATAAATATGATGCGTGGATTACCGATAAGTTTGTCGCCAAGGCTACCCTTGCCAAGAATCCCGACGTGAAGGTGAGCATGGGCGATATGGTGTTTGTGGAGCGTGATGCGGCCATCACCATGAAGAACAACAAGGAACTGCTGGAACAGTGGAACGCTGCACTGGCCACCATCATTAAGGACGGCAAGTACGCGGAACTGTCTAAAAAGTACTTTGGCCAAGACATCTCCTGCAAGTAAGACTTAATCCAGCTATTCAAAAACATGAACTGGACCAAACAAAATCCTGGCTTTACGATGTTCGCATCGATGCTGGGGTTGGCGCTGTTCCTTTGGGGAATGGCAATACCCATGTCATTTGCGCCAGATCCGATCGGCCCGGCTGCACGAGAATTTACGGAAGGTGCGCGCGTTACAGTGATGCTGACCTTGATTTCGGGCACTGCCGGAATTTTGATCGGGGTCATTGCCGGACTCGGAAAGCTTTCCAAATTTTGGCCGGTTCGCCTGCTATGTGATATCTATGTATGGCTGATTCGTGGCACGCCCCTGCTGCTACAGATTCTGTTTGTCTGGCTTGCCTCACCGCAGCTTCTGCCGGACTGGGCTCAACCGTCAGACTTCGCCTGCGCCGCAATAGCATTGGCGATCAACATTGGTGCCTATAACACGGAGTGCGTACGTGCCGGCATTCTTGCTGTGCCACACGGACAAGTGGAAGCGGCCCATGCATTAGGGTTGACGCCATTTCAGACCTTTATGGATATTGTTCTGCCGCAAAGTATGCGCGTGGCCTTGCCGGCTCTGGCGAATAACCTGGCCTCACTGGTCAAGGATTCGTCACTGGCCTATGCCATCAGCGTGGTGGAATTGACCATGGCGGGCTATCGGGTGCAAGCCACAAGCTACCAGCCGATCCCCGTGTTTTTGTCCACTGCTGCGATTTATCTGATTCTGACGACCGCCTTCACCTCGCTGACTTCAGCGCTGGAGACGAAGTTGGATGCAGGTCGCAAACGCTAGGAGACATCGATGACTAATCAAGGCAATTTAAAGTCCATCATCGAAGCCACCGGGGTGGACAAGCATTACGGCAGCTTCCATGCGCTCAAAGGCGTAACCGCTTCTTTTTACGAGGGACAGGTTACCGCCATCATTGGGCCTTCTGGTTCTGGCAAGTCGACTTTTTTGCGAACGCTGAACCGACTGGAAACGCATAGCGCTGGCACGATCCGCGTGGACGGTATCGAACTGAATGACGACATGAAAAACCTCGATGCCGTGCGGCGCGAGGTCGGCATGGTGTTTCAGAACTTTAATCTGTTCTCGCACCTGACGATCATGAACAACATTACGTTGGCACCCATCCGGGTTCGCAAAATGAGCCGTCCTGATGCCGAAGCCAAGGCACTGCAATTGTTGGAACGCGTAGGCCTGAAGGATCAGGCTCACAAGTACCCGGTGCAGTTGTCTGGCGGTCAGCAACAGCGTGTGGCCATCGCGCGGGCCTTAGCAATGGACCCCAAAGTTCTGCTGTTTGATGAACCCACCTCGGCCCTGGATCCGGAAATGGTCAATGAGGTGTTGGCCGTCATGAAGTCGCTGGCACACACTGGCATCACGATGCTGGTAGTGACCCACGAAATGGGCTTTGCCCGTGAAGTGGCGGACCGTCTGATCTTCTTCGATCTAGGTGTGATTCTCGAAGACACCACGCCGGATGAGTTTTTCGACAATCCGAAACACGCCCGAGCTCAAGCCTTTCTGTCACAGGTTCGCACCGCTTGAAAATTTTTTACCCATCAAATTACCAAATAAAGGAAACATCATGAAAGTAACAAAAATCGCAATGGCTCTGCTCGTCGCTGGAATGGGCGCTGGCTTAGTGCCTGCTGCCCACGCAGCGGATGCCGACCGGCTGGCCCAGTTGGAAAAGCAACTGCAGATGCTTCAGCAAGAAATCGAGAGCATGAAGGCCGAAAACGCCAAGCAAGTTACCGACCTGCGTGATCAACTCACGGCCCAGGGTAAGGAAGCTGTAGTGGCCGGTGACATCGGTAACAGCTCGCGCATTCCTGGCAGCGAAACCTCGGTACGCGTTTATGGTTATGCAGAAGCCAACCTGATCAAGGATTTAAAGGCGACTGCACCTGGCGACACATTCACCAATCTGCCAGAGCAGCCACTTGATAACTTGAATTCACCTGAGGGCAAGACGGGGATGACCGGGCAGACTTCGCGCTTCGGTTTTGAAACCAGCACACCCACCGCCATGGGTCCGTTGCACACCCAGGTTGAGGGCGACTTTTACGCATACTGCGGTTCAACTTGCAACCGCAACCGTCTGCGTCTGCGCCTGGCCTATGGTGAATACGCCGGTTGGATGATCGGTCAAAACTGGTCCACCTTTATGGACCTGGATGACGGCCCGGAAACCGCCGACTTCAACGGCCCCATCGGCATGCCCTTCTCGCGTCCGGTACAAATCCGTTACACCTACGCTATGTCTAACGGAACCACCTTCAAGGCTGCGCTGGAAAATCCAACCGATGGCGCAACGCGCCCGAACGTGGTGCTGGCTGTTAGCAAGTCTGCGGACTGGGGCGGTGTCAACCTGCGCCTGTTATCGCACGAGCAGCGTTTGGCCTACGGCAGTAACCTGCTATCCAAGAGCGGCAATGGTATTGGCGTTGGCGGTTCTTACAAACTGACTGGCAGCTTGACCTTTATGGGCCAATACGCCGTGGTCGATGGTGATAGCGACAACACTGCCATGTATGGCGCCAACTACCCTGAAACCAGCACCGGCGCGATCCTGATGGACCGGTCGGCGGGCTATGTGATCGGATTGAACAATGTTTTCAATGAGCAATGGCGTGCGACCTTTGCCTTGGGAGCAGTCCAGTCGCAGCTTGGTGCGGATGACCCCTATGTAGTGGCCTCTACCCTAGGAATCACCCAGCGCATGCACCAGTGGCACCTGAACTTCTTCTACACCCCGATCAAGAACGTGGACTTGGGTGCAGAGCTGATTGGCGGAACACGAACTACCTACGCGGGTGACGACGCGACGCTCTCACGTCTGAACTTGCTGGCGCGTTACAGCTTCAACTAAGCACCGTTTTCTACTGCAGAGACCGGAACCGCCCGGAGCCCCGCT
>CAIQYP010000183.1 GCA_903876045.1 uncultured beta proteobacterium | reverse complement strand
GCAGCGTCCAGAGCTGCTGGGCGGCCGGCGCCGTTCCGGCGGCCAGCAGCAGGATTAAAATCAGGCGGGGGAAACGGGCGGCGAGGTGAGCGATCATGGGCCGCATCCTAGCGCTTCCGGGGGAAAACTCGACACGCCGGTGTCCAAGCGCCCCACCTTCGCCAATGATGCGCTGTGGCAAGGCTATGCCGAGCGCCTGAACGCGTTTGGCGAGCACCTGCTCAAGACCTATGGCATCAAGCTGGCGTACCACCACCATATGGGCGCCTACGTCGAGTCTCCCGCCGATGTGGACAAGCTGATGGCCTTGACCGATCCGGCCAAGGTGTTCCTGCTGTTCGACACGGGCCACGCTTACTTTGGCGGCGCTGCCAATCCCGTCTCCTTGCTGGAGAAGCATGTCAAGCGCGTGGTGCATGTGCACTGCAAGGACGTGCGCGCCTCGGTCATTGCCCAGGCCCGCAACGACAGCTGGAGCTTTTTGAACGGCGTCATCAACGGCACCTTCACCGTGCCCGGTGATGGCAGCATCGATTACAAGGCGGCACTCACCGTGTTGCGCAACGCCGGCTACGAAGGCTGGTTGGTGGTAGAAGCCGAACAAGACCCGGCCGTGGCCCCCAGCTACGAGTACGCCAAGAAGGGTTATGACACCCTGCGCGGCCTGGTCGACAGCCTCGCTTAAAGGTTAAAGGAACACAACATGGTCAGCCCCCTGCTTGCCAAGTCGGCCGCCACCGGCCGCGAAATCGTCAATGTGACACCCGAGCGCGCGGGCTGGACCCATGTGGGTTTTCGGGCCGTGCGCCTGTCCGCCGGTGAGAGCGAAACCGTGGACACCGGCACGCGCGAGCTGTGTCTGGTGGTGCTGACCGGCAGCGTGGATGTGACCGTGGACGGCAAGACTTACGCCAATCTGGGTGGCCGCAAAACCGTGTTTGAAGAGGTATCACCTGCAGCCGTGTATGTGCCTGCCGGCAAGACCGTCACCGTGGGTAATGTGCCTGGCGCCACGGACGTGGCCGAAGTGGCACTGTGCACGGCCCCCGGCCAGGGTGGCTCCGGCGAAGTCAGTGTGATCGACTCCGCCGCCATGCGCCGCAGCGTGCGCGGCCAAGGCACCAACACGCGCTACGTGTGCGACATCCTGCCGCACGACGACCCGCGTGCTGCGCATCTGCTGGTGGTGGAGGTGATGACTCCGGCCAGCCACAGCTCCAGCTACCCGCCCCACAAACACGATGTGGAGCAGCCCCCGGTGGAGACCCTGCTGGAGGAAACTTATTACCACCGCCTCAACCCGCCGCAGGGCTTTGCCTTCCAGCGCGTCTACACCGACGACCGCAGCATCGACGAGGCCTGCGCCGTGGAAGACCACGACGTGGTGATGGTGCCCAAAGGCTATCACCCCGTGACAGCACCGCACGGCTACGACCTGTATTACCTGAACGTGATGGCGGGCCCGAACCGCTTCTGGGTCTTCAAGAACGACCCGGCACACGAGTGGATGCTGGCCAAGGCTTAAGGCTTAAGGCTTTCACCAGGCTATCGGATTAGCCGGCGGTTGGTTGCCTTTTTCCGGCTCGGCGATAGCAACGGTGGGCCGAGTCAATGCGTCGCCCTCGGTACATCCCTGCCGACAGATCTCGTCTGATGCCATTTGGTCAACCGAATCCAATTGAGCGCGTTTGGTTAAAACGCCTTCAGCAAATTCTTCCAACTATTCAAAAGTATTACGTATGTGTATTCGCCCTCGTGATCTGCGCGTCTTATGGAATATTTGGCTCTTCGTTTTGTCGGCATTTTTCACCCAGGTACTGACACCGGCACAAGCGCAGGAAACGCCGAACTTCAACGAAGTCGAGCTGCAGCAAATGTTGGCGCCAATCGCGCTTTATCCGGATGCATTGCTGTCGCAAGTCCTCATGGCAGCAAGTTACCCGCTGGAAATCGTTGAAGCGCAACGCTGGATTTCGGACAATCCGACGCTTGCGGGCTCCGCGGCAGTCCAGCAGGCAGATCAAACCGATTGGGATTCGAGTGTGAAATCACTGGTTGCATTCCCTGCAATATTGCAAACCATGGGCGCCAATTTGCAGTGGACTCAGCGACTGGGTCAGGCAGCGGTTTCACAACAGCCGCAGGTCATGTATGCCGTCCAGGTATTGCGTCACAGAGCTTACGCTGCAGGAAATCTGACATCCAACATCCAGGTACAAGTGGTAGTGAGTGGTAGTGACATCATCATTGAGCCGGCAAATTCACAAGTCTTCTATGTTCCTTATTACAACCCGCTGGGCATATATGGGAAGTGGTGGTGGCCACAATATCCACCCGTGACCTTAGCGCCGACACCTGCGTACGGGTACAGCCTGGGGACTGGATTCCATTGGGGAGATGCTATCTTTCTGGAGGCTGACTATTTTTTCGGGAAAATTTTCTGGGGAGAGCGTCTCATCTACGTGCGGCCGTTTACTACCCATGATCAAGACCACCACACTCACGACAGAGACTGGGGAAAATGGAATCACAATGATCGTCCACGTCCGTTCCGACCGGTTCCCCTACCTCGCCCCCGAAGTAATACGGCAACGCCAGTTCTAAGTCCCATGATGGGTCATGATGCACGGGACGCTCAGCCCAGCCAACCAAGCGTTACGCAAGCCAACAAAAACAAAGAGCAAATGCCGGTGGCAAATTTGCCTCAAGTACGGGAGCGCCAAAAATCACAAACTCCCGCGGCAACACCGACACCAACACCGACACCGACACCGACACAGGCAAGTCCAAAGCCACGAGAGACTGAGCGCAAGCGTGCTCGCGATCAGCCTGAAGTTTGCGTTAAGGGCCCGTGCGCATTGGAAAAGGATTTGGTACACGACAAGTCCGCAAACGAAAAGAGCCGTCCCTAAAAGTGGCGATGAGCACAAGCCGGGCCTTTACAGACGTTTACACCGCGCTCGTAAACGCCCATGTGTTGGTGCCAGTTATGGGTACATGGCAACATCGCCATGATTGGAGAAACCCGAATGTTCAAGAAATCGCTCTTCGCTTCTGTCCTCGCAATCGCCACGTTTGGTGCTTTCGCTCAGGCACCAGCGACAACGGCTTCCCCTGCCGCTCCCGCTTCCATGACGACTCCGGCCACTCCTACGGATGGTGCAAAGGCAAAGCGCGAGGAATTGCGCAAGAAAGTTATGGAAGAACGCAAGGCCAAGCATGAAGCTGAGAACGCCAAACACGAAGCCGCAAAAGCCAAGCACGCAGAAATGAAGGCGAAGCGCGAGGCTGAAAAGGCCAGGCGCGATGAAGCCAAGGCGGCCCATGCAAAGGAAAAAGCTGAGAAGGCTGCCAAGAAACTTGCTCCAGAAGTACCGGCAAAGCAGTAACTTTTCCGGGGCTTTCACAGGCCCGACGTGATAAGCAGCCATCGTGACCCGGTGGCTGTTTTGCATTGGGGCTTGTCACACTTGGCACGGAGGCGTTTGCTTAACGTGCCTGGCGAGCTTGCCCATCGCCTTGAATCATCAAGGGGTGGCTAAACACCAGATTATTTCATTGGCACCTTTTCAAGGTGCCTGGGTGCGCCATATGGTTGGCGTGCCGGGGGTATCCACCCTGGTGACTCAAAACGCAAAAGATTTCGTCAACCGCCTGGGGCCAGGCCTGATTACGGGCGCTGCCGATGATGACCCGAGCGGCATTGCAACATACTCCCAAGCTGGTTCACAGTTCCGCTTTTCACTTGTCTGGACGCTCCTACTCACTACACCTTTGATGATTGGCATCCAGATGCTGTCTGCACGCATCGGATGGGTCACGGGAGAGGGACTTGCTGCCAATATCAACAAGCAGTTCCCGCGGTGGCTGACCAAAAGCCTGGTTGGTCTGCTGGTGGTCGCCAACACCATCAACATTGCCGCAGACATCGGGGCCATAAATGAGTCGCTGCAACCATGGCAGTTTTCACTCAAGGACACTTCGGTGAAGGAGTACGCCGCCATGGTGGTGGCACTGTGCATTGTCATTGCGACGGCGGTGACCCTTAACGAGCAGGGCATTACCAACATCCAAACATCCTCGCAGGCAGCAGAGGCACTGCGTCCCGTAGCCGGTGAGTTCGCATTCCTGATTTTCGCGCTGGGGATTATTGGCACAGGTTTGCTTGCGGTTCCCGTGCTGGCCGGTTCAGCGGCCTATGCGGTGAGTGAACTGTATGGCTGGAAAGCCAGCCTTTCCCACGGCTTCCGCGAGGCACGGGGCTTTTATCTCATCATCATCGCGGCTACGGGTATTGGAACCCTGATGGGCTACTTTGAAGTTGACCCCATCTAAGCGCTGGTCTGGAGTGCCATCGTCAATGGCGTGATTTCAGTACCCATCATGGCAGCAATGATGTTGATGGGCCAATCAGAAAAGCTCATGGGCCAGTACACAATTAGCGCGCGTCACCGCTTCTTTGGTTGGGGCGCGACCTTGGTGATGGCGGTCGCCGTTCTGGTGATGTTTGCGACCAGTTTCTGATTTATCCGAGAAATAAATGGAGTCAACATGAGCAGGTTCATCAATGGCTTTTCAAGCTGGGCAGTGCAACTGCTCATGGTCACCTCCCTTGGCTTATGGGCAATGCCAGCCAGTGCTGGCGGTCTGAGCCCAAAAGACCAGAAGCAGATCATCGAAGTCGTGCAGGCGCAGTTGGAAGCTTTTGCTCAGGACGATGCCGCCAAGGCGTTTTCCTATGCAGCACCAAACATCAGGCACCTCGTTGGTAATGCGGAGAATTTCCTTGAAATGGTTCGCACGCAGTACGAAATTGTCTACAGGCCTTCGGCAACTACTTTTATGCAGCCCACTGGTGAAGCGGGGGAGGCTGTGCTGAAAGTTCGGATGACCGATGAGGATGGGGATAATTGGATAGCCACGTACACGTTGCAGAAGCAGAAAACCAAGGTTTGGCGAATTACGGGGTGTGCAGTCAATGAAGCCACTGGCACTGCAGTCTGATTACATCCTGAAGGGGCGGCCTAATGTCCAAAGGCGTCAATCGTTGCGCGTTTGCTTGAACCAAGCTTCGGCTTCGGCGCCAAACAGCTTTATCAAGGTCCAGCCTTCAAGCGCTACTGACAGATACGTGACCACTACCTCCAGGTCCGACGCCGCATCCAGTCCGAAGGCCAGAATCAGAGCCACATCCACCGCGACAAGAACCGAGTAGGTCAGGCGAGCCCAGTTCCTGCCGCCTGCAATTTTGACGGCTACATATCCGTTGAACACCAGCAAGATGGTGTTGAAAACCATTGCGTCGATGCTTGCCTCGTCGTAGTCCACCGCCATCATCAACGCGTTTATTGCAAGCATTAACCAGATGAGTTGGGTAGCGATGGTGACGCTGACCGGCGCCTTTGTGGTTGTTACGTGCTGCATTGGTGTGAGAGTTTGCCTCAGCATTGTTCGGACGGATCAGGCAACCTGTGGCTTTACCGAAATTTGCATGGACCGGACAATGGTCGACCAGTGCCGCCAGAGCCAATGAGTTCAAAGGCAAGCCTTGTAACCGCCTCTTTGGCATTCAATCAGGAGCACCTTTGCCTGTGCGATTTGTTGTTCCGTCATCCTTCTTGCGACAACATCCCTGTTGGTTGCGGCGACGGAATCACCGGAAAGGGCTGACGCTGCAAACCATGCATAGGCGCGCACAAGGTCTTGTGCAACGCCTCGGCCTCTAGAGAAGAAAACACCGGGATTGGACTGTGCTTGTAGATTTCCATGCGCCGCAGAGAATGCAAAACGAAAGCGGGGCAGCGCAAAGCACCAAAGCTGTAAGTGGCGTTGATTTCATGTCAGGCTTAACCTGGCAACAAGTGAACTGGCTGTTGCAGGTTAGCGACTGGTAGCCGCTTCAATAAGTCGCCTTCTAAAGTGCCGAATACGCCCGGCGTAGGCGCCAATGTCACTGCCGCCCACGCGTGAAAGGGAGCGTACGTCTTCCGTGCTACCCGTGCCGGTTGGGGCTACGCGAATGACGATGTCGTCTTTGAAGCCGAAGAGGAATGTTGTCGCTGTTGCCTTAATACGCAATGCATTTGATTCCACAGAGACCATATCTCAGCCCGATGCCTGGGCCACTTGCTGCGCGATGTCTGGATAGCCTTCACGTTGAAGTGAGGCAACTTTTGAGTCGTACTGTGCTGGATTCTTTGCATCCTTGCGTAACGGAAGTTGAGCAGCACAGTTCGAAGGCATTGCGTTCATGTTGGTGGTTGGAATGCTAGTCATCAGACGGGAGTCCCTCGACGCAAACAAGTCGCGCAGAACTGCATTCGTCCCGAATGCCTTTGAGCCCCTGGTAGACGGGGCCGTTGTAAAAGCGCTCCCAGACTTCGACCGATGGGAACTCCAGAATCACGATTCGCCTGGGTGCCCAGTCGCCCTCGTAAACCGTGTGGGAACCGCCCCGCACAAGGTATCTCGCAGCAACGGCTTCGAGCGCGGGTTTAACCTGCTCCATAAAGTTGCGGTACCTTTCCATGTCACGAATTTCGACATCAAAGATTACGTAAGCGGTCATGCGGACGTTCCTCATTAGGGTACGCATTCATGACACAGATCTGCAGGCGCTGTGTCGGCCGGTCAACATGCCCATGTTGATAGGTGGAATCAATTTGATGTAGTTAGCGTACATGGCAATAGGTCATATTTCAGGTCGGGAAATCACTTCTTCTGGCCTCTTGGAATTCGGGCGTGCGTCATCAACGCGAGCAATTTATTCGCCCATACAAATTCAGGCAGATACCTGAACACCTTGGCTGACTGCACTTCCATCAGCAGGCTTCAGCGTCCAAAAAGACAGAGAGGAAATTATCGTCACGGCACCAAGCGTCAAAAAGGCGTGGTGTAACGCGCTTGTGACGGCCAGTTTGTCAGATTGAGCGAGATCTCCAAGATACCAAGCCGTCACCAATGATCCACAGGCCAATCCAAAGCTCAAAGACAATTGCTGCATCGAACTGCCAATGGTGCTGGCCATGCTGGAGTCTTTGGGGTCAATATCAGAATAGGCCATCGCGTTCATGCTGGTGAACTGCAAGGAGTTAAAGAACCCTTGCGCCAGACTGAGCGCGACGATGCTCCATAGAGGCGTGCTCGCAATGACTTGGGAAAACAGGGAAACTGTCAGGCCGATCATCAGCGTGTTGACTACCAGCACTTGGCGAAAGCCAAAGCGTGCCAGCACGCGGGCAGCTACTAATTTCATCCCCATCGCAGCGGCCGCCGCAGGCATCATCAGTAAGCCGGATTGCCAGGAGGGCAGGCCAAGGCCCAATTGGTATAACAAGGGCAATAGGAATGGCATCCCACCCAGTCCCAATCGGGTAACAAAGCCCCCAAGCACTGAGACGCGGAAGGTGCGCACTTTGAATAAAGTCAGGCGCAAAAGAGGGTGTTCCGTTCGGCTGGCATGAACACCGTATGCAAGCAGCAGACTGATGGAAATTGCCAGCAGAACCGCTGCCGATGTCGCATCAATGCGGTGCTCGCCAAACACTTCAAGCAACCAGGACAGCAGGGCTATTCCAGAACCAAACAGGACAAAGCCAACGAGGTCTGGCGATCCCGGGGAATCGCTGCGGTAATCTGGCATGTAACGGTGGATCAACCATTGAGCCGCAAGCCCAACAGGTACGTTGACGAAGAAGATGTCGCGCCACGATAGCCAATGCACGATGAGTCCCCCAATCGTGGGCCCCAGCAAGGGCCCAATGAGAGCCGGGATGATTACAAAGTTCATGGCAACCAGCAACTCTGACTTGGGAAAGGTGCGTATCACTGCCAATCTACCGACCGGCATCATCATGGCTGCACCAACGCCCTGCAAAATCCGTGCGGCAACCAGCATGGGAACATTGACCGCCAGGCCACACAGGATGGAAGACAGCGTAAACACCGCCACAGCCAGCGCAAATACGCGTCGTGTTCCAAAGCGGTCTGCCATCCATCCACTAATGGGTATTCCCACAGCCAGGCTGAGAATATAGCTGGCGACCACGCCTTTGAGGCTCAATGGCGATACCTGCAGACTTGCCGCCATGGAAGGAACGGCCGTGTTGACAATGGTGGAGTCGAGCTGCTCCATGAAGAGCGCCGTTGCGACCACCCAAGGCAAAAAGCGTTTTACTGTGGCTTGTTCCATTGATGCCTTGTGCGATTTCCTGCATTGACCTTTGGGAATGCCTTGCCTAAGTCAAAATTCGACGGCGTTGCCTATCGCCAATTTCGGTTCGGGCTTGGCGACATCAATTTCGTCGCTCAAAATATGGACCGCTTCCAGCAGCAAAATATCCTTCGCGTCCTTGCGCAGCTTCTCGGATTTGAGCGACTTGGTAAGGCTTCGTTCATTTGGCTCCAGTCCGTCGTCGTGATCTGTGCCAGTGGTTTCTGGCAATGGCGTCGCCAAGGCTTGGTCGGTTGATCTACGGGAGGCCAGCAAAGCTTCATATGCGGCACGATCTTGTCGCCGAGTTGCTTCATTCAAGGAAACTACGTTTTTCGTACGCTCAAGTTTTGACTTTTCAATGTCCTCATACAGATGCTTCATATCTGGGTCGACATGCATTCGGGCTTCATGTTGTTCTAACAAAGTCGGTAATACGGATTGCACGTTGCTAGTCGGCGAATAATCAGCCGACTTGATTTGAGCCCATGGAAGCGCATTGTCATAAGTGGCTTCACCAAAGGCCCCCTCATCGGACCCTCCTCGCAACGGGATATCAGGCACAACACCGCGCAATTGTGTGGTGCCTCCATTTACGCGAAAGAACTGCGCTACGGTCATCTTCAGTTCGCCAAAGCGCGGCTTTTCATTCTTGGCTAACTGGTCCAGATCAACCATGGTCTGAACCGTGCCCTTGCCGTAGCTTGGATCACCGATGACCAGTCCACGGCCATAGTCCTGCATCGCCGCAGCGAAGATCTCGGACGCCGAGGCCGAACCACGATTGATCAGAACCCCAAGAGGACCATTCCATGCGACCTTGGCTTGCGGATCCCGTTCCACGGAGACGCTGCCATTGGCCTTGCGTTGCTGAACCACCGGGCCGCTTCCCACAAAGAGGCCTGTAAGTTCCACCGCCTCTGCCAGTGAACCGCCGCCGTTATTGCGCAGGTCAACCAGCAGGCTGTCGACATGTTCAGCTTTCAGATCCTCCAGTATCCTGGCAACGTCGTGGGTCGCGCTACTGTAGTTCTTGTTGCCAGCCTGCTTGGCAGAAAAATCCTCATAAAACGAAGGCAGCGTTATGACACCGATGCGGTGAACGACACGGCCATTCGTGATCGACTGAATGGACGACTTGGCGGCCTGCTCGCTCAATCGCACGGGTTTGCGTACCAGGGAAACCAGCCTGTGAGCTTCGACGGATCCCGCACCTACCGGAAGAATGTCGAGCCTGACCTTGGTGTCTGCCGGACCACGAATCAAATCGATGGCGTCGTCTTGACGCCAACCAAGAATATCGACGATGGGGCCCGCTGCGCCTTGACCCACTCCGACAATGCGGTCGCCCACATGCAATTGACCTGAAAGGCTTGCAGGCCCACCGGCTATCAACTCTCTGACGGTTGTGTAATCTTCTGACTCGGCCAGGGTCGCGCCTATCCCGGTCAGAGAAAGACGCATGGAAATGTCAAACTCTTCTGCCGCCTTGGGGGCCATGTAATTGGTGTGCGGATCAATGGACATGGTGTAGGCGTTCATGAATGTCTGGAACGCATCCTCGCTCTTGGCCTTTGATACACGCTGCATGGAATGCACATAGCGCTTGTCCAGGATCCCCGCAATGCTTGCGCTGTCCTTGCCCGCAATTTTGAGGCGCAGCCAGTCATTTTTGACCCGTCTGCGCCAAAGGTCGCGCATATCCGCTTCGCTTTGTGGCCACGCCAACTTATCTCGTGTGAGTTCCAGGTCTTCATGCAACTGAAAATCCATTGGCTGCGTCAGTAGCGTTCTCGCATAGCCGAAACGCTCTACCACCCGCTGTTCGTACAAATTGAAGATTGAAAACGGCAGGCGCAGATCCTCCTTCAAGATCGCGTTGCCAAGCTGACCCCGATCTGCCGCAAATCGGTCTACGTCTGCCTGCACAAAAAAGTACTTCTCGACGTCCAGAGCCTTCAAATACTGGTCGAAGATTTTTCCAGACAGGGCCGGGTCTAACGGCGTGGCCTTGTAGTGGTAGCGGGAAAGGACTTCTGCGGCCAGATGCGCGGCCTGCGCCTCATAGCGTTCAGGCTTTAGCTCCGCCGGAAGTTGCAGGCCTGCATCGAGCGCGGCACTTTGCGCAAGCGTTGCACACCCCAATACCAACCACAATATTCCTTGATTCAATTTCATGCGCAAGATATTTACCCTGTGGAGCGACTACCGTGATGGCAATCCGAAGCGGCACAGTATGCGGTGTGCCCATGTCGGACTTCTTCCTATTCATGAAGATTCAGTAAAGTTACTTTCGACCGTGAATTTGAGAGCTTCGCATTTTTGGAAAAACCTGGGCTATAAACGGCTTTTCTGCGTTTCATGGGCCTCGGTGCAAGTTACCCTTGTACCTGAGCTTACTGATTTGAATCAGGTCTCACGCATAGGGGCGCACTTTTATGAGCATCAGCTCACTTCTCAGTGGGACAACCTCCAACCTTTCGGGCTGTGGCACTAACGCGTCCCAAGCGACGACCGCAGCATCGACGAGGCCTGCGCCGTAGAAGACCACAACTTGGTGATGGTGCCCAAGGGCTATCACCCCGTGACAGCACCGCACGGCTACGACCTGTATTACCTGAACGTGATGGCG
>CAIQYP010000182.1 GCA_903876045.1 uncultured beta proteobacterium | reverse complement strand
CTTAATTGGACTTGTTTCCCGTGTTCGTCAGGGCTCTGAAGGGCTTTCTACAGCCAGCGCCGAAATTGCCCAGGGCAACAATGACCTATCGGCACGCACCGAACAGCAGGCCAGTGCGCTGGAAGAAACTGCTGCCAGCATGGAAGAGTTGAATTCCACCGTCAAACAAAATGCCGATGCGACACGGCAAGCCAGTCAGTTGGCTAGCAGCGCATCCACGGTTGCAATGCAAGGGGGAGACGTCGTCGGGCAGGTAGTGGAGACCATGCGTGGCATTAACGAGTCCAGCCGCAAAATTAGCGACATCATCAGCGTCATTGACGGTATTGCCTTCCAGACCAATATCCTTGCGCTCAATGCTGCTGTGGAAGCCGCCCGCGCGGGGGAGCAGGGTCGAGGGTTTGCGGTAGTCGCATCTGAGGTGCGCTCGTTGGCGGGCCGTTCTGCCGAGGCTGCAAAAGAGATCAAGACACTTATCAATGCCAGCGTCGAGCGGGTCGAACAGGGGACAGTACTGGTAGATAAGGCCGGAGAGACCATGACCGAAGTAGTTGGCAGCATCCGGCGTGTCACGGATATCATGGGTGAAATAAACGCCGCCAGCAGTGAACAGGCCGCAGGCATTGCCCAAATTGGCGAGGCAGTGAATAGCATGGATCAAGTCACTCAGCAAAATGCGGCCCTGGTGGAGCAGATGGCTGCAGCTGCCAGTAGTTTGAAAAGTCAGGCGCAGGAGCAGGTACAAATTGTTGCAACGTTTAAGCTTAAGCCATCCGATGGCGCAGCTACTTTCACGTCGCGATCAATGGTGCCGATGCGGACCCAAACAGCCGGTGCGTCCAAACTCAAATTAGCTGCGTCGAAACCGAAATCGGCTGCTCTCCGCCCTCCAGTGTCCAAGCCTGCCTCATTGCCCAGGCCAACGGTCCCGGCCAAAGCGGACTCAGCTGGAAATGATGATTGGGAAACGTTCTAAGGTCTTGAAGTGAAGTGTTGTGCCTTGAATGAAATGGTCATCGTTTGTATTTGAAGTATTGACTTGAATAGCGCTATGAGCAACCTGCCGAATACACCGTCCGCAGAACGTATGCTGGAGATGGCAGTGGCTTTGGCGCACTTGCGTGATTCATGGCTCAATTTGTCATTGGTGCTTAGGGACCATTTGACAGAGCAAGACTCACCGCAGCGCGATGAAGTACTGACGGAGGTTGAGCGCTATCTATGCAGACTGAAGGAGTCCGAACGAAGGACCGGATTCTGATTTGCAGCACGGAGGCGAAGTCAGCCATCCGCTCGCAGCCTATGGTGCTTGTAGCTACATATCAACCCGCGGTGCAGCAAAGAAAAGGGTTCTACGGCAATGACTTGTCGGGAGCAACTGGAAAACTTTTTACCATTTCCAAGTCGAATGAAATAATGTGCGTCCTAAGCCACGTCTTCAAAAAATCATAGACCTCAGCAGGATTTTTTTGGACACCAGACTCGATTTGGAGCTTCAATGAATCAATTTCACTTGAAAGTCGCAGATGGTCGTTGCGGTGTGCTATCGATTCATCGTTATCGGGCTTAACCAGAAAAGAGGTCTCTCGCTCGAAGTGAGCCAGAGCACAAGCGCTTAGGTGCTGAATTTTTGCGCCAATGCTGCGTGCATCTTCACCAGCTTCTGCTGCCGCAATCACTTCATCAATTGCTGAAGTGAGACTCCGGTGGTCGGAGTCTATGCCCCGGTTGCCCGTGACGAGGTCATTGGTCCACAAGAAGTAGGGCATTGGCGGACGAATCCTTTACGGAAAAATTAGGTTGTTGAGTTGCACATTGCAAGAAAATAAATACTTTGCATTGATTCAGATCAGCAATTGAGCAAATTGCCAATTCGAGCCGTTGAGCCGTTGAGCCGTCGCTCTTGCGTCACTGAGTTGATTGCTCCAAAGCCGACGTGGTCATTTGAATCACTAATCACCAGGCGTAAGGAGGACGACGAAAAGCTTCAACTTGCCGGGAGTGTTTTCTCCCACGCCCGTGAGGGAATCAGTATCACCGATGCCCATGGCACTATTGTCGATGTCAATGAAGCATTTACCCGTATCACCGGATACAGCCGCGAAGAAGCCGTTGGTCAGAACCCGCGCATTCTGAGTTCCGGCAGGCACGACGCTGCTTTCTATAGCGCCGTGTGGGGCGCATTAATTTTGCAAGGCCACTGGAGTGGCGAAATCTGGAACAGGCGTAAAAGCGGCGAGTTGTATGCTGAACTGATCACGATAAGCGTGGTGCGAAATGCGCAAGGCATAACCCAGAATTATGTGGCGCTATTTTCTGACATCAGTTCAATCAAGGAACATCAAAACGTGTTGGAACGAATTGCCCAATTCGATCCACTGACCCATCTACCCAATCGACTTTTGCTGGCGGACCGGTTACAGCAGGCTATGACCCAGGCGCAGCGGCGTGGCCAACAGTTGGCGGTGGCCTACCTTGATCTTGATGGCTTCAAGAGCGCCAACGATCGCCATGGCCATGACGTGGGAGATCAATTACTTATTGCGGTGGCGACCGCCATGAAGAACACGTTACGTGAGGGCGATACGCTGGCACGCATCGGTGGTGACGAGTTCGTGGCAGTTCTGATTGACCTTGATAGCGTAGAAAGCTGTTTACCCATGCTGACCCGCCTTGTGGAAGCTGCCGCTACCCCGGTTAAATTGGGTGAACTGGTGCTGCAAGGCTCAGCTAGCGCCGGCGTGACTTTCTACCCCCAAGCCAACGAGATGGAGTCCGACCAACTTTTGCGCCAGGCCGACCAAGCCATGTACCAGGCCAAGCTTGCCGGGAAGAACCGTTACCACGTCTTCGATTCCGCTCACGACAGCAGCATGCGCTTGCACCACGAAAGCCTGGAGCATATCCGCCAGGCGTTGGAACGGGGTGAATTCGTCCTGCACTACCAGCCCAAGGTCAACATGCGCAGCGGCCAGGTGATTGGTGCGGAGGCGCTGATCCGCTGGCAACATCCCGAAAAGGGGCTGCTGCCACCAGCAACATTCCTGCCGGCAATCGAAAACCACCCGCTGGCGGTGGAGGTGGGCGATTGGGTGATTGACACGGCGCTGACTCAATTGGAAGCGTGGCACACCGCTGGCCTGGACCTGCCGGTGAGCGTGAACATTGGTGGGCGCCAGTTGCAACAAGCCGACTTCGTCGAGCGCCTCCTGGCCACCCTGGACCGGCACCCGCAAGTGAAGCCGACCAGTTTGGAGTTTGAGGTGCTGGAAACCAGTGCGCTGGTGGATATGGCGCAGGTGTCAAATGTGATCGAGGCCTGCATTCAAATTGGCGTGAAGTTTGCGCTGGATGACTTTGGTACGGGCTATTCCTCACTCACCTATCTCAAGCGTCTTCGCGTGGCGATTCTCAAGATCGACCAAAGCTTTGTGCGCGACATGCTGGACGATCCGGATGATCTTGCCATTCTGGAGGGTGTCATAGGACTTGCTGCCGCCTTTAAGCGCGAGGTAATCGCCGAAGGGGTGGCGACGATAGCGCATGGCACACTTTTGCTGCAACTGGGTTGCGAACTGGCTCAGGGCTATGGCATTGCCCGTCCCATGCCAGCAGAACACGTACCAGCCTGGGTAGCTACCTGGCAGCCCGATGCGGCTTGGTGTGAGTTGCCCTGGCTCGGAGGCTCTTTGGACTCGCGATACGAGTAGTTGATTCAAATTGAAAATTTTCCGGGGTGGTGCTTCACCCGCTCACAGGTGCAGCGCCACCCTGGGCAGTGCGTCGACTGATGAATTCGTCCAACAGGTCGGCCACACCTTCGCAAGCCTCTGGAGGTTTGAATTTAGACAAGGCCAACTTCCAGATGCCGTTGGCTCTTGTCGTTGCGCTTTTGCTTCCGCCATCTTTCCAAGTGCCGAAGTTCGACAGGTCGGCGACGATGGGTTCATAGAATGCAGTCCGGTAGCGTGACATCGTATGAGCGACTGAAAAGAAATGGCCACCTGGCGGCACCTCTGCTATGGCTTCGAACGCAAACGCATCATCATCCTGCGGCGTGGCGGTGCAGAGTTCGGCAATGGTCTGGATGGCTTCAAGGTCGGTAATCAACTTCTCATAGGAGAGACACAAGCCACCTTCCATCCAGCCTGCCGCATGCACGCATACGCTGGCACCGGCCAGCACCGAACCCCAAAGCCCGAATTGGGTTTCATGGGCGGCCTGGGCATCGGCAATGTTTGACGCACTGCCAGCGCCGCTGCGCCAGGGGAGTCCAAGAAATCGGGCGAGTTGTCCCGCTCCAAGAGTGGCCTTGATGTGCTCCGGCGTACCGAAGGCAGGGGAACCAGACTTCATGCTGACGTTTGACGAAAAGCTGCCATAGATTACCGGCGAGCCACGGCGGCTCAATTGGGACAGAACGATTCCGCACAAAGCTTCCGCATGCCCCAGGGTCAGCGCCCCGGCGACCGTGATGGGCGCCATGGCTCCGGCCAGACAGAAGGGCGTCACGATGGTGGGTTGTCCGTATCTGGCAAAGTCAATGATGCCCTGCGCCATCGGTATATCCAATTGGCGCGGCGAATTGGTGTTGATGACTGTGTAGCAATACGCGCCATTTTTGAATTCATCTGCCGACACGCCCCGTGCGAGGCGGATCATTTCGAAGCCATCTTCAACCTGTGGGGTTCCACGCGCGTATACGCAGGGGAACTTGTCGGAGAGCGTGAGCTGGGCGTGCGTCGTCGCGTAGTGCCGTAAATGCAGTTCCACATCCTGCGCTTCAACATACGGTCCTTGCCACTGCAAAACGTCGAAACTTTGCACCAGCTTCACCAGCGACTGAAAATCAGCCAAGGTCCCCGGGCGCCTGCCAGCATCAATGTCACTTACGTTGGGAGCACCACAGCCTGCCAGGAAAATCATTTGCCCCAGCTCTGCCTTTAGATCCCGCTGCGCGCTTCCCGCGAAACAATGAATCGACTTGGGTGCGCTCTCAAGTGCAGTGGCAACCAGTTCGCGGCCAATGCGCACCATTTCCGTTGACTCATCAACAATTGCCCCTGCAGAGCGGAACATCTGGCGGGCTTGCGGCAGCAGAACTTTTATGCCCAGGGTCTCTAGGACTTCAAGCGCTTTCTCATGCAGGAATTCAACCCGGTCCTGCGTAAAGATGGTTTGCGGCGTAAAGGGGTTCCTGAGATTGTGATAACTCGGCAGCCGACGTTCGTATTGCTGTTTCGCCGCACGCCCATGCCGGTTGCTTGCAGTAGGTTTTTCAATGGGCAAATCAGAATTCATGCCGTATTACCTTTGCGCGGTTGCTTTCACTGCTCCCACGGTGGTGTCCAGTCACCCTGTAGGCGCATGGAAAGTTTGGCGTCTTCTTCAATGCGTTTGGCTACATGCAGTTCAGCTGCGTGAGGACCATAGCGACTTGTTGCCAATGCGAAGGCGTGCTGTGCAGCATCTGTCATGGGCAGTTCGGCATGTACTTGCTTGCCCAGTTCTTTGATCAGACCCAGGTCCTTCAGGCACAGACCCAGGGAAAACGAGGGGTCGTAATGGCCGGCAAAAATGGAGGGCGCATCGTGGCGCACGACAAAGCTGTCACCCACGCTGTTCTTGATGGCACTCCACAGCACACCCAGTTCCACCCCATTGGCGATGCCGGTGGCAAATCCCTCGCCGATGGCCGCAGCGGCGATAAACCAGAGCTGATTGGTCACCAGCTTGACCACATTGCCCGTACCCAAAGGTCCGCAGTGAATCACCTCGCCGAGGTGCTGAAGCACAGGTAGCACGCGTTGTACGGTGGCATCGTCGCCACCGATGAATAGGGTGAGCTTTCCGTTGCGGGCACCATCGACTGCACCGGTTACCGGACAGTCCACAACGCGCACGCCATCAGGCGCTGCCTGCGCCAATTGATCGACGAGCTCTTTACGATTAGTGGTGAGGTCTACCCACACAGAACCGGATCGCAAGGACTTCAACGCCCCCGCTTCGCCCCCCATCACCGCCTCAACGTGGTCTGGTCTGGGTAGCGAGGTCAGCAAGATGTCCACGTTGGCGGCGCATTCGGCAGCGGAGAGAGAACGCGTGGCGCCCGCAGCTGCCGCGGTGTCCAAGGCAATGGCATTCAAGTCGAAGGCGGTCACGCGATAGCCTGCGTCCAGCAATCGCTTGCACATAGGCCCGCCCATATTGCCCAGCCCGATAAAGCCGATAGCCGGCAGAGAGATATTGCGCATTCGTGTTCCTTTTGACTAGCTTCAACGATAGGCGAAGGAGGGGGGTTGACTCAACCGAAATATTGGAATGGATGGGATAAGAAAAAGTTGTGCCTGCAACTGCATCAATGGCACGATAGATGGATGACGATCAACATGAACCGCATCCCGGCGCCCAACACACTTATTGTTTTCGAGGCCAGCGCCCGCCATCTCAACTTCACAAAAGCCGGCATCGAACTTCACCTGACCCAGGCCGCGATTAGCAAACAGATCATCCAATTGGAGGCCCGCCTGCGGGTGCCGCTTTTTGTACGGGCGCACCGGTCGCTTTTGCTCACCGCCCAAGGTAAAGCGCTGTACCAGACCGTGGTCAAAAGCCTGGGGGACATTGCAGCAACTGTCGCTGAAATCAAGTCGCTCAGCGGCAAGCTGGTCACCCTTGCCAGCACGGCTGCATTCGCGACGCTCTGGCTGATGCCCCGCTTGCATGATTTCCGGCAACAGCATCCGGACATTGACTTGCGTTTCCTTGCGACCGAAAGAAATTTGGGGCCGATTCCGGACACCACGGATTTGGCCATCCGCTATGGCAACGCCGGACCGACAGACGCAAACTGTCACCCGCTTTTTTCTGGCGAGATATTTCCGGTTTGCAGCCCCGACTTTATGAAGCGACATACACTACACCGACCCGAGCAACTGGACGGCATGCCACTGCTGGAATTGACAACTGAACACTGGCAGGGAATGGACTGGGAGTTGTGGTTAAGGTTGACCCGGTTAGAGGCATCGAAAGTCAACATCAAGTATTTCTTCAATGATTACGTGATGCTGCAACGGGCGGCTGAGCTAGGACATGGTGTGGGTCTGGCGTGGAGCCATTTGTGCGACGAGTCCCTGCAGACGGGACGCTTGGTTGCGCCTCTGCGCGACAAGGTAGCGGTCAATCCCGGTTCAGGGTATTACCTGCTTGCCATGACCCAGCAGAGCAGAGCTGAGGTACAGGCGGTGCAGCAATGGTTGCTTAAACAGGCACAGGATTCATCAACATAGGACGGGTGCACCTGCCAACAGCATTTCATGTCCGGTGTGGAGCCGCTTACTTATCCGTGGACTGAGACGTTTTCTTTCAGCCTGGCGACGAACACCAGGAGGCATGGGGCTGCCAGGTGGCCGCCCAGGCCGGCATCTGATCTGCTGGCATGGGACGGGCAATGCCGTAGCCTTGCGCCAGCTCACAACCCAGATGCAGCAACGCGGTGCCGTGTGCAACGGTCTCTACGCCCTCGGCAATCACCTGTCGTTTGAACGCCGCGGCCAGGCCTATGACACCTTCGAGGATGGCGCGGTTATCCGGATCGTCGAGCATGTCGCGCACAAAGCTCTGGTCGATCTTGAGAATCTCCACCCGCAAACGCTTCAGGTAGGTGAGTGAAGAATAGCCCGTGCCAAAATCATCCAGCGCAAACTTCACACCGATTTGGCGGCATTCTTCAATCACCAGCGACACCTGCGCTATATCTGCAAGCGCACTGGTTTCCAGCACTTCGAGTTCCAGTCGCATCGGGCTGACTTGCGGGTGCTTTGTCAGGATGGCCCGCAGGTGCGCCACAAAATCGCCTTGCTGCAGTTGGCGTGCGCCGACATTGACGCTTACCGTCAGGTCCAGACCATTGTCGTGCCACGCTTCAATTTGGCTCAGCGCCGTGTTAATCACCCACTCACCGAGTTCCACTGCCAGCGGGCTCTCTTCGATGACCGGCAAAAATTTGGCAGGTGTGAGCAACCCCTTTTCGGGATGTTGCCAGCGCACCAATGCCTCCGCGCCAATAACCTTGCCACTGCGCATATTGACCTTGGGCTGGTAATGCAGCACGAATTCGTCCTGCGCCAGCGCCACGCGAATGCGTTCGAGACTTTCGTGGTGGACGCGCATGGAGCTGTCCTGTACGGCATCGAAGAGGTGGTAGCGGTTTTTGCCCGCCAGCTTGGCCTGGTACATGGCCTGGTCCGCCTGGCGCAAAAGTTGGTCGGCATCGATGTCGTGTGCCTGCGGGTACAAGGTAACGCCCAGGCTGGCCGATACCTGCATACTCAGTTCGCTTGTCTGCACCGGCTCGGCGGCAGCCGCCAGCAGGCGTCCCAGCAAAGGCACGCAAGTTGAAGTGTCTTGCAGGTCGATCAGCACCGCCACAAATTCGTCACCGCCCATACGGGCTAACGTGTCGCCCTCGCGCAGTACCTCTTTCATGCGCTGCGCCAGGGTGATGAGCATCTGGTCGCCGGTCTGGTGTCCGTGGTGGTCATTGACGGCCTTGAAGCCGTCCAGGTCGAGATAGACCACCGCCAACTGCTGCCGCCTGCGCTGCGCCTGCGCCATGGCTTGTTGCAGCCGGTCGGCCAGCAGCACGCGGTTGGGCAGGTTGGTGAGGGCATCAAAGTGGGCAATATGTTCCAGTTGACTTTGGTGCGCCTTAATGCCGGAGATGTCGGAGAACAGCGCCACGTAATGCTGTGTGCTCCCTTGCCCATCGCGCACCGCGCTGATGGCGATCAGTTCGGCGTACAACTCACCGTTCTTACGCCGGTTCCAGACTTCACCGCTCCAGTGGCCTTGCTCTGTCAGGCTGCGCCACATGGCTTCATAAAATGCCGCGTCCTGGCGACCGGAATTGAGCATGCGCGGGTTCTGACCAATAGCGTCTTCGCGCAAGTAGCCAGTGATGTGGGTAAAGGCGCCGTTGACGTCAACGATGGTGCCAGCGGCGTCGGTGATGATGATGCCTTCGCCGGCATGGTCAAAGACGCTGGCTGCGAGCAGGAGTTTGGCCTGCGATTGTTTGCGCTCGCTGATGTCCCGGGTGATGGCGAGTTGCACCGGTTGACCGTTAACCAACATTGGCGCGGCGTGGGTTTCCAACCAGCGCCGCCCTCCTTTGAGACCAAGCACCTCAAAATCCATGTGCAACGACTCGCCCGCCAGTACCCACTGGTGCAGGGCGGCAAAAGCCTCGCGATATTCGGGTGCGAGCAGACCTTTGACTTCGCGCCCGAGCACCTGTTGCAGCGAGTCGGCCTCAATCATGGCCAAGCCTGCAGGATTCATCTGGGTCAGCAGGCCCTGCGCATCCACAATCTTGATGCACTCCGGTTCCGCCGCAATGATCGCTTGCAGGTGGGACTCCGATTGTTGCAGTGCGACGGTGCGCTCACGCACGGTGTCTTCCAGTCCCTGCGTGAGCTGTTGCAACTCTTCCGTCATACCGTTGACAGACTGGGCAAGTTCTGAAAACTCGTCATCGCCTTCGCCGTCGATCCGGTGCGCCAAATCGCCGGCAGAAACCCGTTTGGTGCCCTGATGCAGCAGCGCCAGCCGCCGGCGCAGCAAAGCTCCAATGTGCACCGCGTTAAACACGATGATGGCTGCCAGAGTCAGTGCCAGCGAGAAAGCCACCACGACCAGGCGCCGATAGGTCTGCTCCACTTGGCTTGCAGTCGATTCTTCCAATGCACTGGTGGAATTGCGCACTTCGGTGGCCCGGAGCAGCATTTGGCTGTACAGCCGCTTGTCGAGTTCTTCATAGACCGTCCGGTTGCCGATAGCCGACTGCAGTGCCTTCGTGTTGTCCACAATGCGATGAAAAATGGCTACCGTGTCTTCAACTGCCACGTGCACCCGTTCCAACGCCTGTTGATCGGATTCACTGCCGAACTCGGTCTTGGCCAGACCCAGCAGCGCGTCTGCCTGCGCTTTGCTTTCGTCCCACAACAATCGGATACGGTCTTCGCGGTAGAGAAAATACTGATCCCGAAAAGAAACCCGCTCGAAGAAGTTGCGATGGATCGCCTCGGCAAGATCGCTGTTGCTTCGCGCGTGGTCAAAAGTCTGCCATGTCATGACCGCCAGCGGCAACAAAATCACCAGGGCGGTGAGGGTCGCCGTGGCGCTGAGCTTAAGTTGTGTTGCGATGCGCATAAGCGCTCTAGCGATCCATCCGGACTGCGCCAGGCTTCACGGCCTTGAGTCCATCGACGTAGATGTAGCTCAGGTAGTTTGGCATCATCGCCTGATCCACTAGTTTGTTTTTCATGGCCCAGCGCGTTTCATCCTCCAGCGTAATCGTCAGGTTCTGGTCGAGGCGCACCTTATAGCCCATTACATCCCACACCTCCTTGACCAAGTCTTTGTCGACCTTGATGGCCTCGGAAACAATGTCTTGCGCCTCATTCGCATGGCTGGTCACAAAAGCTTCAGCCCGAACCAGGCCACGCAGCAGGGCGGTGACGGACTGCGGGTTCTTCCGGACAAAATCCTGCATGGCCGCGATGTTGAAGTGTTCGGTATAGATTTGCCGGTCGTAGAAGGTAACCGCTTGCGCACCAAGCCGTCGTTTGATCTGGGTCAGCGGGTAGTTCCAAGCTGCCACCGCGTCCGCCTTTTTCTCAAGTAGCGCGTCGAGCATTTCATCGGGTTTGAGCGGGACTGGTGTGATGTCCTGGCGCGTCAGGCCCTGCGCGGTCAAAAACGAATCAAGAAAAAAATCAATCGTCGTCCCCTGTAAAAAACCGATGCGCTTGCCTTTCAAGTCGGCGGGCTTGGCAATGCCTGCATCAACCCGCGCGATCACCGCGTCATTGGCGGTGCTGGTCTCGACATTGGCAATCACAAAGATGCGCTCACCGCGCAGAATGCTGAACATGATCGGCGTCTCTGCCGTCGTGGCAAAGTCCGCCTTGCCCTCGACCATCGCTTGTAGCGCCGCTTTGCCAAAGGACTGCGGCAGTACTTGCACATCGAGTCCTTCGTCCGAAAAGTAGCCCTTTTTTACGGCGACGAGAATCAGCGTGCTTTGCGGCTGGTTGACTAGTGCGATGGTGACCTTCTGGCGCGCTGCGGTGGTACCCGATGCGCCCGCCGTCACCTGCGGCTTTTCACATCCCGACAGGGTGAGCAAGCAATACAGCAAAAGAAGCAATTTCCACACGGTAGGCCTCCGATTGGATAACGTGCATTGCCCCCCAATACCCATTATTCTTTGCGAGAATTGTGCACCGAATTGCCGGTTGATTGTGCAATGGTTTATTGCACCGACAAATACTTCAACCGGGTCAGCGGTGGCGATGAATGGTCCGCAGAGACCGAAAGAAACGGTTGACACACTCCGACCGGCCGCTGCCGCTGCCGCTGCACTGCCGGGCGCCTCGGAGAAAATCGATTGCAGCCCCACTAACGACTGCTGCCTAGATTGGGTGATTGAAAAAAGATGAAATTGGACCCGCGTCGGCAATGTCAGCTATGGAGAAAACAGCTCAGTTTCGTCTTGCTTGCGAGCGGTAGCAACCGCGGCGCAACCGAGATTGCCAGCGCGCCATTCCTGACGTTCATTTTTGAAAATTGCCAGCCGGTGATGCTGGTCGTCGCTGACGGGCTGAAACCCGACAGTCACCGGAAATGAACAAAACCCAACGAAAAGTGGGAAGCTGACCTTAGATTTCGCCCGAACCAGCCGTTCGCCCCTCAGGCCCAAAGCTCACGAGCAGTCACACCGGGATTGTCATCATTTGTGCTGGTTGGTCACCAACAGTGCGACGGAGATCCTGTACTTTGTTTCTGGCCAGAGTTTGGCATAAACGACAGACAATGGTTCAAGCTAACTAGTCGTAAAAGCGTGTCGAGATCATTCGAAATTGGGCCTCCAAAGCAACGAAGGCTTCGCAAATATCGGGATCAAAATGCAGTCCCCGACCAGCAATTACTATTTCGCTCGCCTGTTCATGCGACATCGACGCCTTGTATATACGACGGCTGATCAAGGCGTCATAGACATCTGCTACTGCCATAAGTCGTGCCGAAAGGGGAATTGCCTCGCCAGCCAGGCCCTCGGGATAGCCGCTGCCGTCCCACTTTTCATGGTGCGAGAGTGCGATTTCCTTGGCCACCTCGAGCAGCGGCACGCTAACACCGACCCGCTGAAGTGCGTTTTCAATTGCATTGCAACCGAGGGCACTGTGCGTCTTCATGATTTGGAATTCATCCGCATCCAGCGGGCCTGGCTTGAGCAGAATCCGGTCGGGGATTCCCACCTTGCCAATATCGTGCAAAGGCGCCGCCTTGAAGAGGCGATCTACAACCACCTCGCTCAGTGCTTCGGAAAACCGCACATGGGTGCTCAAGTACTTGGCCAGAGCAAGCATGTAATGCTGGGTGCGCAAAATGTGATTGCCGGTTTCGTTGTCGCGCGTTTCGGCGAGTGACGCCAAAGCCACCATAGTCACTTCCTGGCTGATGCGAAGTTCTTCGACACCACGGCGAACCTCTTCGGTGCGGCTTTCCACCTCCTGCTCAAGATACAGGTTGCGATCCTGCAAAAAAACGGCAGCGGCCTTGAGTGCCAAGTGGGTGCGAACGCGGGCTTTGACAATGGGGGGGCTGCACGGCTTTGAGATGTAGTCGACCGCACCGAGCTCAAAACCAAGCTGTTCGTAGGCCGCATCGCTCTTTGAGGTGAGAAAAATAACCGGGATTTGACTTGTTTCCGGTTTGGATTTGATTTGACGGCAGACCTCGAAGCCATCGATGCCGCCCCACATTTCGACATCGAGAAACACGATATCGGGCAGCATTCCAATACCCATATCAGCGGCTCCAGCGAGCATTGCCAGGGCCTCCTCGCCCGAGTTCGCCTCGACGATCTGGAAACCGGCCGCGGCCAGCGTGACACCGAGCATGCCAGCCACCACCGGATCGTCATCGACGATCAGGATGCGAGCGCCGGACGCCGCGGTGAAAGAGGTGGTCTCTGCATCAGGTTTCAGGTTCGTCATGCGTGGGTCTTGCCTATCATTGATATGCGGCGGTTGGTTCAATCACTTTGGCCAATGCATCCATTGCCAGCGGCCAGGCTGCGGCCAGCGCAGTGAAGTCTTCGTTGCGGCGCGCAGGTTCGTCCATCCCATCGAGTGCGGTGGCAAGCGTCGCTTCCAGTCGTGCGGCGGTGATCTGCAGTTTGATCAGGCCAACGGTACCAGCGCCACCGTTGAGGGCATGAGCGAGGCGCCGTGCGGTCGTCAAATCCTGTACCGCCAGGGCCGTGCCAATTTGCGTAACGATGTCGGCATTCCGGTCGCGGAACATGCGTAGAAAACGCTCCAGCGTCTTTTGGTCGCCGTTCACACGGCTGAGCGCCGCTGCCAGGTCAAAGATGTCGGCAGTGGCGGGCGTGGCCGATGCACTAGTCGGCGCTGGCGGCACGGCGGACGTCGACCTGTCGTGACCGGCGCCGCGGGGAAGCCAGTGCGCTAGTTTGACGAAGAACGAATCGGGCAGGATGGGCTTGGTGATGATGTCGTTCATGCCGGCGGCCAGCACGCGTTCCATCTCTTCGCTCATGGCATGGGCGGTCAGGGCGAGAATCGGCAGATCTGGCCAGACTTCACGAATGATGCGGGCGGCCATGTAGCCATCCATCACCGGCATCTGTAGATCCATCAGCACCAGATCGTAGCCGCCGTCGATGCTTGCCGCCACCGCCTGCGCCCCATCGCCGACGGTATCCACTGCGGCGCCAGTGATCGCGACCAGTTCGCGACCGACCTGCCGGTTGAAATCATTGTCGTCCACCAGCAGGATGCGGGCACCGCTCAAGTCGGGCGCCCTCCTGTGGTGGGGGACAACCGACGGCAAAACGGTGTGGCCTCCGAGGACATTGACCATGGTGTCGTGCAGGGTGGAGCGTCCCACCGGTTTGGCAAGGAAGGCCTGGATGTCGCCCTCTTCCGACTGGAGGCGCGCCTCCTCCGGCTCGCGACCGGTAATCAGGATGATGGGCATGGCGTGCCCTGCCTTGTGCAGCCTCCGAGCGATAGCCAGGCCATCCTGGCCGGGCAGCTTCCAATCCAGAAGGATGAGGTCATAGTGCGCCCCGGCCTCGATCCCGGCCAGGACCGCCTCGCCAGAATTCGCTTCCTCGACGTGGCAGCCTAATGTCTTGGTGATCCGGGAATACAGAGATCGCATGGTGTCGTTGTCATCCACCACCAGCACCCGTTTGCCGGCGAGGACCGAGTGTGCGAGCGTGGCTGCTTTCTTGCCGGCGGCAACGTCAAAGCGGACCGTGAATCGGAAGCAGGATCCAACGCCGAACTCGCTCTCCACCTCCATTTGGCCTTGCATGCGTTCCACCAGTTGCTTGCAGATGACCAGACCAAGCCCGGTGCCGCCATATTTTCGCTTGGTGGAACTGTCTGCCTGGGTGAAGGCGGTGAACAAGCGGGCTTGCTGTTCTGGCGTCATGCCCAGGCCCGTGTCGCGCACCTCGAAGCACAAGCCCACATTGTCGTCGGTCAGGGTCACCCGTTTAACGATCAGACGAATCTCGCCACGTTCGGTGAACTTGATTGCATTGCTCATGAGATTGATCAGCACCTGGCCCAGACGCAAAGGATCACCCAGCAGGTTCTCTGGCACGCCGGACTCGGGAGCAATGATCAGTTCCACATCCTTGTCGCGCGCCCTGATGGCGAACAGGCTGCTCACTCGATGCAGCACCTCGTCCAGACTGAACGGTACGGACTCCAACTCCAACTTGCCGGCCTCCATCTTGGAGACGTCAAGGATGTCGTTGACGATACCCAGCAGGGATTCCGAGGCGCTGTATATCTTGTTGAGGTAGTCGCGCTCGCGTGGCGGAAGCTCCAACTCCAGGCACAGGTAAGCGAAGCCCAGCACGGCGTTGATCGGGGTGCGGATTTCGTGACTCATGTTGGCGAGAAACTCGCTTTTGCTGCGCGCCAGCCGTTCGGCTTCGGTGCGGGCGGCTTCGCGCGCTGCTTCTGCGGCCTGGCGCTTTGTGTTGTCGGAAAAGCTCATGACCGCTCCGATGACGGTATCGCCATCGTGCATGGGGTGGGTCGCCACGGTTACCGGTATCGGCAGGCCGTCGGCACGCCAGAATGTTTCGGCATCCTCGCGCAGCATCCGTCCCGCGCGCATCGCCATACCTAGGCTGCAGAGCGTATGCGGCGCAGTGGCGTCTGGCGGGCAGTGGATCGCCGCGTGCACATCGCGACCGATAAGTTCCGCAGCCGAGTAACCGAGCATCTGGCAGGCCGCTGGGTTGATCAGGGCGATGCACCCCATTTCGTCCAGTTGCAGGATGCCTTCGGCACTCGAGTCGATGATCAGGCGCGTGTGCGCCACGGCGGCGGTCAGTTCGGTGGTACGCACGGCCACCAGTTCCTCCAGGTGCTGGCGATAGTGGTCCAGTTCTTCGCCCTGTTGCTTCTTTTTAGTAATGTCTTCCTTCACTGCCACATAGTGGCTGATCGTTCCGTCG
>CAIQYP010000181.1 GCA_903876045.1 uncultured beta proteobacterium | reverse complement strand
GCTCTCTCGGTAGTTCTCCGGCTAGCGACACGCGAGGCAGCAGCAGTGAACCAGCAAAGACCAATCCAATGAAAACACCAGCCACGATCCTCGCCGGTTTTACCCAATTGCGGGACCACATCGTGCCAGTCCATTTGCAGGTCCGACGTAACGAAGTTTTTAAGGACGGGAATTTCAACCACATACGAACAAGTTTCGCATAGTTGAATAGCCCCGTGACAAAATTATCCTCAATTTCCCGCTCGACCTGCCACGTCCACCGCCAGATTTGTATGCCCACTATTGCAACAACAACAGGGTTATCCATTGCGGGTGTTCCTGCCACGGCAAATCGTATTTTCAATGTCACACAAGATGAACATAAGCAATGACTTTCGATTCCGTAAGACCGTTCTACGGCCATCTAACTCTACTGCAGCGCAAGCGACCATACGTGAACCATTCAAGAGTGCCCTTAGGCATCTTTATTCTTGGCTCACAAGAAATGAGCTTCAGCAGAATATTCGCTATAAATGAAAACTGCGCAGCATAGACACCAAGAATATTTGAATGAACCACAAGGCTGGTTTGCGAGGCTTCCCGTCAAGCCTTGCCTAAAGCTGCATAGATCTGCCTAAAGCCAGTGCTTGATGGTTGCAATGCATAATCGGATTGAAGCGTATTGTGATGTCAAGACACACAACCACTGCACGATATTTTTTAACGTTTTGAGCGTGTTCTGCACTTATGTCAAAGCAAATGGCAGTCATCCAACAGCGGTTCGAGCAAGCAATGGTGGCTGCCATCGGTGCCGTCAACGGGGGCCAACTGGAAACCGCTGCGGATATTTGCAAGGATATTCTGCGAGGCCGCTCCAACGACCCGGCTGCCCACCAGTTGCTGGCGGTAATTTCCTTGCATCAACAAAAGTTGACTGACGCCTTTCGTCACATCAGTTGCAGTCTAGCAGGCCGACCCGACCACACGCCTTCGTTGCTGATTGCCGGGCGCATTGCATTGACTCTGCAGGATTTGGAAGCTGCTTTCGGTTTTTTCGAAAGGGCGGCTGCATGTACTCCTCAAGAGCCTGAACCCGTCTACCAGATGGGTTCCATTTTGATCGAACAAGGCAAATTGACATTGGCTGTGGACGTGCTTGTTGGCTTCGTGCAGCTTCATCCTTCGCATGCGCCGGCATGGTGTCGCCTGGGCGCAGCACTTCATCAATCGGGCATGCAAGAAAGGGCCGAAGACGCTTTGGAAAGGGCGATTGCGCTGGATAAAAACCAGGCTGACGCCTGGTTTTACATGGGTTTGCTGCGTCAGGATAAAGGCAAATTCGCAAGCGCTGAGACTGCTTTCAAAGCCGCCTTGGAGCTCCGGCCCGACTTCGCGGAGGCTGCAGTCAATCTGGGCATTGTGTTGCAAGAAGATGCCCGTGTTGATGAGGCGTTGACGGTTTATCGAACAGCATATAAGTTGCGTCCGACGGCGTTTGGCCGCATTGCCAATGCTCTGGTTTCAAGGCCGCACGGTCGCATGTGGATTGACCTTAACCAATTGCGCCAATTATTGTCCGCTTGACTGGTCGGGCTTGGCACGAAAGCGTTTGCGGTAGATGCCGGGTGTGAGCATGACTTCTTTGACGAGTTTGCTATAGGCCAGCGACCGTTCGTGTGAGAGGCCTTCAAAGATAAGTGTTGATTGCACGCGCGGCACCGGAAAACACTGCGCGACCGGCGTGCCTTTTGGCAAAACACCTTGAAAATCGGGTTGCAGCCAGATGGCTGGAAAATTGATTCCAACGTCGGTGAACCGATCCGCGCTGACCAGTCCGGTCAGCGAGCGGAAAGGAAGGTCATCTCGGTTAACGGGGTGCGTCGCAAAGAGTGACCATCCTTCTTCCAGTTCGATGGTCCAAAAGCTGTTGAACTTCAGGGCGGATGAATGGCCGTCGTGAAATGGGGTACCCGAAATTTGTGCCGCTGCATGAAAACTGATGGGCGAACTCGGATGTTCTTCCACGGTCAATGGTGGAAGTTCCCATGCCCAGGAGAACATGCCGCGCTCAACATGCACATCACACGGAAGCAGCACCATGAATCCGTGGGACATGGCGTCCACGAAGGGCGGGCACTGCTTGACGGTGCGAATATCCCGCTCGTGCACCTCAGAATAGGCTTTGCGTGGCATAGCACGCAGCCAATCTGGCAGTGCTTGTCTAGCCGCTACGGGCCTTGGCAACAGGTCCAGCAACGCCGGATCACAGCGAAACACAATTTTCATTTGGATTCGGTCACTTTGATCAGTGTAGGTCAGAGCACGGTCTGTGCGACCGCGTGCTCCCACAGCGCCATCAATTCCTGCGCACGGGAACGTGCCATGGTTGGAATAAAGCGTCGCTCGGCGCGCCACAGTTCGCTCAACTCGGCAGTGCTTTTGTAGACGCCGGTGCTCAGGCCTGCCAGGTAAGCGGCACCCAGTGCGGTGGTCTCGGTCACCAATGGCCGCACTACGGGAATACCCAGCAGATCGGCCTGGAACTGCATCAGCAAGTCGTTAACGCAGGCGCCGCCATCCACGCGCAACTCAGACACCTCGGCACTGCCCGCACTGACGGCGTCGCGGCCCATGGCCAGCAACAGGGCGGCACTTTGGTAAGCGATGCTTTCCAGCGAGGCGCGGGCAATATGCGCCAACGTGCTGCCGCGCGTCAACCCGGTTATCGAGCCACGTGCCTCCGGTTTCCAGTAGGGCGCACCCAGCCCGGTAAAAGCCGGCACCACCATCACGCCGCCAGAGTCCGGCACGCTTTCGGCCAGGGCTTGCACCTGCGCACTGCTCTGAATCGCTTGCAGGCCATCGCGTAGCCACTGCACCACGGCGCCCCCTACGAAGACGCTGCCCTCCAGCGCGAATTCTGGTGCTCCGTGGATGGGCGCAGCGCCGGGCCGCCCCAAGCCAGACCGCGCCCCCTCGGGGGGCAGCGCAGCACGCGCAGCGGCAAGCGTGGGGGTTATCTGTGCCGCGCTTGTGGTGATCAGGCCATTGGCGGAGGTTTGGAATACGTTGCCGGTATGCATCAGCATGAAGCAGCCCGTGCCATAGGTGTTCTTGGCCATGCCGGCGCTAAAGCAGGCCTGACCGAATAGGGCACTTTGCTGGTCACCGGCGACGCCACCTATCGGAATGGCATGGCCGAGCAATGCGGGGCTGACTTCACCGAAATGTGAGGCACTGGGCTGCACCACCGGCATCATGTTGGCGGGTATGTTCAGCGCGGCTAGCAACTCGGGGTCCCACTGGTTGCTGTGCACATTGAACAGCATGGTGCGGGAGGCGTTGCTGACATCTGTAACGTGCACGCGGCCTTCGGTGAGTTGCCAGATCAACCAGCTGTCCATGGTGCCAAAGGCCAGTTCGCCGTTGGCAGCCAGAGCACGCGCGCCGGGTACGTGGTCCAAAATCCATTTCAGCTTGGTGCCGGAAAAGTAAGCGTCCACCAGCAGGCCGGTCTTGGCGCGGATGGTGCTGGCCAAGCCGCGTGCGCGCAGCTCGACGCAGGTGGGCTCAGCCCGACGGTCCTGCCAGACGATGGCATGGTGAATGGGTTGGCCGGTCTTTCGGTTCCATACCAATGTGGTTTCGCGCT
>CAIQYP010000180.1 GCA_903876045.1 uncultured beta proteobacterium | reverse complement strand
GCACCCGTCAGCGTGCCGGCCGGGAAGGTGGCCTTGAGCACGTCCATGCTGGTCATGCCGTCCAGCAGCGTGCCTTCGACGTTGCTAACGATGTGCATTACATGGCTATAGCGCTCCACGCAAAACGCGTCGGTCACCTTGACCGTGCCGGTCTGGGCGATGCGGCCGATGTCGTTGCGGGCCAGATCAATCAGCATCACATGCTCGGCGCGTTCTTTCGGGTCGCCCACCAGTTCCACTTCGGCCGCTTTGTCCAGCTCCGGCGTGGCGCCGCGTGGGCGGGTGCCTGCCAGTGGGCGAATGGTGACCTTGATCTCTGGCGCGAGCGCCGCCGGGCCGCCCCGAGGCGCGAGGGCCCCCTTGGGGGGCAGCGACCCTTGCTCCGCAGGGGAGCGTGGGGGCATGGCCTCCTGGCGCACCAGAATCTCTGGCGAGGCACCCACCACATGGAAGTCGCCACCCTGCCCATCCGCACCACTAAAGTTGTAGTAATACATGTACGGACTGGGGTTGAGCGCGCGCAGCGCCCGGTACAGACTCAAGGGCGACTCCGTGTAGCGTTTCTTGATGCGCTGGCCCACCTGCACCTGCATGAAGTCGCCCCCGGCGATCAACTCCTTGGCGCGCTCCACCGCCGCGATGTAGTCCGCCTTGGCAAAGTCGCGCACGGCCTCATGGCTTTGCGAGGGTTTGACGGCTGGTGCAATCACCGCTTGCGCCAGTTGGGCACGTAGCGTTGCCAGACGCGCCTGCCCTTTGGCAAAGGCTGTTGGTTCAACCGGGTCCACATAAACAATCAGATGCAGCTTGCCCGACAGGTTGTCGATGACCGCCAGTTCCTCGGTTTGCAGCAGCAGGATGTCGGGGCAATTCAGTTCATCGGGCGGGCAACTGTTCTCCAGCTTTTTCTCGATGTAGCGCACCGCGTCGTAGCCAAAATAGCCGGCCAGGCCACCGCAGAAACGCGGCAAGCCAGGCTGCAGCGCCACCTTGAAGCGGCCCTGGTATTCGGCGATGAAGTCAAGTGGGTTGACGGTGGAGGTCTCCACTACCACGCCATCGGTCACCACCTCGGTGCGCGCCGCAGCGCCAAACCCGTTGGCGCGCAGCAGCGTGCGGGCCGGCAGCCCTATGAAACTGTAACGCCCGAAGCGCTCGCCACCCACCACCGACTCCAGTAAAAAGCTGTAGGGAGCCGGCTCGGACGCACCCGGGGCGCGGGCCAATTTGAGATAGAGGGAAAGCGGGGTTTCAAGGTCCGCAAAGGCCTGCGCCATCAGCGGAATACGGTTGAAGCCTTGTTCGCGCAAAGCTTGGAATTGTGTTTCAGTCATCACGTCAGTCGTGCCTTTATCCAGAATAGCAACGGATTTCCCCGCACAGGCAGGGTTCAATGGTGCGCGTCGCTCAACCGTGGAGTGTCTTCTATTTCCGCCAGGGTGAAGGTTTCGCGCGGTGCGAGCCCATCAACCCAGGAATTCGCCGAAGTATCAGACGAAAGCGAAGGGTGCGCGCTCAGCGTAGGCAGGCCAAGTCCGCCAGGGCCAGGCTCCCCGGTCGCTACAACCCGTAATACTGATGCGGTGAATAAACATGAACTCAGTGTAGCAAAACACAATGCCCTTCGACAGCGGAACGCAAGTCCCTATAAAGTGAGGTATTGCCGCAATAGTGCGTGCTAAATAAGTGACAAAGCGGGGCTTTCCGCATAAATTTAAGCTTGATCACCATACGTTGTGGTCATCAACAGGGAGACGGTATGAAGCTGAGTCTTAAGTTGCCACTGGCATTTGCCCTTGCGTTGACATTGCTGCTAACAGGTGCCTTGTTTGGAATTTGGCGACTCAACAGTGCCATCGCCAGCTTTGAAGTTGACGTATCGCACGAGGTCGCCGGGCAAAAAAAGGGCG
>CAIQYP010000179.1 GCA_903876045.1 uncultured beta proteobacterium | reverse complement strand
CTCGGGGCGGCCCGGCGGCGCTCGCGCCAGAGATCAAGGTCACCATTCGCCCACTGGCAGGCACCCGCCCACGCGGCGCCACGCCAGAGCTGGACAAAGCGGCCGAAGTGGAACTGGTGGGCGACCCCAAAGAGCGCGCCGAGCATGTCATGCTGATCGACCTGGCGCGCAACGACATCGGTCGCATTGCCCAGACCGGCACGGTCAAGGTGACCGACGCCTTTTGCGTAGAGCGTTATAGCCATGTGATGCACATCGTCAGCAATGTTGAAGGCACGCTGTTGGATGGCATGACCAGCATGGACGTGCTCAAGGCCACCTTCCCGGCCGGCACGCTGACGGGTGCACCCAAGGTGCACGCCATGGAGCTGATTGATCAGTTGGAGCCCATCAAGCGCGGCATTTACGGTGGCGCTTGCGGTTATCTGAGCTATGCCGGTGATATGGACGTGGCCATTGCCATCCGCACCGGCATCATCAAGAACCAGACCCTTTACGTGCAGGCGGCTGCCGGTGTGGTTGCCGACTCCGTGCCCGAGCTGGAATGGAAAGAAACCGAAGCCAAGGCCCGCGCCTTGTTGCGCGCCAGCGAACTGGTTGAGGAGGGATTGGAATGAGTGCCGTGAACAAAATTAAACTGTTGATGATCGACAACTACGACAGCTTCACCTACAACATCGTCCAGTACTTTGGCGAGTTGGGCGCAGATGTCGAGGTGTTTCGCAATGACGAAATTACTCTGGAAGAGATCGCCGTGCGCAAGCCGGACCGGTTGGTGGTGTCGCCTGGCCCATGCTCCCCTAACGAAGCCGGGATTTCGGTGCCCGCTATCCGCCACTTCATGGGCAAATTGCCCATCCTGGGGGTGTGCCTGGGCCACCAGAGCATCGGTGCGGCGCTGGGTGGCAACATCATCCGGGCCCAGCAATTAATGCATGGCAAGACTTCGGTCATTACCACCACGCAAGAGGGCGTGTTTGCCGGGCTGCCAAAGCAGTTTACGGTGAACCGTTACCACTCGCTGGCAATTGAGCGCGCTACCTGCCCCAAGGAGTTGGCGATCACCGCATGGACCGACGATGGCGAAATCATGGGCGTACGCCACACCGGCTTGCCTTTTGAAGTGCGTATGGAAGGCGTGCAGTTCCACCCGGAAAGCATATTGACCGAGCACGGCCATGCCATGCTGAAGAACTTTTTAGATTGAGCTATATGACTATGAACACAGCGGCGCAGAACCCAAGCGTGAGAGCGGATTTCCGCAGTGACACCGTCACCCAGCCGACACCTTCGATGCGCGCGGCCATGGCCGCCGCACCGCTGGGCGACGACGTGTTCGCCGACGACCCTAGCGTCAACGCTTTGCAGGAAAAAATCGCAGACATGCTGGGTTTTGAAGCGGCGCTGTTCATGCCCACGGGCACCCAAAGCAATTTGTGCGGCATCCTGGCCCATTGCCAGCGCGGTGACGAGTACATCGTCGGCCAGTTTGCCCATACCTACCGCTGGGAAGGTGGCGGTGCTGCCGTGCTGGGCAGCGTACAGCCGCAGCCGCTGAACCACCAGCCGGACGGCACATTGGCGCTCTCGGATATTGAAGCCGCTATCAAACCCGACGATGCGCATTTCGCCAAAACCCGGCTGCTGACGCTCGAGAACACCTGGGGTGGAAAGCTGCTGCCGTTTGCTTATGTGCAGGCAGCGACCCAGCTTGCGCGCGACAAGGGCTTGAGCCGCCATCTGGACGGTGCCCGCTTATTCAATGCGGCCACGGCACAGGCCGCGTTGAATGCAACGGATACATATGCCGAGGCGCGCGCGATTGCGTCTTGCTTTGATAGCGCGTCGGTGTGCTTCAGCAAGGGTCTGGGTGCGCCCATTGGCTCGGCCTTGTGCGGTAGCAAAGAATTCATTGCGCGCGCACACCGTATCCGCAAGATGACTGGTGGCGGTATGCGCCAAGCTGGCATGTTGGCCGCAGCCGCAAGTCATGCGCTGGATCACCATGTTCAGCGTCTTGCTGAAGACCACGCGCTAGCCGTGCGCCTGGCAGATGGTCTTCAAGGCATCGCGGCTCTAGAGGTGGAAGCACCACAAACCAATATTGTGTTTGTCGATCTTGTAGGGGCGGCGCGTGAGAAATCTGCCGCCTTGCAAGAGCACCTGAAAGCCCGGGGCGTGCTGATCACCGGCTTGTACCGATTGCGCTTTGTCACGCACCTGGATGTGGATGCCGCCGGTGTGGACCATGCCGTGGCGGCGGTGCGTAGCTTCTTTGCAGGTTAGGGGTTAAGACGTGCCCGTCGAACAATTGCTGCTGTTCATTGCAGCCGGTCTTCTGCTCAACCTGACACCTGGCCCGGAT
>CAIQYP010000178.1 GCA_903876045.1 uncultured beta proteobacterium | reverse complement strand
GTGGTGGCGGAGGAGGAGGAGACGGCGGCAACCATGGTGTTTCCTTAAAGTCTTATTGACCCATTTGCAGGGTTTTGAGGAGCAAGGTCTTGGCGGTGTTCATCACCTCGACATTGTTTTGGTACGAGCGCGAGGCGGAAATCATGTTGACCATTTCTTCCACCGGGTTCACGTTCGACTGCGTCACATAACCATCGGCATCGGCCGAAGGGTGCGACGGGTTGTGCACCCGCTTGAGCGGCTCCTGGCTCTCCAAAACGCCACTCACCTTGACGCCGGCGGCAGCATCCGTGCCCATGGGCACCGTTTCAAATACCACCTGGCGCGCCTTGTAGCCCTTGCCATCCGGCCCGGCCACCGCATCGGCATTGGCCATATTGCTGGCCACCACGTTGAGGCGCTGGGCCTGCGAACTAATGGCGCTGCCGGAGACGTTAAAGATCGAAAACATGGACATGGGCTTATTTCCTGTTGGCGTTCAAAGAGCTACTGACCCTGAATGGCGCTCAAGATTGTTCTGGACGAGCCGTTAATAAAGCGAAGAGTGGCTTCGTAGCGGACGGCGTTGTCGACGAAATTGGCCCGCTCACGGTCCATGTCCACGCTATTGCCATCCATGGCGGGTTGGGTTTGTACCGTGTACGCCAGGGCAGAAGCGCCGTCGGTGCCGAGGCTGCCCAACGTGCTTTGCAGGGGAATGTGTTGCGCATGGGTAGTTCCATCGTTATTGCTGCCGCTGCGCGACAAGGTGAGTGGGGTGGTCGCGTTGGATTCGCCCAGCGCGGCGCCCATGGCCTCTTTGAAATTGATGTCACGTCCCACGTAGCCAGGCGTGTCGGCGTTGGCAATATTGCTGGCGAGAACGCGCTGGCGCTCGGCCCGGATCACCAGGGCCTTGGCTTGAAAGTCCAGTCCGTTGGTTAAATTGGCAAACATGGCGGTCCTCATAAAGGGGGGCACAAACCTCAGAAGATGCCTGGGGCTTGGGACGTGAGGCAATTATGGGAAAAGCTTTAATTTTTGAGACTTGGAATAGCGGGGGGTTTGGCATGTATTTGCGGTCTTAGTGCGCGCAGGGCCTCCCTATAGTTGGTCGCATTGCAGGCCATGCCGGCTATAGGAGACCCTGTCATGAAACCATCCCGTTGTTTACCGCTTGCCCCGCGCTGGCAGTTCAAGGCGTTGGCGCTGCTATTGGCCGTGGGTTTGCTTATGGTGCATGCCTTGGCCCGCGCGCAAAGTGCCGAGCCTGATTACGCAGGCATGGCCTTGAAGTGGGCACGCAATGCCGTGGCTACCAACCCGGCAGACCCGTCGACGCGTCTGCGGTATGAGGTTTCGGTTGGCGCACTGGATAGCCGCCTTAAGTTGGCACCTTGTGGCAATGTAGAGATGTATGTGCCACCGGGCTCGCGTCTTTGGGGTCACGGCCGCGTGGGCCTGCGCTGTGTCGATGGCATGACCAAGTGGAATGTGTCGGTGCCGGTTACCGTCAAGGCTTTTGGCAATGCCTGGGTCATGCGGAATCCGGTCATGGCGGGCAACCCGCTGACCCAAGCCGATGCGGTGCTGGTTGAGGTGGACTGGGCCGAAGACACCAATCCGGTGCTTGCTGAAGCTGC
>CAIQYP010000177.1 GCA_903876045.1 uncultured beta proteobacterium | reverse complement strand
GCCAACCGCATTGCCCATGTGTTGCAAGCCCAGGGCGTGCGCAGTGGTGACAGCGTTGGCCTGCTACTGGAAAACCACCCCGAACTGCTGGCCTGTGTGGCAGCTCTGGCCAAGATTGGTGCTGTAGCCGGCCTGCTCAACCCCAATCAGCGGGGCGATGCCCTGCGCTACAGCGTGGGTGTGATCCGGCCGACGCGGCTCGTGGTCGGTGCCAACTGCGTGGCCAATTTGCGTAGCGCTTTTCCACGGCGGCCGGCTGGCATGCCGTGGCTCTGGGTCGGTCAGGGGCAGGCCCCCAAAGGCCTGTTCAACCTGAGTGCGGCCTGTGCCATGGCCTCTACCAAAAACCTGCCAGATACCAACCAGATACTGGCAGGCAAGCCCTGCTACTTGGTCTTTACTTTGGGCACCACGGGGCGGCCTAAGGCCGCCGTAATGACGCACTTGCGCTGGCTGCGCTGCGGCTATGGCATGGGGCAGGCCGCAATGCGTTTGCAGGCCGACGACGTTTTGTATTGCCCCCTGCCGCTGCATCACAACAGTGCACTCACCTTGTGCTGGAGCTCTGTCGTTGCCAGCGCGGCCACGCTAGCCATTGCACGCAAGTTCAGCGCCACGGGTTTTTGGGACGACATCCGCGCTACCGGCGCCACCGCCTTTGCCTATATCGGCGAACTGTGCCGCTACCTGCTCAGTCGTCCGGCCAGCCCGGGCGACCGCCAGCACCCCGTTCGTCTGATGGTGGGCAATGGGTTGCGCCCGGAGCTATGGGACGCCTTTCAGCAACGCTTCGGCATCCGGCACATCTGCGAGTTTTATGGCTCGAGCGAAGGCAACCTGGTGTTTGCCAATGCGCTGGGTTTGCCGCGTACCGCGGGCGTGACCACCATGCCGTATGCCATCCTGGCCTATGACACGGAACGCGCGGGTCCACAGCGCGATGCCCACGGCGCGGTGCGGCGCGTGGCCACTGGGGAAGTCGGGCTGCTGGTTACCGAAGTCAGTCCCAGCAATCCGTTTGATGGATACACCGATGCGCAGGCAACGCAGGACAAGATGTTGCATGGGGTGTTCCACCCGGGTGACCGGTGGATCAACAGCGCAGACCTGGTGCGCGATCAGGGCTTTCGTCACATCGCCTTTGTTGACCGCCTGGGCGATTCGTTTCGCTGGAAGGGCGAGAACGTTGCCGCCTCCGAGGTCGAGCGCGCGGTCGCTGCGGTGCCGGGCATTGCCCAAGTTTGTGTCTATGGCGTGCCGGTGCCGCATTGCGATGGCCGCGCCGGCATGGCAGCCGTTGTGCTGGCCGCCCACACCCGATTTGATGGCCAGCGAATGGCGCAACACCTCCGTCGACATTTGCCGGCCTATGCCTTGCCCCTGTTTGTGCGCGTCATGGCGGCACAAAGCACAACCGACACTTTCAAAGTTCAAAAAAGCGTCTTGCAGCAACAAGGCTTTGATCCGGTAGCCAGCCGCGACCGTCTGTATGTTCTGCCCCAAGCGAGTGCCGCCTATGTGGCATTGGGCGCAATTCTGTATCGCCGTATTCAGGCGGGAAGCCTACGTTTCCCTTAGATGATTCTTATGTTCGCTGCCGCACAGCGCGAGGTGGGAGAAGTCTTCATCATCGATTTTCGTGAACTTTCGCAGAGAAACTTCCGTTGTCAATGAACGTAGCTTGTGGCGGCAAATCAAAGGAGCGTCAAATTGAAATCAATGGACATACGGAACCTTGTCGGTAGGCAAGTTCGCAGATTGAGGATTGGAGCCGGTCGTTCGCAGCAAGCGCTTTGCACCCAGTGCGGCATCTACCGGACCTATCTATCGCGCATTGAAAGTGGCACGGCGAATCCTACAATTGCAGTGATGGCCGCGCTGGCCGCTGCCCTGGGGGTAGACATTGCCGAGCTGTTCAAAGAGCGGTTCTTCATCAATTTCACTGGGATTTTTCCATTGCTGCGGGACAATCCGGTGATTCAATATTTCTGGTTTGAGCATGAAAGATACCGCGCTGT
>CAIQYP010000176.1 GCA_903876045.1 uncultured beta proteobacterium | reverse complement strand
CCCGCCATGTGGGTGTCGCTGCTGCCGAGCAACTCATCCCGGATCTGGTCCATCAAGGCACTGCGCTCTTCCGTGAGGATGAAGAGCAGCTCCTGGCTGTCACTGGTTTCATCAGTGGCGCAATCCGCAGCCACCATCAAAATGGAATGCAGGCCTTCGACCATGACCGCCGCAAATGCCGGGCGCTCTTCGGGCGCAACAACCAGAAGACCGGACGCAAACTGCGTCAAAGCGATCTGCAAAGGCTGCAGCGTCTGCAAGCGTGTGCGGGCCGAAAAGACTTGCGCAACGTCTGCCATGTCGGGGTTTGCGCGCAGCGTGGCCCCGAGAAACAGGTCGATCTCGTTGGCAATGGAAGCGCTGGCGGCAGACCGCAAATTCAGGGGATGCGCAGTGGGAGAGCGCTCTTCTTCGGGGCGAAGGTCTTCGAGGAAGTCGGGCAGAAATGTCAACAGCCGTTTGTGCTCGAGCTCGGCCATGGCAAGCGCAGTTGCCGGATCGTTGACGGCCTCCTCGAAGATATATTGAGGCTTCATCAGCGCCTCTTCCAGACTGGGCGGTGCCAAACGCGCAGCCAGCGCGATCAGCCACTTGGCCGTGACCTGGCTCGACAGGACCAGCACGGTTTGGAACAGCGTGTAGGCCAGCGCGCACTGGGTGGCGGCTGATTCGGTCATCAGGCGCAGAAACCACAGTACCAGTGGCGCGCCGGTATGGCGCTCGATGAAGAAAAGAGGTAATAACACCCCGGCAGCCAAGACCCGCAACATGGCCTGAACCATGGAAATCAGCCTTCCCGAGCCCTCCATGCCGGATGCGGCCAGCATCACCGCAAAACCCGATCCGACGTTCGCGCCGTAAATCATGAGTACCGTCTGATCCAGATCGATCAAACCCTCGTGAACCAAAGGCAGCGCCAACACGGTGACGATGGAGGAGGACTGAAGCGCCACTGCGATAACAAAACCCGAGACCAAGGCGATGGCCACGCCCGAACCTGCGAATTCAATGAACTCACGCATCCACGGATCGCTTCCGATCGACGCCACGCTGCTCTTGAGCATGGTCAGGCCGAACATCAGCAGTCCCAGGCCCAACAAACCAAGCGTTGCATGGCGATACTTGTCCGACTGATCCAGCCCCAGAAAGAAAGCCAGTCCGACCAGCCCAAGCAGAACCAGCACCGCAGCATGGATGTTGATGGCTGCCAGCAATACCAACGCCGCAGTGCCCACATTGGCCCAGGCGAGCATGGGGAGCGCACGCTCAATGCCCATCGAGCCGGATGCGATGAGCCCCGAGGTGATGAATGTCACAGCCCCCGTAGATTGGGTCAAGGCGCCAAAAATCAGCCCCGCAAAGTGCGGCGCCATCGGCCGGTTCAGCATGCGGGTCAGCAGGGAACGCACAGAGCCCCCCGTGAATTGGCGCATGTGCGTGCTGAGCATGCGCATGCCGGCAAAAAACAGACCTAGCCCCGCCCACGCAGCCAATCCGGCATCGTTCATTTGACGAGCGCCGGGTGTTTCAGGATTTTCCAGAGCGTCAAACTCACCAGGCCCAAGGCCAAAACGATGGCCGCCCATACCAGGCGGGACAACATCGTGAACCTCGACTCAGCCTCACGACTGGCAAGTAAAACCAAATCCGAGTGGGCCCTTGCAAGCTGTACGGGAATCGCTTCCAACTGCTCCGTCAAGACTCGGTCAGTACCACGAACGTCACTATCAGCCTGGCTCGGATTCCACCCGCCATCCATTTGCGCAGCATCCAAAGCACCGGCATAGGCCTCATTCACGGCCAGAAATTCAGCGAGGATGTGTATGACGTCATCCTTCATCCGTACCGAGATGCCCTTGACAGCGGAAGACTCGCCACCCTTTTCAAGATGGGCCAGAACTTCGATATGTGCGATGTGATCCAGCTTGGCAGGAAGGTCGTCCAGCAGAACCTGGGTTTGATGCATTTCAGCTTCAAAGGCCGCTAGGTATTTGGCTCTGTCCTCCAGATCGTGACCGCGCAGAAGCGTGTTCTTCCATTCCTGCACCTGGGTTTTGAAGTGGACTTGCGCTTGACGCGCGTCGAGCATGGTGGCGCCCACCTCGTTCAATGCCAACTGTGTTCGCGTCTGAAATCGGTTGATAGACCAAACCGAAAAAAGGCCGGCGATGCCGACACTCAGAATCATCAACAGCATGAGGCTGGCCAGATTGATGAGTGCCCGACGTAACGCCGCAGCGTCAGAAGCGTTGAGGGGTTTATTCATGTATTTTTAAGTCAACGGAAACCGACCGGGCAGTGCCTGATAGCCATATTCGCTGCCACCTTACCATGCCCAAATGACAGAAGTTAACAACTTGGCAACTGGCGCCCGACAACGACTGGCTGTTCAGCCCAATACGGTCCCCGCCGGGACCGACTGCGCTTCGACTGCCTGCGCGTGGGCCTTCAGCCAGGGTGCGTGCTCAGGCCCTGATGGGAATGATTTTGTCGAAACCGCTGATCTTGAGCACCTCAACAGTGGACGGTTTGGGAGACAAGAGAGTGACCTTGCCGCCTTTGGCCTTGGCCGCCTTGGCTGCCACCAACAAGACGCGCAATCCGGCGCTGCTCACGTAGTCAAGTTCGCTGAGATCGATGTCTACTGAACTGATGTCACCAACCAAAAGCTCCTTGAGAGCCTTCTCGTGAATTGGAGAACTGGCACCGTCAAGGCGGCCTGTGAGCTTGTAGGTGGCAATAGTCATAGCAAATCAAATATTTATGTTGAGAAGACGAAGACGCCGAGTGTAGCGATCAACGGACTCACCAGAAAAAGTAGGGGGCGTTCCTGAACGGTCTGTTCCAGCATCGACGCGCTAGGCCAGTGCCTTGGTCACCAGCAGCCGGTTCCAGTCGCCTTCGCGGCGATAACTGACGCTATCCATCATCGTGCGGATCAGGTGAACACCCAGGCCGCCGATAAGGCGATCCTCGATATCCAAGCTGACGTCGGGCGGTGGCAGGCTCAATGGGTCGAAGGCGATGCCGTCGTCCGATAACTCCAGCCGCAACACATCACCATCCTGGCGCAGGCTCACCGTCACGCGGGCCAGGCGCCCGTCCACGGAGCCGTGTGAGATCACGTTCATCATGATCTCCTCAAGGACCAGTCTCAGCTGAAATAAAACATCGTCGGACCAGCCCATGCGGCCGGCCATGCCGGTCACCGCCTCGTCGGCCTTACCCAGGTCGGCCATGTCGGCGTGGAGATCGAGCATCAGTTCAGCGGTCATGGATATTCCGGAGAGGTGACAAGAAGTGAGGGAATCAGGCGCCAGATGCGTCGCGGGCAATAAACGGTAAAAACCAAGCCAGCAACCGGGGCAGGAGAGGCATTCAGTACAAGGACTAAATGCCCATAAGACGCAAAGAATCGTATCACAGTGGCCGATTGCAATCGGATGATTTGCCACTCCAGGCGTCTTTGATCGGCCTGCTCGGCGAAGAGGCTCGGCAGGGGCAGCAACTCTGCTGCATGCCTGGAAAACTGTGGAACTCGCACCCATGTGTTGGAAGCCTCAAAACGGTCACTCCGAATGACTGCACATGCATTTATTGAAAACCATGGCGGTATTTTCTAATGGCTCCGTGCTGCCCACTGCCAACTTCCAACCACAGGGTCTCTTCGCAACACCGTCAGAACCTCTTCACTTCAACCCGCCCCGCGAATCAGATTCGTTGGCAATTTTTGACCGGTCCCACCAGATCTTGCACATAGCCGGCTTAACAAAGCCACTGCTAACGCTGCCTGTCACCATCGAACGGGTAGCTAGCCAGACACGAGAGCACGCCACCAATGTCAGCCGCCTGGTAAGACAACAAACTGATGCCGTGCACCGGCACGCGCACAGGTTCCGGCAACACACAACGCCGCAAGCGCGCTTGCACGGCAGCCAGCGGCCAGGCATCGGCGTAAAGCCCAAGCGTGACGTGGGGAACATAGTCACCCGATGCCGCCTGCGCTCCTTTTGCAGTCAGACAAGCGCGCAAGGCCGCAAGCTGACCGCTGGTTTCCGTGACCGTGAAATAGGGCACGGAAGTAAACGTGTCCAGGCCGCCAATCTCAATCTCAAACGGAGCGAGACGCAACTGCTGCATGGCTTGCACCTGCGCTGGAATAAGTTCTGGCCCGAAGTCATCGGTGTGAACCGGCGAATCACTTGGAAAGCCGCACAAACTCAGGGTGATGTGCGGCTCGCGGGTGTAGCCGTCCAGCAGTAAATCGGCCAGTTGGGCTTGCGCCGCCTGCATGCGGGGCAAGACAGCGGTGGTGTCAAAGTCCAAAGCCCACAGCACATAGACTGGTCGACCCAAGTGCCACTCGACAAAGTCACGGCGCACGTTGCGCACGGTAAAGACTTCCGGTAGTGCGGATAGCGCGGCTTGCGCGCATCGGGCGGCGGGTGCGGCGGGTGCAGCGTCGGCGGAAGCTTTGGATTCGTGGTTCATCGCGCCCAGTCTATAGCGGTCGAACCTGGGAAAACCCCAACGCCACTGTGTCGCTTTTTGTCAACCATGGGTCGTAACAGCAAGAGACACCGAGCCCATGGCGGTCTAGCATGGCGCCATGACACATTTCCACACCCTGCGCACCGACTTGGCCGCCGCCTTCCGCTGGGCCGCACGAATGGGCATGCATGAGTCGACTGCCAACCACTTCAGCGTGGCCACCAATGACGCCGGTAGCCAGTTCTTGCTCAATCCGGTGGGCTCGCACTTCTCGCGCATACGCGCCAGCGAGTTGCTGCTGCTGGATGTGAACGACCCCGACACGCAAACCGGTGCCACCGCCCCCGACCCGACCGCCTGGACGCTGCACGCGGCCCTGCACAAACAACTGCCGCAGGCGCGCTGCATTTTGCACACCCACATGCAGAACGCCACTGTGTTGTGCTGCCTGAAGGACTTTGAGTTTTTGATGCTGGACCAGAACGCCTGCCGCTTCTACCAGCGCATTGCCTACGACCGTGGCTATGCCGGCATGGCCTTGCATGCCGATGAAGGAGCGCGCGTGGCGGCTCTGATGGAGCAAGGCAAAAGCGTGCTGTTCATGGGCAACCACGGCGTCATCGTGGTCGGCCCCACCGTCGCCCAGGCCTTTGACGAACTGTATTACCTGGAAAAAGCCTGCGCCCTCCAGGTGGCAGCATTGGCCACCGGGCGCGAACTGGCCTTGGTGCCTGACGCTGTTGCCAAGGTAGCCTGCAGCCAATGGAACGATTACCCCACGCGCTTTTCGGAGCTTCATTTCACCGCCCTTAAAAACATCCTGAATCAGGAAGAACCGGACTACCAGACATGAACCAGAACATCATCATTACGTGTGCCGTCACCGGCGCTGGCGACACCGTGGGCAAGAACCCGCACATTCCCGTGACGCCGCGCCAGATCGCGGATGCCGCAATTCAGGCGGCCAACGCGGGTGCCACCGTGGTGCACTGCCATGTGCGCGACCCGCAAACCGGCAAAGGTAGCCGCGACCCGGCGCTCTACCGTGAATTGATGGAGCACATCAAGTCCTCAGGCGTAGACGTCATCATCAACCTGACCGCCGGCATGGGTGGTGATCTGGAAATCGGCCCAGACGAGCGCCCCTGCGACTTCGGCCCCGGCACCGACCTGGTCGGCCCGCTGACGCGTCTGGTGCATGTGGAAGAACTGTTGCCCGACATCTGCACGCTGGACTGCGGCACGCTGAACTTTGGTGATGGCGACACCATCTATGTCTCCACGCCCACCGCTCTGCGCGCGGGTGCCAAGCGCATTACAGAAATAGGTGTGAAGGCCGAGTTGGAAATCTTTGACACCGGCCACCTGTGGTTCTCCAAGCAGATGATGAAAGAGGGCTTGCTGAACGACCCGCTGTTCCAGTTATGCCTCGGCATTCCGTGGGGCGCACCAGCCGACACCACCACCATGAAAGCCATGGTGGATAACCTGCCACCGGGCGTGACCTGGGCGGGCTTTGGCATCGGCCGTCTGCAAATGCCGATGGCCGCACAAGCCATGCTGCTGGGCGGCAATGTGCGCGTGGGCCTGGAAGACAACCTGTGGCTCGACAAGGGCGTGCACGCCAGCAATGGCAGCCTGGTGGAGCGCGTGATCAAGCTCATCGAATGCATGGGTGCCAAGCCCATGACGCCGGCTGAAGGCCGCGTAAAGATGAACCTCAAAAAGCGTTAATCACATTGCCGGATTTCAAGGAAACCACATGACTTTCAAGACAGACATCAAGACCTTTGCCGCACTCGGAACCGGCGTTATCGGCAGCGGCTGGATTGCCCGCGCACTGGCCAAT
>CAIQYP010000175.1 GCA_903876045.1 uncultured beta proteobacterium | reverse complement strand
CGAAGCGCCTTCAGCGCTTCTAGCGGTTTCCGGTGCAGACATCGTGCTGATTGCCGTGCCAGTTGCGGCAACCGAAACCAGTTTTAAAGCTATCAAGCATTTGGTGACTCCCGACATGTTGATCATGGACGTAGGCTCCACCAAGCGAGATGTCATTGATGCGGCCCGGCGTAGCCTGCGCGAACATGTTGGCCTGTTTGTGCCGGCGCACCCGATTGCTGGAAAAGAATCTGCAGGCGTGGAAAATGCGGATGCTGATCTATATGTGGGCAAGCAAGTCATCCTGACGCCGATTGATCGCACGCTTCCTGCGCAGCTGCAGAGAGCAACCGAATTGTGGACACGCCTGGGCTGCAAGGTTTTGACCATGAGCCCCGAGAAACATGATGCTGCCTACGCCGCAGTCAGCCACCTGCCGCACTTGATCGCCTTCGCGCTGATGAACGCCATTTCGGGCCAGCCCGAAGGACAAGACTATTTGTCATTGGCAGGCCCCGGCTTTAGAGACTTCACCCGTATTGCCGCCAGCGATCCCAAGGTCTGGCGCGACATCCTGCTGGCCAACCGCGAAGAGTTGTTAGCCCAAAGTCAGACATTCCAACGCAACCTCCAGGCCCTGGAAGTCATGATTTCCAGTGGCAATGCACAAGCGCTGGAAGGCCTAATCGAACAAGCCAGCATGACCCGGGCCCACTGGAGCATGAACTCCAGAAATAAAAGCTGATGTACTCCACTGAATTTCTAGACATTCCGGCCTTAAGCGCTGCGGCGGGTACGGTCACCCTTCCCGGCTCTAAGAGCATTTCAAATCGCGTTCTGTTACTGGCAGCGCTGTGTGAGGGCGTCACAACCATACATGACCTGTTGGACAGCGATGACACCCGCGTCATGCTGGTGGCGCTCAAGACCCTGGGCTGTGCGATCACGCAGAGTGGCTCCACCGTACAAATCACCGGCTTGGGCGGAAAGTTGAGCACCCAACAAGCCAAACTGTTTCTGGGCAACGCTGGCACCGCCATGCGCCCGCTCACCGCAGCATTGGCCGTGTTGGGTGGAGACTTTGAACTGGGTGGCATTGCGCGAATGCACGAGCGCCCGATTGGCGATCTGGTGGATGCCTTACGCCAACTGGGCTGCCACATCGACTACCTAGGCAATGAAGGTTTTCCGCCACTGCGTATAGGCACACCGGCTTTGAGTCTGGCCAAGGCCATCCAAGTTCGCGGCGATGTTTCCAGCCAGTTTTTGACTGCGCTCTTAATGGCGCTGCCCTTAGTCGCAGAGAAGGACGTGGTGATCGAAGTGGTCGGAGAACTGATTTCCCGACCCTATATCGAAATCACACTCAACCTTCTGGCACGTTTTGGCGTGCAGGTGCAGCGCGATGGCTGGCAGCGGTTCACGATTCCGGCAGGCTGCAAGCTGCATTCTCCCGGAGTACTGCACGTAGAAGCGGACGCTTCCAGCGCCAGCTACTTCATAGCCCTGGGCGCGATTGCCAATGGCATCGGTGGCCAAAGTGGCATCCGTGTACAAGGCGTGGGCGCCGATTCCATTCAGGGTGACATCCGCTTTGTCGAGGCTGCCCGATTGATGGGCGCGCACGTCGACAGTGGTCCCAACTGGCTTCACATCCGCCGCGGCGCCTGGCCACTAAGGGCGATCGATTTGGACTGCAACCACATTCCGGATGCGGCCATGACCCTGGCCGTTATGGCGTTGTACGCCGACGGCACAACCACCTTGCGCAATATTGCTAGCTGGCGCGTGAAGGAAACCGACCGCATCGCGGCCATGGCAAACGAACTGCGCAAACTGGGCGCCACCGTCGTAGAGGGCGCCGACTATATTCAGGTCTCACCGCCTGCCGACCTGAGCCACTGGAAATCTGGAACCATTCACACCTATGACGACCACCGCGTCGCCATGTGCTTCTCACTGGCCGCCTTTAACCCGGCAGGCATTCCGGTACGCATTGAAGACCCAAAGTGTGTTGCCAAGACCTACCCAGATTATTTTGAAACGCTATTCTCGGTGTCTCAGGCTGATACCGCAAACATTCCTGTCCTCTGCATGGATGGACCCACCGCTTCAGGCAAAGGCACGCTTGCAGCCGTATTGGCAGATAAGTTGGGTTACCACTTTTTGGATTCGGGCTCGCTGTATCGCATCACGGGTCTGGCCGCAACGCGCTCTGGAGTCCCTCTGGAAGTGGCACATCAGCAACAAATTGCCGATCTCGTGCGCGATCTGCCCATCCGCTTTGAAGGCAACCGAATTCTGCTCAATGCTGAAGACGTAAGCGATGCCATACGCACCGAGGAAGCCGGTATGAATGCCTCTCGCGTATCTGCTTTCCCCATGGTGCGCGAGGCGCTGGTGGACTTTCAGCGCAGCTTTCGCAAGCTGCCCGGTTTGGTGGCAGACGGGCGCGACATGGGCACGGTGATATTTCCGAACGCACCGCTCAAGGTTTTCCTTACCGCAAGTGCAGCCTGCCGTGCAGAACGCCGCCATAAGCAGTTGATTTCAAAGGGAATTCCCGCTACACTCGACGGTCTTCGCGCAGACCTTGAGGCGCGCGACGCAAGGGACACCTCCCGAAGCGTTGCACCCTTGAAGCCCGCAGTAGATGCCAAGCTCCTGGACAACTCCGATTTGACGGTGCAAGCCTCCGTTGAAATCGTATTGAACTGGTGGCAAGGCAAACAGCCTTTCAGGTCCGCCTGAAGGGTGACAAACAAGGCCTAACGGCTTTGTGGACGCAACGCCTAACGGCTTTGCAAATTTTGGCCCCCAGAGCTCTTTTCGCGCGACAGCGCATAGCCCTGGGGTTCGATAACTTAACCCCGTAGCATCTGCTACAAAACACATGTCAGAATCTTTCGCAGCCCTATTTGAAGAGTCATTGCAACGTTCGGAAATGCGCACCGGTGAAGTGATCACCGCTGAAGTCGTCCGCATCGAGCACAGCTTCGTCGTGGTCAACGCCGGCCTCAAGTCCGAAGCCTACGTGCCAATCGAAGAATTCAAGAGCGACAAGGGCGAGCTCGAAGTCCAAGTGGGCGACTTCGTTTCCGTCGCCATCGACTCCGTCGAAAACGGCTACGGCGACACCATCCTGTCGCGCGACAAGGCCAAGCGTCTGGCTTCCTGGATGAGCCTCGAAAAGGCCCTGGAATCCGGCGAATTCGTTACCGGCACCACCTCCGGCAAGGTCAAGGGCGGCCTGACCGTTCTGGTCAACGGCATCCGCGCCTTCCTGCCTGGTT
>CAIQYP010000174.1 GCA_903876045.1 uncultured beta proteobacterium | reverse complement strand
TTGTGTGCTGTTGAGTTGGGTTTTGGCTTGCAGCACGTCTGTCAGGCCCGCAACGCCTGCTTGATAGCGCACCTGGGTGAGTTCCAGTGACCGTTGATAGGCCAGCACATTGCGTTGCAGCAGTTCCTGCTGTGCCTCGCTCGCACGCAAAGAGAAGTATCCCTGTGCCAATGAGGCCTGCACCGACAAGCGGGCCGAGGCCAGGTCGGCTTTTGAAGCGTTGAAGGTCGCTTGCGCGCCCTGCGTCGCCATCGCTAGGCGGCCCCACAGGTCCAACTCCCAGCTTGCATTGGCGGTCAACACCACGCTGTTGTTGGGGTTCTCTGCGGCGTTTGACGTTGCGGTGTAGGCACGCGTGCCGTTCAGTCCGGCGTTGAGCGTGGGGTAGACGGCGCTTTGGCTGGCGTCCAGCGTGGCACGGGCGGCGGTGAGTTGGGCCATTGAGACCTTCAGCGTTTCGTTGCCAATGACGACGCGGCGCTCCAGCTCATCGAGCACCTGGTCCTGAAACAGGGTCCACCAGGCATCGGGCACCGGTTGCGCTGCAGTTTCTGAAGCGGGTAACGCCTCCTTGAACTGCGCCGGTGCAGGGTCTGGTGTCGGCGGGTCGACGCGCGTAATGGCGCAGGCGCTGAGTACCAACATCACGGCAAATGCCAATAGGGTTTTAGGGGTGGGGTTCAGCATAGGGGTCTCATGCGGGTTCGCCGATTGCGGCAACAGAAGCAGCCACTGGGCGGGGGCGTTTGCTCTTCAGTCGGTCCATCAGCACATAGACCACGGGCGTGGTGTAGAGCGTCAGCAGTTGGCTCAGAATCAGGCCACCGACGATGGCAATGCCCAGCGGCTGGCGCATCTCGGCACCATCGCCGGTGCCCAGTGCCAGCGGCACAGCACCAAAAATGGCAGCCATGGTTGTCATCAGGATGGGGCGCAGACGCAGGCGGGCAGCGCGGTAAATGGCAGAGGCTGCGCTGGCCTGCCCAGCGCGCTGCCGGGCGATGGCGAAGTCAATCATCATGATGGCGTTCTTCTTGACGATGCCGATCAGCAGAATCACGCCGATAAAGGCGATGATGGAAAACTCGGTGTTAAACAACATCAATGCCAGCAGCGCACCGACCCCGGCCGAGGGCAATGTCGAGATGATGGTCAGCGGATGGATCAGGCTCTCATACAACATGCCCAGCACCAGGTAGATGGTGACCAGGGCCGCCGCAATCAGCATGGGCTGTGAGCCCAACGATTGCTGAAACGCATTGGCCGTGCCCTGAAAACTGCCGCGCACCGAAATCGGAACACCCGTCTGCAGCAGCGCGTTGTCAATAGCTGCTGTCGCATCCGACAGCGATACGCCCACCGGCAGATTGAAGCTGATGGTAGAAGCAGGTGTGCCGCTCTGGTGGTTGATGCTGAGCGGTGTGTTAGTGGTCTCTACCTTGGCAAAGCTGGACAGCGGCACCTGCGCCCCGCTTTTGCTGGTGACAAACAGTCGCGCCAGCATCTCGGGGCCCTGCAGAAATTCGGGGGCGAATTCCATCACCACGCGGTACTGGTTAAGCGGGTTGTAGATCACCCCCACCTGGCGCTGGCCAAAGGCGTCGTTCAGCGTGGTGTCCAGATTGCCCACCGTGACACCCAGGCGTGCTGCCGCATCGCGGTCGATCGTGATGGACGTTTGCATGCCTTTGTCTTGCTGGTCGCTGTTGACATCGGCCAACTCCGGTAGTTTGGAAAGCGCCGCGCGCAGGCGGGGCTCCCAGGTGCGCAGGTCCTCCACCGCGTCGGCCTGCAAGGTGTACTGGTATTGCGCGTTGGACTGGCGCCCACCGATGCGAATGTCCTGCACCGGCACCAGGAATAGATTGGCGCCGGGCTCATGCGCTAGCTTTCCACGCAAGCGCGCAATCACGCCATCCACAGAAATCTGGCGTTCGGCCAGGGGTTTGAGCGTGACATAGAAACTGGCTGAGTTGCGCTGACCACCGCCTGGGCCACCGCCACCGCCGCTTCCCGTGGAGCCACTGACATTGACCACCGCCGGGTCGGCCATGACGATGGCGACGAATTTGTCGACCCGCGCCTGCATCATCTGGAACGAGCTGCCCTGGTCGGCCTGCACACCACCGACGATGACGCCCGTGTCCTGTTGCGGGAAAAAGGTTTTGGGAATCGCCGCGTACAAATACACGTTGAGTGCCACCACCGCAACCAGCGAAAGCATGGCCACCGGTTGGTGGCGCAGCGTCCAGACCAGGCTACGCCGGTAGCCGCGCGCCACGCCGCTGCCCACTTTTTCAATACAACGGCCGGCGGTCTGTAGCCAGCGTGTCGCCACCCGCAGCCAGAGCCCGCGCTGACGCGGCGGAATGGGCTCTGCGCGCTGGGGCCGCAACAACACCGAGGCCATCATGGGTGTAGTCGTCAGCGATACCAGCATGGACACCAGAATGGCCGACGACAGCACCACCGCAAACTCACGGAACAGCCGGCCCACGACGCCACCCATCATCAGGATCGGGATGAACACGGCGATGAGAGAAATGCTGATCGAGACCACGGTAAATCCGATCTCGCGCGCGCCCTTGAGCGCTGCTTCGCGCGCGCTATAGCCCTGCTCGGAGTAGCGGGTGATGTTCTCCAGGACCACGATGGCATCGTCCACCACAAAGCCGGTGGCCACGGTGAGCGCCATGGCCGAGAGGTTGTCCAGGCTGTAGCCGCACAAATACATCACGCCCAGCGTGCCGGCCAGCGACACCGGCACCGCAACGGCGGGCAGCAAGGTGGCGCGCCAACTGCGCAGAAACAGCAGCACCACCAGTATCACCAGACCCACAGCAATCGCCAGCGAGCGCTCAACCTCACGCAGCGAGGCGCGTATGGTGGGCGTGCGGTCGCTGAGCACCTTGATGTCAATCGCGGCGGGTATAGACGCTTGCAGGCGCGGCAGAATTTCGCGCACGCGCTTAACAGTCTCGATGATGTTGGCGCCGGGCTCTTTCAGCACAAAAAGCGCAATCGCAGGCTTGCCATTGGCCACGCCGTAATTGCGCGTGTCCTGCACCGAATCGCTCACCTCGGCCACATCGCGCAGCCGCACCGCCGCGCCATTGCGGTAGCTGAGGATGACCGGCGCGTATTCGGCCGCAGTGCGGGCCTGGTCGTTGGCGCCGACCTGCCAGGCCCGGTTGCCGTCTTCCAGCGCACCCTTGGGCCGGTTCGCATTGGTGGCGGCGAGTGCCAGGCGAATGTTGTCCAGCGCAATGCCTTGCGCCGCCAGCTTGTCGGGGTTGAGCTCTACCCGCACGGCGGGCAGTGCGCCACCGCCCACGCTCACCTGGCCCACGCCCTCCACCTGTGCGATGCGTTGTGCCAGCACGGTGGAGGCAGCGTCATACATCTGACCACGGGTCAGCGTGTCAGACGTCATCGACAGAATCATGATGGGAGCATCAGCCGGGTTCACCTTGCGGTAGCTCGGATTGCTGGGCATGCCAGTGGGTAGCAAAGTGCGCGCGGCATTGATGGCGGCTTGCACATCGCGCGCAGCACCATTGATATCGCGGTTCAAGGCGAACTGCAGCGTGATGCTGGTGGAGCCCAGCGACGAGCGAGAGGTGATTTCATTCACCCCGGCAATGCTGCCCAGTACCCGCTCGAGCGGCGTGGCCACGGTGGCAGCCATGGTGTCCGGGCTGGCACCCGGCAGGGATGCGCTCACTGCGATGGTGGGAATATCCACCTGCGGCAGCGGCGCAATGGGCAGCAGCCAGAAGCAAAGGGCACCGGCCAGACCCACGCCCAGCGTGATCAGCGTGGTGGCCACCGGCCTGGCAATGAAAGGGGCCGAGATGTTCATGGCTGCACATCAGCACGCCGTGCGCCACGCTGCTTCCAGCGTTGCGCCAGCTTGGCAAACTCCAGATATATCACCGGCGTGGTGAATAGGGTCAGTATCTGGCTGACGATCAGACCGCCGACCATGGTCACGCCCAGAGGATGGCGCAGTTCGTGTCCGGCGCCCGTGCCCAACATCAGTGGCAAGGCACCCAATAGCGCGGCCATTGTCGTCATAAGAATCGGGCGAAAGCGCAGCAGGCAGGCCTGGTGGATGGCTGCGCGGGGCGACAGACCCTGTTCGCGCTCGGCATCCAGAGCGAAGTCAATCATCATGATGGCGTTCTTCTTGACGATGCCAATCAGCAGCACGATGCCGATGATGCCGACCACGCCCAAGTCCTGCCTGGCAAGCAACAGCGCCAGCAGCGCGCCCAGGCCGGCCGATGGCAGGGTGGACAAAATCGTGACCGGATGGATGTAGCTTTCGTACAGCACACCGAGCACGATGTACATGGTCACCACCGCCGCCAGGATCAGCAGTAGCGTGCTGGAGAGCGAGTTGCGAAAGGCTTCGGCCGCGCCTTGGAAACTGGTCTCTACGCTTGGCGGAAAGTCCAGCTTGGCCTCTTCGGCCTTGATGGCATCAACCGCTGCACCGAGCGAAACGCCGGGTGCCAGATTGAAGGACACTGTGGCGGAGGGGAACTGCGCTACATGGTTGATGGACAAGGCAACGGGACGCTCGACAAACTGCGCGACCGACGACAGCGGCACCTGCACGGTGGATGTCACGCCATTGATATTGCTGCTGCCCGGCACATACAGTCCGTCTAGCGCGCCCATGCCTTTGCGGTACGGCGGGGCGGCTTCCAGCACCACGCGGTACTGGCTGGCTTGGGTGTAGATTGTGGAGATCAATCGCTGGCCATAGGCGTTGTAGAGCGCGTTGTCGATGGACGCCACCGTCACGCCCAGTTTGCCCGCAGCCTCGCGGTTGATCTGCACATAGGCTTGCAAGCCCTGGTTCTGCAAATCGGTCGCCACGTCTTCAAGTTGCGACAGAGTTTGCAGACGCTCCAGCAGCCGATTGGTGGCGCTGGCCAGATCCTTGTCATCCGGCGAGCTGAGCAAGAACTGGTATTGCGTCTTTGAGATGCGGTCTTCAATACTTAGGTCCTGCACCGGTTGCATATAGGCGGCAATGCCCGGCACATGCGAGGTGGTTTCCGAGAGACGATGGATGATCTCGCTGGCGCTGTGGCTGCGCTGGGCAAACGGCTTGAGCGTGATCTGCATGCGCCCGGTGTTGAGCGTCGGGTTGGCTCCGTCCACGCCGATGAAGGAGGCCAGATGGTCCACCTCCGGGTCCTTCAATATCGCGTCGGCCAGTGCCTGCTGACGCTCGCCCATGGCGGCAAACGAGGTGGTCTGCGGGCCTTCGGTAATCACCTGAATCAGGCCGGTGTCCTGCACCGGAAAGAATCCCTTGGGCACGCCGATATAGAGAAGGGTGGTAGCCACCAACGTTAGAGCGAACACGCCGAGCGTCCAGAACGGCCGGTGCAGCACCCAGTCCAGCGTGCGGCCATAGTTGGCCACCAGTGCATCAAAGGCGCGGCCGCTCCAGGCGCCCAGGCGGCTGTGCTTGCGCTCGACCTCGGGCTGCAACAGGCGAGCGCTCATCATCGGCGTGAGCGTCAGCGAGACCACCGCCGAGATCAGGATGGAGACCGCCAGGGTGATGGCAAATTCATGGAACAGTCTGCCCACCACATCGCCCATGAACAAAAGCGGAATCAGCACCGCGATCAGCGATACGGTGAGCGAGATGATGGTGAAGCCGATCTGCTGCGAGCCCTTGAGCGCCGCCACCATGGGCGAATCGCCTTCTTCCACAAAACGGGCAATGTTTTCGATCATCACGATCGCGTCATCCACCACAAAACCCGTGGAGATGGTCAGCGCCATCAAGGTCAGGTTGTTGATGGAGAAGCCCGCCAAATAGATCACGCCAAAGGTGCCGACCAACGACAGCGGCACGGCCACGGCCGGAATGAGGGTGGCACGGGCGTTACGCAGGAAAAGAAAAATCACCAGAACCACCAGTCCCACTGCCAGCAGCAGTTCGAACTCGGTGTCATCCACCGAGGCACGGATGGTGGTTGTGCGGTCGGCGATCACCTGCACATCCACGGAAGCAGGAAGGGTGGCCTGCAGGCGCGGCAGCAAGGCCTTGACGCGGTCCACGGTCTGAATTACGTTGGCGCCGGGCTGGCGCTGCACATTCAGGATCACGGCGGTGGTCCGGTCCGACCAAGCGGCTAGGCGCAGGTTCTCGGCATCGTCCACGATCTGCGCCACATCTTTCAAGCGCAGCGGGTTGCCGTTCTTCCAAGCGATGATCAGGTCCTGGTATTCGGACGCGGATTTCAGCTGGTCATTGGCGTCAATGGTGGAGGCTCGCTGCATGCCGTCAAAGCTGCCCTTGGCCTGGTTCACATTGGCGGCAGCTATGGCAGAACGGATGTCGTCCAGCGAAAGTCCCACGCTGGCCAGCGTTTGCGGATTGGCCTGTATGCGCACGGCAGGGCGTCGGCCACCGGCAATGCTCACCAGACCGACGCCATCCACCTGCGACAGCTTGGGTGCCAGGCGGTTCTCGGTCAGGTCATGCAGTTTGATGATCGGCAGCGAGGGCGAGGTGATGGCAATGGTCAGCACCGGTGCATCGGCTGGGTTGACCTTGCTGTAGATCGGCGGCATGGGCAGGTCGGAAGGCAGCAGATTGCCACCCGCATTGATGGCGGCCTGCACCTCCTGCTCGGCCACATCCAGCGACAGGCCGAGCGAAAAACGCAGGGTGATGATGGACGCACCACCGGAACTGGTGGATGTCATTTGGCCAAGGCCTGGCATCTGGCCGAACTGGCGTTCCAGTGGCGCAGTCACCGTGGTCGAGATCACGTCCGGGCTGGCACCGGGGTAGAGCGTGGTGACTTCAATGGTCGGGTAATCCACCTCGGGCAGGGCCGATAGCGGTAGCAGCCGGTACGCGAGTGCGCCAGCCAACAGAATCGCCAGCATCAGCAGCGAGGTGGCGACCGGCCGCTCGATAAAAATTCGTGAAGGATTCATGGCGCCGTTAGTTCGCCGCGCCGCCGGACTTCTCGCGCTGGGCACGCATCTTCTCGCGCCAGGCCTGGCGTTCCTCCGGGCTCATGGCTTTGATCTTTTCGCGCTCTTCGGGGGACAGGCTCTGGAAGAAGGCACGGCGGCGCTCGCCGTCTGCGTCGGAGCCGTTGGCGGGCGCGTCCTGCGCAGTACCGTCGGTCGGCATATGTCCTGCGCTGGATGCAGCTGCTTTTCCATCTGCTTCGCCATGGCTGGCACTTGCAGCGGGCTTGCCGCCCGCAGTGGCGGTGCTTGCCGCGCCGGTTGGCGCGCTGGCGGCACTGCTCTTGCCATCTGCGCCAGGTTTGCCTTCGCCTTTTGCGCCGCTCCATTTGCCGCCGCCATTTCCACCACCAGCGCCGCCCTTGAAGTTGGGCGTGATCACTTCCACCTTCGCGCCATTGCGCAGGCGGTCCACGCCATCGACCACGATTTTTTCACCGGCTTGCACAGCGCCTTCGACGGCCATCCAGTCGCCATCCACCACACCCGGCTTAATCACGCGAGTGCTCACGGTGTTGTCAGACTCCGCTACATAGACATAAAAGCCCTGCGCGCCGCGTAGGACTGCGGCTTGCGGCACGGTAAGAGCGTCCTTCAGTACATCCAACTGCAAGCGCACGCCGACTGATTGGTTTGGAAACAGCGCGTCATCGGTATTGGGGAAAACCGCTTTGACCTTGATGGTGTCGGTGCTCGCGTCAATGGCGTTGTCTATCGTGCTTACCCGGCCGGTGGCCAATTGCTTTGAGCCGCCTTTGTCCCATGCCTGAACTACAAGTGCCTGTTTGGCCGCCAACCTTGCCTGCAGCAGCGGCACCTGCGACGCGGGTACGGAAAACACCAGGGCGATTGGCCGGGTCTGGGCGATGGACACCAGACCATTGGCGTCGGACGGTTGGACCACATTGCCCAGATCCGCCTGCTTCAGACCGACACGCCCGCTGATGGGTGCCACGACTTTGGTGTATGACAATTGCAGCTGTGCGCTGGCCAGTGCCCCCTGGTCGACCTTGACCGTGCCTTCAAGCTGGCGTACCAGAGCCTGCTGCGTATCGAACTGCTGTTTGGGAGCGGCGTCTTTGGCGATCA
>CAIQYP010000173.1 GCA_903876045.1 uncultured beta proteobacterium | reverse complement strand
GATGTGGCCGCACGCGAGCCCTGGCGCATGGCTGTTGCGGCGCTGCATCGTTTGGGGTTGCGCACACATCAGACGTCGAGCCTGAGCGGTGGCACACATTTGCAAAACGGCGCGTTGGCGACAGACACGATTTTGAACCTCACCGCCAGCGCCCACTTGCGCACCGGTGCGCTGACACCCGTTCCGGCTGCCAGCGTTAAAGGGCTGAACAGCATGCTGGCACGCGGCTTGAATTGCCCCGTCACGACCAGCGCCGGGCGCTGGTTCGATGCGGTCGCCGGGTTACTGGGCGTGTGCTGGTGGCAAACGGAAGAGGCGCAAGCCGCCATCGCGTTGGAACAGCTAGCCGCGCAGTGGCTTGGCGAGAACGCGGCACCGGTGCTGGATGCCGAACTGGTTGCGGCAGGGCTGAATCTGGACGTGCTGTTGCTGCGCCTGCTGGCATTGATGGCCGCGTCACCGGACGATGCTTCTCGCCTCGCCGCACAGTCCCAAGCCGCAGCCTTGTTTCATGTGGCACTGGCCGACGCACTCGCGCGCGCCGCGATCAAGGCAGCACGGCAACACCAGATCAGTGCCATCGCTTTCAGTGGCGGTTGCTTCTTTAACCGCATCCTGCGCACCCGCATGCAGGACGCCCTCACGCAAGCCGGTCTCACCGTTCACCTGCCCCTCGATAGCGCCTATGGCGATGCTGGTTTGGCCCTCGGTCAGGCCTGGGTCGCAGCGCGCAGCATTGCAAACTGCGAAATCAACAATCAACCCACAAGGAACTCACTATGTGTCTAGCCATACCGGCCCGAATCGTGGCCCTTAACGGTCTGGAGGCCACCGTCGATCTCGGCGGTGTGCGCAAGACCATCTCCATCGCGCTGGTACCCGAGGCGCAGCTGGAAGACTATGTGATCGTGCACGTCGGCCACGCGATAGGCACGGTGGACCCGGAAGAGGCCAGGCTCACACTGGAACTGTTTGCCGAGTTGGACGCCAGCACAGCTGAGGTCCAGGTATGAAATACATCGACGAATACCGCGACGGCAAGTTGGGTCAGCAGATCGCCGCCCGCATTACCGCCGAAGCCGACCCGGCACGCAACTACAGCTTCATGGAATTCTGTGGTGGCCACACACACGCCATCTCGCGCTCTGGCGTGACCGAGCTGCTGCCCAAAAATGTGCGCATGGTGCACGGCCCGGGCTGCCCGGTTTGCGTGTTGCCGATTGGCCGCATCGACCAGGCGATTGACCTGGCGCTGAAGCGTGGCGTCATCGTCACCACCTACGCCGACACCATGCGCGTGCCGGCCTCAGGCGACTTGTCGATGATGAAGGCCAAGGCGCGCGGTGCCGATATCCGCATGGTCTATTCGGTAAACGACGCGCTCAAAATTGCGCGTGACAACCCGGAACGCGAAGTGGTGTTCTTTGCCATCGGCTTCGAGACCACCACGCCCCCCACCGCGCTGGCGCTGCAAACCGCGCAACGCGAAGCCCTGCAAAACTTCAGCGTGCTGTGCTGCCATGTGCTGACGCCTGCGGCCATCACGCACATCCTCGAATCGCCCGAAGTGAAGGATTGGCACACCGTGCCGCTGGATGGCTTTGTCGGCCCGGCGCACGTGAGCATTCTGATTGGTTCGCGCCCGTATGAGGGCTTTGCCGTGCAGTACCAAAAGCCGGTGGTGATTGCCGGCTTTGAGCCGCTGGATGTGATGCAGGCCATCCTGATGCTGGTGCGCCAGATCAACGAAGGCCGGGCCGTGGTGGAAAACGAATTCACCCGCGCCGTGACGCGCGACGGCAATGCGGCGGCCATCAAGGTGGTGGCCGATGTGCTGGAAATGCGCGACAGCTTTGAGTGGCGCGGTCTGGGCGAAGTGCCCAACAGCGCACTCAAAATCCGCCCCGCATACGCGCAGTGGGATGCCGAGCGCAAATTCGATTTGCACTATCGCGCTGTAGCTGACCACAAGCAATGCGAATGCGGCGCCATTCTTCGCGGTGTAAAGAAGCCAACCGACTGCAAACTATTCGGCACGGTATGCACACCCGAGTCGCCCATGGGCTCGTGCATGGTGTCGTCCGAAGGCGCCTGTGCAGCGCACTATTCCTACGGCCGTTTTCGCGATATTCCGGTGGTGAGTGCATGAGCGCCGCGCCGGGCCGCCCCAAGCAAGCAAGCACCGCAGTGCGAAGCACGAAGGGTTTCCTGTGACTAAAGAAAAATATATACGCCCGCTCGACATCAAACACGGTCGTGTCGACATGAACCACGGTGCGGGTGGCCGCGCCAGTGCGCAGTTGATTGAAGAAATTTTTCTGCGCGCCTTTGACAACGAATACCTGCGCCAAGGCAACGATGGCGCCACGTTGCCACTGCCACCTGAGCTATTGCAAGGCGCGAGGCTGGTGATGGCCACCGATGCCCATGTGGTCTCGCCCATCTTTTTCCCCGGTGGCGATCTGGGCTGCCTGGCGGTGCACGGCACGCTCAACGATGTAGCGATGCAGGGCGCACGCCCGCTCTATCTGTCGGCCAGTTTTATTCTGGAAGAGGGCTACGCGCTGATCGACCTGCAACGCATTGCCAACAGCATGGGCGCTGCCGCGCGCGAGGCCGGTGTGCCCATCGTCACCGGCGACACCAAGGTGGTTGAAAAAGGCAAAGGCGATGGCGTCTTCATCAGCACCACCGGCGTCGGCGTAGTGGCGGCCGGTGTGCACATCGGCGGCGATCAGGCGCGTGCAGGCGATGTGGTGCTGGTCTCCGGCACGCTGGGCGAGCATGGTGTGGCCGTGCTCTCCAGCCGCGAGTCGCTGGATTTCGAGACCACCATCGAATCCGACACCGCGGCGCTACACGGTCTGGTAGCGGACTTGCTGGCCGCCTTGCCTGCGGGCAGCGTGCATGTGCTGCGCGACCCGACACGCGGCGGCCTCGCCACCACGTTGAATGAGATCACGCGCCAAAGCGGCGTTGGCATGTTGCTGGATGAAAGCAGCATCCCGGTGCTGCCACAAGTGGAAGCGGCATGCGAGCTGTTGGGGCTGGACCCGCTCTATATCGCCAACGAGGGCAAGGTGATCGTGATCTGCGCGGGCGAAGTGGCCGATGCGGCATTGGCGTGTATGCATGCGCATCCGCTGGGGTTGGCTGCCTGCCGGATTGGCACGGTTACGGTGGACCCGCATTGTTTTGTGCAGATGCAGACGCGCATCGGTGGACGTAGGGTTGTTGATTGGTTAAGTGGGGAACAACTTCCTCGTATATGTTGATATTTTTCTCCCCCATTTTTTACTCCCCCATCCCCCAACCCCTTACCCCCCGTCGGGATAAGGGGAGCTCAATGCGGACAGCCCATTTGACCGCTTTGCGCCGAATAGTTAAATAAGTATGTAGCGCCAAAGAAATAGGCGGAGCGTCATTAGGTGCGTAGCTGAAAAGCGTGTCGCCATTGAGGGCGTAGCCGAAGTGAAGAAACCAAATTGGCGGTCCGCATT
>CAIQYP010000172.1 GCA_903876045.1 uncultured beta proteobacterium | reverse complement strand
GCGGTCATCAGCCATTTGCACGAGCAGGTACTGGAATTGCAAGAAAAGCTGCAAGGCGGCAAGGCCACACCCGACAGCGGCATTCTGTCGGTGGACCCGAAAATGCAAAAGCTGCTGCACGAGGCGCGGCGCCTGGCCATCGCGGATGTTCAGGTGTTGATCTATGGTGAAACCGGCACCGGCAAAGAGCTGTTTGCCCGCTTGCTGCACGACCAGAGCGCACGCGCAAGACAACCCTTCATCGTGTTGAACTGCGCCGCGCTGCCCGAGCCACTGTTTGAAAGCACCTTGTTCGGCACAGTCAAAGGTGCCTTCACTGGCGCCCAGGACCGGCGGGGCGTACTGGAGAGCGCCCAGGGCGGTACGCTGTTTCTGGATGAACTCAACTCCATGCCGCTGTCCATTCAGGGCAAGCTCTTGCGTGTGCTGCAGGAAAAAACCTATTCTCGCGTCGGGTCCAACGCCGTCTGCAATGCTGACGTGCGCATCATTTCGGCCAGCAATGAAAATCCGGCCCGCCTGATCGAACGTGGCGGTATGCGGCCTGACCTGATGTACCGACTGCAGGTGGGCTATCTGGAAATCCCACCCCTGCGCGAACGCAAGGCCGACATCCCGCTGCTCGCCGAGGCCATTGTTAAAAAGCACACCAAGCTCAGCAATAACCGCATTCAGCGCATCAACCCCGCCGTGATGGAGCGCCTCAAGCGCCACCACTGGCCCGGCAATGTGCGCATGCTGGAGAACATCTTGTTGCGCAGTCTGATCTTGTGCGAGGCCGGAGACGAATTGGACTTTGTGCTGCTGGAAGACGACGAGCGCACGGTGGCCTTACGTCCTACCGAAGTGGCAAGTTCAACTGCGCCAGCTTTAAATACGTCTACGGTTCAAGCCGTGGCACCGACGCCCAGCGAACTGCCCTTTGAAGCCCGCATGGAGCAATATGAAAAGCAGCTTCTGCTGGAATACTTGAGCGAGTGCGACAACCTGGCAGAAGTAGCCCGCCGTTGCGGCCTTCCACGGGCCACGCTTCAATACAAGATCAAGCGCCACGGCATACGCCTAAAGCGTAACGTGGTTAACGGTCTTTAATGCCAGGCGGGACTGCCAAGTTGGTATCGAGCGGTGCAGATGTGAGGTCGTTGCCCCATTCCATCCAGTCCGGACCAAACAACTCGGAGGGGTGCGGCGAGCGCTCGTTAGAGCAGGCCATCGAATTCACCGCGCAAAAAATGTCACAACCCCAGCATATGCGGTCAGGCTTGGACGGATGGATGGGAAACTTCTTCACGATATGCCCTAAAACCGCAGCGAGAGGCAGGTCAGCCCGCCATCCATCTTCTTGATTTCGCTGGTATCGAGTTGCAGGATGGGCAGGCCAATGGTTTGCAGTTTCGCCAGGGTGTCGGGATAGCCGCTTGGGGTGATCAGCGTGTCGTTAATCCACAGCGTGTTGCCAGCGTACTCTTCATCCTTGTTCAATATCAGGTGGGAGTAGCCGGCAAAGGCCGGGTTGCGGGCGCCTTCCTCATTCAGGATCAGGGTGTTGCGGCCCACGTAGTTGACGATGGATTTGAGGTGCAAGCCGTCGCTGACCTCAATGGCGTTAACCTGGTAGCCGAAAGGTTCCACCGCGGCGGCAAACTCCCGCACACCGGCCTCGTCGGTGCGGCTGGTCAGGCCCACAAAAAAGCGCTTTTCCACCATCAGCACATCTCCGCCGTCCATGTGCGCGCCGGCGCTCATGCGCGTCACAGTACGGTAGCGCCACAGCACGGGCTCAATCGTGGCCGTCTCACCGCGGCGTGAAGGCGCACCCGGGTGGGTCAGCACAGCAAACTCCGGCCCCACCACCGCCGTGTCTTCCACAAAATGGCTGTCGGGGTAGGCGGGCTGCTCGGGCAGCACGGTCACGGTCAGTCCCAGGCCAAGCAGGGTGCTTATGTAGGCATCAAACTGCCGGCGGGTTTTTTGCGCATCCGGTGCACCCAATATTGAAGTGGTCAGTCCCTGTGCGCAGGTGGCCGAGGGCAGGCGGGCGATGGCATTTTTGTAGTGCATGGCGTTGTACTGGTGAGCGAAGGCGCCAAGCATATACGCGAATGACACTGCGCCGTGTTTCATGAATCAGGGAGTTTTTTGGCCTAGCTCAAAGAATGCAGCAACCCTACCCCCCGACGCTGTTCACGCGACTTGCCACGGAACCTGCCACCATACAAAATCAGCTGAACACCCATTAGCGCGCCTGGCGCTAATTCACTAGGAGCATATATGTTCGAATCTGCAGAGATTGGTCACAAAGTCAGCAAAGCCCAGTTCAAGGAGCAGGTGCCCGCCCTGCGCGAGGCCTTGCTTGAAGCACAGGCCACTCTATTTGCCGAGAAAAAAGTGCCCGTGGTGGTGCTGATCAGCGGGGAGGACGGCTCCGGCAAGCGCGAGACCATCAGCATGCTTTACGAATGGATGGACCCGCGTTTTCTGTCCACCATGGCGTTTGAGGCGGCCACCGACGAGGAGCGCGAGCGCCCGGATATGTGGCGCTATTGGCGCTCGCTGCCGCCCAAGGGGCGAGTGGGCATTTTTTCCGGCTCCTGGTATTCGGACCCGATACGCATGCGCATCATGGGCGAATTGACGGAAATGGAGCTCGACGCGCGCTCGGCACAGATCAACCGCTTTGAGACCATGCTGATCAATGAGGGGGCACTGGTACTGAAGTTCTGGATTCATCTGACAGAAAAGGCGCAACGCGCGCGCTTCAACGCGCTGGAAAGTGATCCGCACACCGCCTGGCGCGTCACGCCCTGGCACTGGGAGCGGCTGAAGACCTACGACAAGCTGCATGAGGTATCCAGCCATTTGCTGCGCATGACCAACACCGCCAATGCCCCGTGGGTGATTGTGGAAGGCGTGGATGACCGCTACCGTTCGCTCAAGGTGGGACAGGTCATCCTGGCGGCGCTGCAGGCCAAATTGGGCGCCAAGAAGCCTGCCGCCGCGCCGCTGAACCCGATGGTGCGGGTGGATACCGACGGGCGCAATGTGCTGACGGAAATGGACATGTCCTTGAACCTGCCGGAAAAGGACTACAAAGCTGAGTTGGGCAAGTTGCAGGGGCGCCTGAGCGAACTGGCACGAGACCCGCGCTTCAAGACGCGTTCCATGGTGGTAGCCTTTGAAGGCGCTGACGCGGCCGGCAAGGGCGGTGCCATCCGGCGCATTACAGCGGCGCTGGATGCGCGGCAGTTCCAGGTAATACCTGTCGCAGCACCCACAGAAGAAGAAAGGGCTCAGCCGCACCTGTGGCGATTCTGGCGGCACCTGCCGCGCCACAACCACATGGCGATCTTTGATCGCACCTGGTACGGGCGCGTGCTGGTGGAGCGGGTGGAGGGGTTTTGCACCCCGGCCGACTGGCAGCGCGCCTACAGTGAGATCAACGACTTCGAGCATGAGTTGGTCGATGCCGGCACCATCGTGGTGAAGTTCTGGTTGCAGATCAGCCAGGAAGAGCAACTCAGGCGTTTCAAGGAGCGAGAACAGATTGCCTTCAAGCGCTTCAAGATCACCGAGGAAGACTGGCGCAACCGCGAAAAGTGGGATGCCTACCAGCTTGCTATCTGCGACATGGTTGAGCGCACCAGCACGGGCGACGTGCCCTGGACGCTGGTGGAATCCAACGACAAGAACTACGCTCGCGTCAAGATTCTGCGTACCCTTTGCGAGAGTCTTGAGCAAGCACTTGATGGGTCTGGCGGCAAATCGAAGAAAGTACCCAAGGCGATCAAAGCGCTGAAGGAGTCCAAAATCACCAAGCCCGGCAAGAATCGCAACAAGAATTAAGCCCGAGCTGACCTGGCCCGAGCTAACTTCTTTCGCGTTAGTAAGGCTTGAAGTTGGAGCCCCCGGCGCGGGGTGTGGCGCGCACGCTTAAGCGCGGCGCCTGGGCTCTCCGATCCTGCAGGGGCGGGCGCACAGCAGCCATCTGAGGCGCATTGCCGGTCTTGAAGAAGGCAATGCTTTGCTGCAACTGTTCGGCCTGACCAGACAATTCTTCGCTAGTGGCAGCCAGTTCTTCAGAGGCGGATGCATTCTGGGCTGTGGCTTTGGTCAACTGCCCCATGGCGCCACTAATTTGCACCACCGATTCACTTTGCTCCGAACTGGCGGCGGCAATTTCCTGCACCAGTTCGCTGGTTTTCAGGATGCTGGGGACGATTTCATTGAGTAGCTTGCCCGCCCGCTCGGCGGTGGACACACTGCTGATGGCCAACTCGCCAATTTCTTTGGCGGCGGCCTGACTGCGTTCTGCCAGCTTGCGCACTTCCGCTGCCACCACGGCAAAGCCCTTGCCATGTTCGCCTGCGCGCGCCGCTTCAATGGCCGCATTCAGCGCGAGCAAGTTGGTCTGGTAGGCAATGTCGTCGACGATACCAATCTTGGATGCAATTTGTTTCATGGCCGCTACGGTGTCGTTTACTGCCTTGCCACCGTCCACAGCCTCCTTGCTGGTCTTGGTGGCCATGCCATCCGTCACGCGGGCGTTATCACTGTTCTGGCTGATGGAGGCAGACATGCTGCCCATGGTGGCGCTGGTCTGTTCCACGCTGGCCGCCTGCTCACTGGCGGCTTGCGATAGGGATTGCGCCGTAGAACTCACCTGACCAGCGGCGCCGGTTAATGCGTCGGCGGCGGCATGCACCTCGCCGATCACACGGGTCAGATTCTCGGCAGTGGCATTCGCGTTTTGCTTGACCTGGCCAAACAAACCTGAATATTCCTGCTCAATGCGATGGGTCAAATCACCCTCGGCAAAAGCGTTTAGCAGCTTTGCTACATCGCTCAGGCCCTGTTCACTGGTGTCCATCAGGGTATTCATGCCGCTTGCCAGCGTGGCAAAAAAGCCGGTCTTGCCTTGTGCCGACAGGCGATGGGTAAAGTCACCTTGAGCCGCTGCCTGCACCAGCGCAGCAACTTCTTTTTCCGAGGCCTGCTGTTCAGTGACATCCAACCACTGGCCGATCGTTCCCAGACGCTCGCCTGAGTCCGCGACCACGGCCGTGGTGGTGAGTTGGTATATACGACCACCCAACTGCAAATGCGATTGCACCGTGCCGCTGAGATTGCGTAAGCGCGTCAGTGCAGCTTGTGGGTCGGCATAAAACACACCTATGCTGCCATTGACCACTGCCTCCGGATCGAAGCCCGGAATCTGCTTGCGAAATGCCTCCACATCGCGGCGCAATACGTCGCGCAGCGCATGGTTGATGTAAAGCACCGTGCCGTCATCCGCTGCAATACGCACGGGCAAGCTGACGTTGTCCAGCGCTGCCTTTACGCGCGCGTTGAAGCGTGCCGCAGTGTCTGCGGCCAGCATTTGCGTGCGTGTGCTCTCGGCCGCTTCGGTGATTTTCTTCTTCTCGCCGGGCAAAGCCTCCATGCGATCGTCGAACAGGCCTTGCGCGTAATGGCCAATCAGCTGTACCAAACGCGCATTGAGTGCGGTCTGCGCACTGACCATCTGGTTAAATTCGCTCGCCATGGTGCCAAAGGCACCGGCGAATGCATTGGCCGGCATGAGGTGACTGGTATCGCCCAACTGGTTGTGGCGGTGCGCCATCTCGGTCTGCGCAGCGTTGAAGGCGACCAGGGTGGTTTGCATGGCGCCCATGGCTTGCAGCAACAGGCCGGTTTCATCGGTGGCATTGCTCGAAACGTCGTTGTCCAAACGCCCTTGGGACACGGCCTGTGCCACCGAAACAGCGCGGCTGAGCGGACGCAGAATGCTGCGTGCAATGGCAAAGGCGATAGCAGCGGTCAAGGCCAGCGCAAGCAGCACGGCCGCCCCCACTTGTTCGAGCTTGAGCAAAAACTCGGCGCGTAAATCGTCCATGTACAAACCCGAGCCAATCACCCAACCCCAAGGCTTAAAGCCAGTCACGTAGGAGACTTTTTCTACTGGTTTTTCCATACCCGGCTTGGGCCAGAGATAGCTGAGGTAGCCGGCACCGTCTTTTTTGACGGTATTCACAAAGCGCACAAACACGGCATTGCCGTCCGGGTCCTTGACACCGCTCACGTCTTTGCCATTGAGTTCGGGCTTGAAGGGGTGGGTGATCAAGCGCACGTCCATGTCGTTGATCCAGAAATACTCCTTACCGGCGTAGCGCGCGTCGTTTACGGCCTTGATGGCCAAAGCCTGCGCCTGCTCGCGGCTGAGTTGGCCAGCGGTTTCCTGCTTGTAGGTGGACTCTACGATAGAGGTCACCACCTCGACGCTTTGCTTGATCGCAACTTTGCGCGCCTCGTAGCTGGTCTGGTATTGCAGCCACAACAGCATGGAGCTGAGAAGAACCAGTACCAAGGCACCAAAACCGGCAAGCATTGCCAGCTTCCACTTGATTGAGAATTTGCTGAGCAGACCATCGTCCGATTGCACATGGGTGTTCAAAATCGCAGCTCCAATGAAAATTAATTATTGTCGACATTATGAGCACAGCGAAGAGGACCCGAATATCTCACGGAGGAGGGCTGTGGCAAACTCGCAACCTCGGCTGTTTGGTACTCTTTGCCTGGCTGATTTTTGAGTAGTTTTCGTTCGCCCATTCCCCATGCAAAAAATCATCGCGCAAATCGCGCAAGAAATCCGTGTCCGTTCAAATCAGGTTGAAACTGCCGTAGCCTTGCTGGATGGCGGCGCCACGGTGCCGTTTATCGCCCGCTACCGCAAAGAGGCCACCGATGGCCTGGACGACATCCAACTGCGTGAGCTAGAAGCGCGCCTGTCCTACCTGCGAGAACTTCGCGACCGCAAGTTGGCGGTGGTGAAGAGCATTGAAGAGCAGGGCAAGATGACACCGACCCTGCTGGCAGCCATTGACGCCTGCGCAACGAAGCAGGAGCTGGAAGATCTGTACCTGCCTTTTAAGCCGAAGCGCCGCACCAAAGGCATGATTGCCCGCGAGGCTGGCATCGAACCGCTGGCTGAAAAGCTTTTTGCCAACCCGGCCCTCGTGCCCGCCGACGAGGCCCAAGCCTTTGTGTTGCCGGAAAAGACGGAAGCCGGCGACGACTTCACCACGGTGCAAGCGGTGCTGGACGGGGTGCGCGACATTTTGTCCGAGCGCTGGGCAGAAGACCCTGTGCTGGTGCAAGACTTGCGCGAATGGCTCTGGCAGGAAGGCATGCTGCAGTCCACGTTGATGGATGGCAAGGATGAGACCAACCCCGATGTGGCCAAGTTTCGCGACTATTTTGCCTACGATGAGCCCATTGGACGCGTGCCCTCGCACCGCGCCCTGGCAGTTTTCCGGGGGCGCGCGCTCGACATGCTGGATGCCAAGTTGGTGCTGCCCGAGCCACCCGTTGCTATACCGGTCGCCACAGCCGCCGGTGCCGCCAAGGGGCGCCCCGCGCCAGTGGTAACGCTGGCCGAAGGTCGTCTGGCACTGCGACTGGGTTGGAGCCACCAGGGCCGGGCAGGCGACGACTTGATTCGTAAATGCGTGGCCTGGACCTGGAAGGTCAAGCTCAGCCTGTCGACCGAGCGCGACCTGTTCGCCCGCCTGCGTGAAGGCGCCGAAAAAGTGGCGATCAAGGTGTTTGCCGACAACCTGCGCGACTTGCTGTTGGCCGCCCCGGCCGGCCCGCGCGTGGTAATGGGCCTGGACCCCGGCATTCGCACCGGAGTCAAAGTGGCGGTGGTAGATGCCACCGGCAAGCTGGTCGAAACCTCTACCGTGTTCCCACACGAACCGCGCAAGGATTGGGATGGTTCTCTGCACACCTTGGGTGCTTTGTGTATGCGCCACGGTGTGAACCTGATTGCCATTGGCAATGGCACGGCCAGCCGCGAAACCGACAAACTGGCCGCTGACCTGATCAAGCTGATGGCCAAAGGAACAGGGCCGGCCATCGACAAGGTGGTGGTTTCCGAAGCCGGTGCCTCGGTGTATTCCGCCAGCGAATTCGCCTCGCAGGAAATGCCCGATGTGGACGTCAGTCTGCGTGGCGCCGCCAGCATCGCCCGGCGCTTGCAAGACCCCTTGGCCGAGTTGGTAAAGATCGATCCCAAGAGCATTGGTGTAGGCCAGTACCAGCACGATGTGAACCAAAGCGCGCTGGCCAAGTCGCTCGAAACGGTGGTCGAAGACTGCGTGAACGCGGTCGGCGTGGATTTGAATACGGCCAGTGTGCCCCTGCTGTCGCGGGTCTCCGGACTATCCGGAACCGTCGCCAAGGCCGTTGTGCGTTGGCGTGAAGCCCATGGTGCGTTTGCCAGCCGCCAGGACTTGTTGCAGGTCACCGGCTTGGGTGCCAAGACCTTTGAGCAAAGCGCTGGTTTCCTGCGTATCCGAGGCGGCAGCAACCCGCTGGACATGACCGGCGTACATCCGGAAACCTATCCGCTGGTCGAGCAGATCATGGCCAAGACGGGTAAGCCAGTGGCCGAGATCATGGGCCGTGCCGACATGCTAAAGACTTTGCGCCCGGAGTTGTTTGCTAATGCACAGTTCGGGGTTATCACCGTTAAAGACATCCTGACCGAACTGGAAAAGCCCGGCCGCGACCCGCGCCCGGACTTTAAGGTGGCACGCTTCAACGATGGAGTGGAAGACATCAAGGATCTGAAGGAAGGCATGGTGCTGGAGGGCACGGTCAGCAATGTGGCGGCCTTTGGCGCTTTTATTGATTTGGGCGTGCACCAGGATGGTCTGGTTCATGTGAGCCAACTGGCGCACAAATTTGTGAGCGATGCACGCGAGGTGGTCAAAACCGGCGACATCGTCAAGGTGCAAGTGGTGGAGGTGGATGTGGCGCGTAAGCGCATCGCGCTAACCATGAAGATTGGCGCGGCTCCGGCTCGCGGGCCGGGCGACAAAGCCGGTGACAACAGATACCAGGGCCCGGCGCGCGGAGAGCGCCAGCAGGGCAACCGGCGCGATGAAGGTTTGGGCCAGAACTCAGCCATGGCGAGCGCCTTTGCCAAGCTCAAGAGGTAGCGTTCTTAAACTACAGGGGGCGCCGACGCGGCTTGGGCCAATGGCCGATTTGTGGTACCCCACTACGAGGGCATTGGCCCAAGTCGAGTCGGCAGCCGTGGGTCGTAGTCCCGAGTGGTCGCTATTCAGCACTGAATTTGCAGAACATAATCTTGCCAATAACAACCATTGCGCGCCAAGGTCATAACGCATGAAACTTGATGAATTGTTGACCCGTCAGTTCCATCTGCCGAGCATTCCTAAAGTCGTGGCCCTGTTGCTGATGGAGCTTGACCGCCGAGAGGTTGATCTCAAAAAGGTCAATCGCCTGATTAGTACGGATGTTGCGCTGACGACGCGCCTGCTGCGCCTGGCAAATTCCGAGTTTTTCAAACTTTGCGGCAAGATCAACAGCGTCTCGGAAGCACTCGCCTTGCTAAACCTGGCGCAGGTGCGGAGCATGGCACACGAGGCAGCGCAAAGCGCTTCGCTCAAGGCCGTTCCTGGTATCTCGCTGCCGCGTTTCTGGGAATACAGCCTGAATACGGCCAGGGTCTCGCGCTCTTTAGCCGGTGTGGTGCGGCAAAACCAGCAGGCTGCCTTTACCTGCGGCCTGATTCACGCTTTTGGCGAACTCGCCATGCATTTAGCCATGCCTGCCCAAACGAGCATCCTGTCCGAGAAGTTCGCACCTCTGGACCTGCGCCGTGCGTCGGCTGAGCGCAATACCTTCGGCTACAGCTACGCTTCAGTGAGTTCTGGATTTGCGCAACTGTGGCACTTTCCCCAGCCCATGGTGGATGCGCTGGAGCACCAGTACGCACCCTTTGAAAACAATGTTTACGAACCTCTGGCCGGGGTGATTCACCTGGCCGCATGGCGTGCCCGTGGCAGGGATGCCCACATGAGTGAGCGTGTTCTGGCATCGACCTTTCCGGGTCAGGTGGGTTTGGTACTGGGATTGGATATTGATCAGGTACTGCAACAAGATCCCTTCGATTGGGCAGCGCATACGTAAAGTTTGATGCGCGCCCTCCAACTCTACGCAGGCCCTAAGGCGCTGGCGACCATCGCCAAAGATGGCGTTGCCCCGCAGCAGGTTCACAGCATTGCTGCGGCGGCGGGTGGCCCCAAGGGTTTGATATTGGGGCCGCTGGACCGCTTTGTTTTTGGCGAGTGGCTGGCGTACTCTGAGCATCCGGTGGATCTGGTTGGTGCATCGATTGGCGCCTGGCGCATGGCTACAGCCTGTCTTGCGCAACCTGTGCTGGCCTTTGAGCGCCTGGAACACGACTACATCCAACAGCATTACGAGACCACGCAAAACAGAAAGCGCCCCAGTGCCGATAGCGTGAGTGAAGCCTTTGGCCGCACGCTGGCGGGGTTTTATGAGGGCAGGGTGCCAGAGATATTGCAGCATCCGAGATACCGACTGCACATCATGACCTCGCGCGGGCGCCATCTGCTGCACTCCGAAAATCGCTGGCGCACACCTCTGGGCTACTTGGGTGCTTACTTGTGCAATCTGGCGCAGCGCAAGGCCATGGGCGCCTGGCTGGAGCGTGTGGTGTTCACCACTCCTGCACAGTCGTCTCTGCCTTTTGACGTCAGCGATTACCCCTCGCGCCAGGTGCCGTTGACTGAGGCGAACTTCAACGCAGCCCTTCAGGCTAGTTGTTCCATCCCCTTTGTCTTGCGCGCCGTGCACGACATTCCCGGAGCACCCGCAGGAGCCTATTGGGATGGTGGCATTACCGACTACCACCTGCACCTGAACTACGCGGCAGCCCGTCCACAAGGCATTGTCTTGTATCCCCACTTTCAAAAAAGTGTCGTGCCCGGTTGGCTGGATAAACGCTTGAAATGGCGACACGGCGCCACACCGTTTCTGGACACCATGCTGCTGCTGGCACCCCGACCTGATTGGGTGGCGGAACTGCCCAACGCCAAGCTGCCGGACCGAACCGACTTCACGCACTATGGCAACGACCTGGGCGCAAGGGTCAAGGCCTGGTCAGCGGCCACCGCAGCGAGCGTGCAGTTGGCCGACGAATTTGCCGAATGGCTGCGCCGGCCTGACTTAAACCAAGTTTTGCCTTTGTGAAGCGACAGCCCGGGCCTACAATTTCCCCAACAACAATTGGAGGGAGTTTCCATGCGCAAGCACTTCATCAGCAGTCTGGCTATGCTCTGGGGCCTTTCAGTACCGCTGGCCTTTGCAGCCACCGGTGAGTATTGGGAAATCACCAACAAGATGGAAATGCAAGGCATGTCTATGCCGGGCATGACGAGCAAAGTCTGCATGCCAAAGGGTGGCGAGAAAGACCCGCGCAACAGTGCCGACAAAGACTGCGAGATGACCGACATGAAGGTGTCCGGCAACAAAAGCTCCTGGAAAATGCGCTGCAATAAAGACGGTGAAACCATGACCGGCAGCGGTGAAATGGCCACCTCACCTGACCGCACCGAAGGCACCATCAACATGACCACCAGGCAAGGCAGCATGTCGATGAGCTTTGTGAACAAGCGACTGGGCGGCACCTGCGACCCTGACGAGATGAAGAAGAAAATGGAAGCACAAGCAGCGGCCAGCAACAAAGAGTTGGCCAAGATGTGCGAAGGCATGAATAACAGCCACGACTGGCTGGTTAAAAGCAGCCTGTTTATTGACAAGAATGCCATTTGCGCCGCCAAGAAAGACCAGTTCTGCGACCTTATGAAGCGCGACGCGGGCCGCGATATCGAGGTGTACTTTTCCATCAAGAATCCAGCGCCGCCCGTCAGCAAGGCTTGCGGCATCAACATGGACTCCGCCAAAAAGGCACTGTGTAAATCTGTGGATGCCAACAACAGCGACTTCACCAAACAATTGCACGGAAATGCGCGCCAACTCAACGCCGAACGCTTGCGTGCCGAATGTCCAGCCGAGATGAAGACCTACGCCGAAGTCAGCCGCAAGCGCTTTTGCGAGGGCCGGGGCTTTACCGAGCAAAAGCGCGTCACATTGGCAGACTGTCTGAAGGGGGTATCCGGTGATGACGAGGCGATGAACACACCTGACCCTGACGAGCCCACTGCGGGCAACGCCACAGGCGTGTCAAATGCCAAAAGCAGCGCGGCCCAACAAACCAAAAACGATCCCGCGAAACCAGAGCCGAGCAAGGCGGGCAAACTGCTGGACGGCATCAACCTCCCTAGCATGCCGGGGGGCAGTTCGACCGACGCGGTTATTGACGGTGCCAAGAAACTCAAAAACCTGTTCGGCCTCTAGAACGCATGCGATGGCTGCTGGTCTGGTGCGTCGCACTGCTTGGCACGTCTGGTGCTGTTGCAAGTGAGAAGGCCAGCAACCCATTCGCCCAAGTAGCCCAAGCCTATCTGGTTGAAATAGATGGCAGTCTGGTCTGGCAAAAGAACGCGCAGCAAAGATTGGCGCCGGCCAGCCTGACCAAACTTATGTCAGCACTGCTGGCCGTTGAAGCGCTGGGCATCGACACAGCCGTTGCGGTGGATGCAGAGGCGGCACACGAAACCGGTAGCGCGCTGGGCATGCTCCAAGGCGAACGCTGGACGGTAAAGGATTTGCTGGCAGCGACTCTGATCGCCTCGGCCAATGACGCCTGCCGAGCTTTGGCGGACCACGTGGGCGGAGACCAGGCGCACTTCGTGCAACGCATGAACCGGCGCGCGCTGCAGATGAACTTGCGCAATACGCACTTTGCCAATGCCTGCGGCCACGATGCGCCAGGGCACTACAGCAGCGCAGCGGACCTGCGTGTGTTGGCCCACGCTCTGATGCAGAACCCGGTGTTGGCTAAGTTGGTGGCACAGCCACAGGCGCAAATTACCAGCCTGCGGGGGGAGCGCAGCTTTATCTTTGGAAACAAGAATGCCCTGATCGATAGGTACGAAGGCACGCTGGGTATCAAAACGGGTACCACGCCACAGGCGGGCAAGTGCCTGGTGGTGCAAGCCCGTCGAGGCGCTCACACCGTTTTGCTGGTTCTATTGGCGGGCAAGGATCGCTCGTGGGACGCAACCGACATTCTGGACATCGCTTTTGCCCGCGCCAATGCGCCTCAGTGACTTTATGACGCTCGATCAGCGGCAGTTGCCGGTGTGGCTGGCGGCGCTGTTCGCCCTGGTTTATCTCCATAGCATGGGGGGCGCTTTTCAGTTCGATGATTTCAATGTGATCGTGGATCTGGCCACTGTTCACAGCCTGGAGCGTTGGCTGGCAGATGTAGGGCAGGGCATACGACCATTGCTGAAGCTGAGTTACCTGCTGAACTGGATTTCCGGTTGGGATCTGATCGGCTTTCACGCTGTGAATTTGCTGATTCATGGTGCCACAGTTTGGTTGGTTTACCGCCTGGCTCAGGAGTTCCTGGCAGCGAAAGAACTGCTACAGAGCTTACCCCTGGCTCCTTTGCTCAGCGCCGCTTTGTTTGCCTTGCATCCGGCCAATACAGAAGCTGTTACCTACATCAGCGGGCGCTCTAGCTCCCTTATGACTTTGCTCTATCTGGCGGGGCTGTTGGCACATGCTTTACGGCCAGTCGGACAGGGGTTGTGGCGCACCAGATTGCTGGTGCCCATGTGCTTTGTCATGGCTTTGGCGGTCAAGGAAAGTGCGGTGACCTTTCCGCTAGCGCTACTTATTTGGGATATGGCCTGTGGTGAAAAATGGAAAGTCGGCGTGCGCAAAGGCTGGACCAGTTGGGCGACGCTGCTGATGGTAGCGGCCTACTTTCTTTGGAACGACGCCTATCGCGCGTCTGCCGAACGCAGCGCAAGCTTCAACAGCTTGACGGGTAATCTGGCCACGCAAGCACAGGCGCTGGTCTATCTGATGCGGCAGTGGGCGCTACCCCTGTGGCTGAATATCGATCCGGACCTGACTGTGCAGCACAACTTGTCCGGAGCCATGTGGGGCCTGGGTTTTGTTCTTGCGCTATTGCTGGTCACGGTGCTGACGTGGCGCACCCGCGCCTGGATTGGTTTTGCCCTGGCTTGGGCCCTGCTGCACCTATTGTTCTTGCACCTATTCTTCCCCCGACTGGATGTTGCCAATGACCGGCAACTTTACCTAGCCGCCTGGCCGCTGTGTCTGGCTCTGGTGGTGGAGTTGCAACTCCGCCTACCTACGCGCATAGCTGCAGCGCTAGTCGCCGCGCTACTGCTGGGGTATGCGATGCTGACCTTCTTGCGCAACCAGGATTACCAGAGCGAAACCGCCTTGTGGGCGCAGACTGTGCGCGTCTCACCAGACAAATCGCGTGTGCACAGCAACCTCGGATATGCCTACCAACTGGCCAAGAAACCGGTGCAAGCCCGCCTTGAATACTTGCAAGCACTGCGCTTGGATCCCGACAACGTGAAAGCGCGCCTCAATTTGCGTCGGCTAAATGCACGACCAGAGGCTGGCTGATACCCACACGCTGACACTCCGATTTCAGCAATTGAATCGCACCAAAATCGAACTGAGCCTGGGTGAAGTCGTAGATGAGTGACATGGTGCGCGGTGCGGGGACGACGTGTAGGATGCAGTGACTCGCCAGACTGAAACAAGATTGCGCTTCCAACACCTCCATGTCCAAACCACACAATCGCAATCCACTTGCACTGCTTACCCCCACCATGCACAAAGTTCTTGAGCGCATGCATCGGGCTCAGAGAGTTCCCATGCACGCTCTAACGCCGCAACAGGCGCGTGCGGCTTACGCAAGCGCTGCCGATGTGCTGGACATTGCGCCCCAGGCCACCGAGCGGGTGGAGAGTTTTTCGGTCAAGGCTCGGGATGGTTTTGATATTCCCGTGCGTCTGTACGCCCCGACCGGCGTCAAATTGCCAGTGCTGGTGTACTTTCACGGGGGTGGGTTCACCATCGGCAGCATCGCTACGCACGATGCCCTGTGCCGCAGGTTGGGCCACTTGGCCGGATGCGCTGTGCTCTCTGTTGATTACCGGCTGGCGCCGGAACACAAATTTCCCGTGGCGCAAGACGATGCCTGGGATGCCGTGCAGTGGGTCGCACGCGAGGGTACGAGTGTCGGCCTTGACCCAACCCGCATCGCTGTGGGGGGCGACAGTGCTGGTGGCACACTATCAGCGGTTTGCGCCATTCTGGCGCGGGACACCGGCCTGACACTTTCTCTGCAATTGCTGTTCTACCCCGGCACTGCGGGGCATCAAAACACGCCGTCACACCAGCGTTTCGCCAAGGGATTTGTGCTGGAGGAACCGCACATCACGTACTTTTTTGAACAGTACATTCGCAGCGCTGCAGACCGCGATGACTGGCGCTTTGCGCCACTGGATGGTTTGCGAGCGGATGGTCATGTGGCTGATCTGAGCGGCGTTGCCCCAGCATGGCTGGGCCTGGCGGAATGTGATCCCCTGGTGGATGAGGGAGTTGCCTACGCTGATCGCCTGCGTATGGCAGGGGTATCAGTGGATCTGGAAATTTACAAGGGAATGGTGCACGAGTTCATCAAAATGGGCCGTGCTTTGCCTGAGGCGGCCAAGGCCCATGCCGATGCCGCACGGGCGCTGAGGCAGGCCTTTGGCCACTGAGGCTGAATCAGCTAAGTTAACTTCGCGACTTAAAAGCCCAAAGATGCAAGCAAGTCGTCCACGTCGGACTGTTGAAGTGCGGTGTCGGCAGTTTGCGGTCCGGTCAGCACATGGGTATCTACCGTGGCAGGCACTGGCGCGTGGTCCTTCTCTTGAATGACTTGTTCGGGTGAACTGTCCACAAGCAGTTGCACCAACTGCAGTTCTGTGCGGGTAATGATGTCGATAACCTTCTGGATGACCTGCCCCGAGAGGTCCTGAAAGTCCTGCGCCATCATGATGTCGCTCAGCACTTCGCTTTGCTGCTCTGCAAATGCTGCCGTGCTTAGGGCGAATTTGCCGCAGGTCACCATCATGCCGCGCGCCAAGTCCACATTCATATTCGGATTGGCCGCTAATCGAGCCAGAGATTCATTGAGTTGGCCACCCCGGGTTTGCAGGTCGTTGCATTCCGGTTTGGCCTTTTCTACCAGCGTCAGCACCTTGTTGGCGGCGTCTTCAGTCATTTTGCCTACATAGGCCAAGCGGTCACGCGCATTAGGAATTTCTTGAACAATTTTCTTCAAATTGTTGTTACCTAGCACCGTCAGTGCTTCGTGCATTTCGCGGGTGATGGCACCTAAACGTGTGAACGCTTCTTCTTTGGTCAGGGGTTGGGACATTGATATTCGCCAGTCGATGGGGGAGTAGGCCTGACACCATTATGAAACCGAAGTATGTGGATTTCGGTTTGACGCAGCCCAATTTTTGTCAAATTTCACCGCTCAAATATCTTCCAGCAGGGTATAGGGAAGCTCAAGCAAGTTAAGTGGCGCGCCAACACTGGAGCCGCTATGGAGTGTTCCGGACTCCAGCGCTGAAAGTTGCAAGCAAACGATGGCATCGCAACCGCCTTGCGGCGCTGCCGCGGCTTGCACCACTTGGCCGACCGGTTGCTCGGCATCGGTGCTGCTGAAAATATCGTGGCCTACCGTCAGAGGGGCGTCGCAACGGGCCACAAAAGCCCGCCGCTTCAGGGTGCCGCGGAACTGGCTGCGCGCCACGACTTCCTGGCCCGGATAGCAACCCTTCTTGAAGTTGACGCCACCCACAGACTCGTAATTCAGCATTTGGGGTACAAAAGCTTCAAAAACTGGTTGCGTCAAAGTTGCAACTCCACTGCGAACTTCGCTCCAAGCCCAATTTTCAAGCGGTAAGGACTCGCCTTGTGGCGCTGTGGCATCCACTGGCGCCACCCACAGCTGACGCGCCACGCCGTTGGCAGCGTACAAATTGACCACACAGGCATCACCTATGCGTGTGAGCACCCAAGCGTCGTTTTTGGCTGCCGCTTGGGTGGCGTTGCCAGCCAGTCCATACAAAACAAAATCCTCGCTCGCGTCGGTGAGTTTTGCCTTGGCGCGCATGACAAACATGCTCAGGCGCTTGAGGGTAGACGCCAGCAGATCGAGACTGCAGACCAGCAAAATGTCAGTCGGGCTGCGTTTGAAACCGATAAAACTAGCCTGCATGCGGCCCTTGGCAGAGCAGAAGGCCGCCAAGCGCGCCTGCTCCAGATTCAATAGTGAGAAGTCTTGCGTCAATTGGCCGTGTAAAAACTTGGCGGCATCATCGCCCTCCACACGGATGACGCCCAAATGGCTGAGTCGGGCGACGCCATTCAGCGGTGGCGTGGCGTGGTTACTTGAAGCGGGAGTGTTCAATAGTGCGTTCATGTGTCCATTATGATTCGGCCCTTGATTTCACATTGGACCTAGGGCTGTGCGCAAACTTGCTATTGTCGTGTTGGTCGCCGCCTTGGCACTTGGCTACGCGGCCTACGCGTGGCTGAACGCGCCGCTTCAACTAGCCGCAGAGTCGGTTGACCTTTCGGTAGAACCTGGCTCCAGTCCACGCGAAGTGGCGTTGCAAGTACAGCAAGCGGGTGTGGCGGTGAACCCCACAATGCTTTACTGGTGGTTTCGCTTGTCTGGCGAGGCGCGGCAAATCAAGGCCGGCAGCTACGAGTTAGAGCGTGGCAGCAACCCACTTAATATTCTCAGCAAACTGGTGCGTGGTGAGGAAGCACTGCGTAGCGTCACCATTGTGGAAGGCTGGAATTTGCGTCAGGTTCGCGAGGCTCTCAAGAAGGCCGACCAACTCAAGCCGCTGACTGCAGACATGCCGCCCGAAGAACTAATGCAGCAAATAGGAAAGCCCGGCGTGCCTGCCGAGGGTCGTTTCTTTCCGGACACCTATACCTACGCCAAGGGCAGCACGGATCTGGCCATTTTTCAACGTGCGGCACGTGCCATGGACAAAAAGCTGGAGTCCGCCTGGGCCCAAAGATCGCCACAGTCTCCGCTCAAAAGCCCGGATGAAGTATTGACCCTGGCCAGCATCGTTGAAAAGGAAACCGGACGGGCCAGTGACCGACCCGAAATTGCAGCGGTTTTTTCCAACCGTCTGCGCATTGGCATGCGGCTGCAAACTGACCCCACTGTCATTTATGGTCTGGGGCCCCAGTTCGACGGCAACTTGCGCCGAGCAGATCTGCTATCTGACACCCCTTGGAACACCTACGTGCGCACCGGGCTGCCCCCGACTCCCATCGCCATGCCAGGCAACAGCGCATTGCTGGCTGCTGTGCAACCGGCAAGTTCAAAGGCCTTGTATTTTGTAGCGCGCGGTGATGGCAGCAGCCAGTTCAGTGCCACCTTGGACGAGCACAATAGGGCAGTCAACAAGTACCAGCGCGGGCAGCAATGAGCGGAATTTTCATCAGTTTTGAAGGCATTGATGGGGCGGGCAAATCCACCCACATCGATGGTCTGGCCACCGCTTTTCGGGCGCAGGGCAGGGTGGTCACGCTGACCCGCGAGCCTGGTGGAACGCCACTGGCCGAGCAATTGCGCACCTTGGTGCTCAATGACGCCATGGATGCCATGACAGAGGCTTTGTTGGTGTTTGCTGCCCGTCGCGATCACGTCATTCGTGTGATTCGCCCCGCGCTTGAGCGCGGTGAGGTGGTTCTGTGCGACCGGTTTACGGACGCCACCTTTGCTTACCAAGGTGGCGGTCGTGGCTTTGACTGGAATGTTTTGGCCTCGTTGGAGCATTGGGTGCAGGGTGGCGAGACCTTTTTGCAGCCGGGGCTGACCATCTGGTTTGATCTGCCGCCAGAAGTAGCTGCCGTGCGATTGGTTGGCGCACGCGTACCGGATAAGTTTGAATCTCAGCCGCAGGCTTTTTTCGAAAAAGTAGTCGCAGGTTATGGGCGTCGCTATGCAGCGGCTACTGAGCGATTTGCCCGTATTGATGCCAATCAGACACCTGAGGATGTATGGACGGATGTGCTGGCGGCCGTTCGTCAGAGTGGGATGTTGCCATGAGCCATGCAGATACTGCTCCAAGTGCTGCGCCCTGGATCGCCGCGCAAACCCGGCAGTTATTGACGCAGCAGGGGCACGCATGGCTATTGCATGGACCATCGGGTCTTGGGCAATACAGCCTGGCATTGGAGTTGGCGCGGGCATGGTTGTGTGAAACACCCAACTCTGACGGCGCCTGCGGGCATTGCACCAGTTGCCATGCCATAGCGGTGCGAACTCATGCGGACCTGTGCGTACTGATGCCCGAAACCACCATGTTGGATTTGGGATGGCCCTTGAGCGAGAAGGCTCAGTCTGATATCGACGAAAAAAAGCGCAAGCCCAGTCGCGAAATTCGGGTGGACGCCATGCGCGACGCTATTGAGTTTTCTCAACGCACGAGTTCGCGTGGACGGGGCAAAGCGGTTTTGGTTTTTCCGGCTGAGCAAATGAATGCAATTACGGCCAACGCGTTGCTTAAGACGCTGGAAGAACCCCCGGGTGATGTACGCTTCGTGCTGGCCACTGAGTCTTCCCACCAGTTGTTGCCCACCATCCGCAGCCGATGTTTGGGCCACGCAATGGCTTGGCCCGAGGTGCAAGTTGCTTTGCATTGGTTGCAAAAGCAGGGGCTCAGCGCCGAGGAATCCAGCCGTTTACTGAAGGCAGCTGGTGGGCGTCCGGATGACGTGTTGGCCTTACATGCCAGTGGTCGCAAAGCCGAAGACTGGTTACGCTTTCCTGCTGCCATGGCCGCGGGGGAAACTGGCTTCGTGCGCGATTGGCCTGTGACCGAATTGGTCGATGCATTGCAGAAGTTGTGCCACGATGCGATGGCGGCGCAGCAGGGCGCACAACCCCGTTTTTTCGAACTCAAACCCTTGCGTCCTGGTAGCGGGCCGTCTCTTGCATCGCTCTCCCAATGGTCTGTTGCTTTGAAGCACAGTCGGCGCACCATGGATCACCCCTTTAACGGGGGACTGATGCAAGAAGCTCTTGTAGAACAAGCCAGAACAGCCCTAAACTCAGCGCTCTAGCCTATACCCATGTCCACAAGCACCTCCTCCGCAACCCCCAGGCCCAGCGTCATCCAGCTTTCCATCAAGGAGAAGGCGGCCCTTTATGCTGCCTATATTCCTGCGTTTACTGATGGCGGCGTATTCATCCCGACCACCCGTGACTATGAGTTGGGCGACGACGTTTATGTGCTGTTGTCATTGCCTGATGATTTGCAGCGCTATCCTGTGGCGGGCAAAGTTGCCTGGGTAACACCGGCTAAGTCAGCAGGTGGCCGCACACAGGGTGTGGGCATCATGTTTCCCAAAGATGAAAAAACCCGTGCTTTGCGGCTCAAAATTGAAGAGATCCTGGGAGCCCATCTTGCTTCCGAGCGTCCCACGCAGACCATTTAGTGTTTACCGATTCACACTGCCACCTTGCCTTCCCCGAGTTAGCTGAATCTGTAGATTCAATCCGCCAGGCGATGGCGGATGCGCAAGTTACTCGCGCTTTGTGCATATGCACCACACTGGAAGAGTTCTCCAAAGTTCACCAGCTCGCTTTGGACTATGCTAATTTTTGGGCCAGCGCCGGGGTGCATCCTGATAACGAGGGCGTGGCCGAACCCAGTTTTGATGACCTTTTGAGATTGGGCACGTTGCCCAAGGTGGTCGCAATTGGCGAGACCGGCTTGGACTACTATCGTCTGAATGGCCGCACCATTGCCGATATGGAGTGGCAGCGCGAGCGCTTTCGGGTGCATATTCGCGCCGCGCGCCAACTGCACAAGCCACTAGTTATTCATACCCGTAGTTCATCAGTTGACACCTTGGCCGTTCTACGCGAAGAGGGCGAAGACGGATCCGCAGGCTCGGCAGGGGGCGTATTCCACTGCTTTACCGAGTCTATGGAAGTCGCCCGGGCAGCATTGGATATGGGTTTTTACATCTCCTTTTCTGGAATCCTGACCTTCAAGACGGCACAGGATTTGCGCGATGTGGCGGCCATGGTGCCTCTGGATCGCATACTCATCGAGACAGATAGCCCTTACCTGGCTCCGGTCCCATTCCGTGGCAAGACCAATAATCCGTCCTACGTCCCCTACGTTGCGAAGCAAATTGCAGCGGTGCGAGGTGTCGATGTTGAAACCATTGCCAGAGTCACCAGCACCAATTTTTCTCAACTTTTTGGTGTTGCGGAAAGCTAATGAAATACCTTAAGAAGGTTTTATATCTAATTGTTTTAATTGGGTATTCCATTTCTTATGCTGGCTCCTATGATGATTTTTTTCGCGCAATCGCGAGTGACAACTCCTCTGCTGTGCAGGCGCTTCTGCAACGCGGATTCGACCCCAATAGCGTCGATCCAAAGGGTCAGTCTGCGCTATTGGTCGCACTTAGGCTGCCTGCGCCGGCCGTCGCGAAAGTGTTGATTGCCCATCCTGAAACCAAAGTTGAGGTTCGCTCAGATAAAGATGAAAGCCCGCTCATGCTGGCCGCCATCAAAGGGGAACTCGATCTTTGTCGCCAACTGATAGCGCGTGATGCCGATGTCAATAAGCCCGGCTGGGCGCCTTTGCATTACGCCGCTAGTAGTGGCAATGCGCAGGTTGTTCAGTTGCTTCTGGATCATTTCGCGTACATTGACGCCGAATCCCCAAACGGCAGCACGCCATTGATGATGGCGGCTATGTACGGTTCTGCTGAAGCGGTGAAGGTTCTGTTGGATGCCGGTGCTGATGCAACTGCTAAGAACGCCCTCGGTTTAACTGCATTGGACTTCGCGCAAAAGGCGGGGCACGATGATGCTGTGGCTCTGATCGCTGCGGCAATTCGGTCTAGTAAGCCGGCTGCTTCCTGGTAAATTGAACTGTTTTGGTTTCGCTGGTCCTGAATTGCACTTTATACGATGTATATTATGTTAACAAATGAGTGAAGCAAAAAGATCTCATATCACTTTGAAGTGCACCGTCGGAACGCTTGTGTCGGCAAATGAGGCACCAAGTGCCAGTTCACCTTCACCGTGCAACACACACTCTTCCCGCCGCAACAACACATCCGCGCCGTTAGCACCGGAAAAACGTATCCAACTGCCATAGCTGCTGACATCGACCAGCACGACGCTGCCATTTCGCCACTCAAGCCGGGCATGGGTTCGCGAGACGCGTGGGTCATTGACCATGAATTCGACGTTGCGGACGCGACCGATATGAACCGGAAGCTCAAACGACTTAAACCGTTTGGTCTGGTCATGCCATGACAGTTCAACTTCACGCCCAAGCACATCAGACTCACCGGGAACCAGAATTTGATCAAGCTCACCCTGCATGGTCAAAAAGTCAGATGCCTCTTCCTCACGCCATTCAATTTGGTATACGGTACACGGCTCGGCACGACCACGGATGTTGATCGGGCCGAGAATACGGAAACTAACGCCTTGCGCCTCGGATACGTGTAGCAGTGAAGCGGCATCAGCCCAAATCTGATTGGGGCCGCACAAATCACAAAGGCGCGCGGCAACGTTAACGGCGTCCCCATAGCAGTCACCGGCCACCAATTCAACGTCTCCGCTGGCAAGTCCTATCCGTATGGGCATTGAGGTATCGCGCGGTCCACGCACTATCCGCTTAAAGTGAACGCGCTGGAGTTCAACAACCGCTTTCACGGCACTTTCGCCATCAGGGAAAAGTGCCAACACACCATCGCCCAGGGTCTTTACAACACGCCCATTGGCCGCTTCGCATTGTTGCGCAATCCAGGCGGTAATTTTGGTGATCGTTTCAGTCGCGAGTGCATTGCCCAAGGCTTCGAACACTGCCGTGCTGCCATGCAAATCTGTAAATACGACGGTCGCCGGAACACCCATTCCTTATTATCCTGAAACTTGATTAGGCTTGCAGTTTAGAGCATTGAAGCACGCAAAAACACAATTGATTGAAGGGAACCTACTGAAGCAGGTTTCCAATGAACAAAATAGTCACGATTCATGCCTTCAGATGCCCCCAGGCCATTAGCGCATCCCGGCCTTGCAGCACCAGATCAACTTTGGCACCAAACGGCAGCAACACTTTGGTTTGAACAT
>CAIQYP010000171.1 GCA_903876045.1 uncultured beta proteobacterium | reverse complement strand
GTGGTGCTGATGGACATTCAGATGCCTGTACTTGATGGCTATGGCGCCACACGCAAGATCCGGGAACAGCTTGGCTTTACGCAACTACCCATCGTGGCCATGACTGCCAATGCCTTGGCCAGTGATCGCCAGGCTTGTCTGGCTGCTGGGATGAACGAACATGTGGGCAAACCTTTTGACATGCACCAGTTGGTGGTTTTGTTGTTGCAAGTGACGGGGCGTGAGGTGCCCACGACCGATGAGCGTGCTCAACCAACGCAAGAACCTCTAGGCAGCGTCAGCACCTCCCGTGGTGATGGCGTTGTAGCGCAAAGGGTGATGGCGCTTTCAAGCCCTTATCTGGACGTCGCGGTTGCTTTGGAGCGACTGTCGGGTCTGAAAGATCTGTACCTGGATATTGCGCGGGAGTACCTGAAATCATTGGAGTTGATTGAGGGGGAGTTCCGGCAAGCTGCTGAGCGAGCCCAATGGAGTGCGCTTGTTGTACAGATGCATTCGCTCAAGGGTGTCTCGGCGACATTGGGTGCCCAAGCCTTGTCAGAACACGCCGCACGTCTGGAAAAGCTTTTTAGAGCACCTCCAGCGGAACTGGTCGCGCTGGATCAATTGCCAGACTTGCTGGCTATTGTCTCCGCGACCCACGCAGCTATGCAAAGCGCGGTGCAAGTTCTGGCGGTTGAAGCGGTTGAAGCGTCCGTGCCAGATTGTTTGCCCTCTGGGCCTGTAGAACGTGCTCTCGCACGCGCTTTCCTTAGTGAACTCCTGAGCCTTATGGCAACTGGCAATTTGGCCGTACTCGAGCGCTTTGCATCGCGAGGACACACCCTGGATGCCTTGCGAAATAGCCGTTTGGACGAACTGCAAGCCGCATTGCAAAGTCTGAACCTGGAGCACGCTCGGCAGCTCTGTGAAGCCAACATTCAAAGCTTGGAAGAGGATTAACAAGAGCTAATTCTTGATGCATGTCAGTACAGAATGGGCGCTTTGGCGTAAATTGAGGACAAGGGAGTTTTTCCCTAGGAGTGTCGAATGCAAGTAATTCAAGCGGACGTCGCCATTATTGGCGCGGGTGGTGGTGGACTCAGAGCTGCTATTGCAGTGGCTGAGGCCGATCCAAAACTCAAGATTGCGCTGGTTTCCAAGGTCTACCCCATGCGCAGCCATACGGTGGCTGCCGAGGGCGGTGCTGCTGCGGTGACGCAGGCCCATGACAGCCTGGAGGCGCACTTCCACGATACCGTGGCTGGCGGCGACTGGCTGTGTGAGCAGGATGTGGTGGAGTCCTTTGTGGCGCAGGCGCATGAATCGCTGGTGCAGATGGAGCACTGGGGCTGCCCCTGGAGCCGCAAGGAAGATGGCCATGTGAATGTGCGTGCCTTTGGCGGTATGAAGATCGAGCGCACCTGGTTTGCCGCCGATAAAACCGGCTTTCACATGTTGCACACGCTGTTTCAGACTTCCATCAAATACCCGAGCATTCAGCGCTTTGACGAATACTTCTGCATGGATTTGGTGGCGGACGAGGGGGCTGTGCAGGGCGCACTGGTCATCAACATCGCCACCGGCGAATTCACGCTGATCCAGGCCAAGTCCGTGATTATTGCTACGGGCGGCGCGGGCCGCGTGTTTCGCGAGAATACCAATGGCGGCATCGTTACAGGTGACGGCATGGCGCTGGCCTATCGCCATGGCGTGCCGCTGCGTGACATGGAGTTTGTGCAATACCACCCAACGTGCATGCCAGGTACCGGCCTGCTGTTTACCGAAGCCTGCAGAGGCGAGGGTGGCTTTATGCTCAACAAGGACGGCTATCGTTACTTGCAAGACTATGGTCTGGGACCGGCCACACCCGAGCCGCGCAACAAAGCGATGGAACTGGGCCCGCGCGACCGC
>CAIQYP010000170.1 GCA_903876045.1 uncultured beta proteobacterium | reverse complement strand
TCGTCAAACGCATTGGTGTGCAGGCTGTTGCAGTTGTCGTAGATCGCAATCAAGGCTTGCAGCGTGGTGCGGATATCGTTGAACTGGATTTCCTGCGCGTGCAAACTGCGGCCACTGGTCTGAATGTGGTATTTGAGCTTCTGGCTGCGCTCGTTGGCACCGTAACGCTCCTTCATGGCCACAGCCCAGATGCGGCGTGCCACGCGGCCCATGACCGTGTATTCCGGATCCATGCCGTTGCTGAAGAAGAAGCTCAGGTTGGGCGCGAAGTCGTCAATGTGCATGCCGCGCGCGAGGTACGCTTCGACAAAGGTGAAGCCGTTACTGAGCGTGAAGGCCAGTTGGCTGATCGGGTTGGCTCCGGCCTCGGCGATGTGGTAACCGCTGATGGAGACCGAGTAGAAGTTGCGCACATCGTGGTGCACAAAGTACTGGGCGATGTCGCCCATCACTTTCAGGCTGAACTCGGTAGAGAAGATGCAGGTGTTCTGGCCCTGGTCTTCCTTCAGGATGTCGGCCTGCACCGTGCCACGCACATTGGCCAGCACCCACTCCTTGATTTTTTCGATCTCTGTGTCGGTCGGTTCACGGCCGTTGTCGGCGCTGAACTTCTCAATGTTCTGGTCGATGGCCGCGTTCATGAACATGGCCAGGATGCTGGGCGCCGGGCCATTGATCGTCATGGAGACGCTGGTGGCCGGGTTGCACAAGTCAAAGCCGCCGTACAGCACCTTCAGGTCGTCAATCGTGGCAATCGACACTCCGCTGTTGCCCACCTTGCCGTAGATGTCGGGGCGGCGGTCCGGATCGTGGCCGTAGAGCGTGACCGAGTCAAAGGCGGTCGACAGGCGCTTGGCCGCCATGCCGGAGCTCAAGAGTTTGAAGCGCTTGTTGGTGCGAAAGGCATCGCCCTCACCAGCAAACATGCGCGTGGGGTCCTCGCCCTCGCGCTTGAAGGCAAAGGTGCCCGCGGTGTAAGGGTAGCTGCCGGGCACGTTGTCCAGCATCAGCCACTTCAAAATTTCGCCATGGTCTTCGTACTGCGGCAGTGCCACTTTGCGGATGGTGGTGCCACTTAAAGATTTACTGGTCAGCGCGGTGCGGATTTCCTTGTCGCGGATTTTGACCACGTACACGTCACCGGCATACGCCTTCTGCATTTCCGGCCATTGGGCCAGTAATTTTCGGGCTGCTGCATCCTGGTTGACTTCGCGCTGCTCGGCCAGGTCGATAGCCGCTTCAGAGGCGCGGGCCTTGCCGGGCTTGCCGACTTCCAGCATCTGGGCTGCCGCGCGCAGTTGTTGAATCTCGCGCGCCAAAGTGGCCTGGGCGCGGGCGCGGGCCTTGTAGCCACGCACGGTGTCGCTGATATCAGCCAGGTAACGCGTGCGGGCGGCAGGCACTACCGGCATCTGGTTCGAGCTAAAGCGCACGTCCACCTTGGGCAACAGGCCTTCGGGCAGGGTCTTCAGACCCAGCGCTTGCAGCCGCACCAGCAAGGCTTGGTACAAGGCGGTGACGCCGTCGTCGTTAAAGCGCGCAGCCATGGTGCCGAACACCGGCATCTGCTCGGTGGGTGTGGTCCAGGCTTCCTTGTTGCGCTGCACTTGCTTGGCCACGTCGCGCAGTGCGTCGCTGGCACCCTTGCGGTCGAATTTGTTGATGGCGACAAACTCGGCAAAGTCCAGCATGTCGATTTTTTCCAGCTGGCTGGCGGCACCAAACTCGGGTGTCATCACATACAGGGGCACGTCCACCAGCGGCACGATGGCGGCATCGCCCTGGCCGATGCCGGAGGTCTCCACCACGATCAGATCGAAGTCGGCGGCCTTGCAGGCCAGGATCACATCGGGCAGCGCGGCGCTAATTTCCGAGCCGAATTCACGGGTAGCCAAGGAGCGCATGAAGACACGAGCCCCCATGCTTGCCGCTTCGCGTGCTGCGCTGCCCCCCGAGGGGGCTAATTTGCCTTGGGGCGGCCCGGCGGCAAATTCCGCGTCCTGCGTCGTCTTCCACGGCGAGATGGCATTCATGCGGATGCGGTCACCCAGCAAGGCACCACCGCTCTTGCGGCGCGACGGGTCGATGGAGATGACGGCAATGCGCAGGCTGTCGTCCTGATCCAGGCGCAGGCGGCGAATCAGTTCATCGGTCAGGGAGGACTTGCCCGCACCACCGGTGCCGGTGATGCCAATCACCGGAATCTGGCGCGCATTAGCTTGGCTGCGCAGCGTTTCCATCAGCGCGGCGTCGGCGTTGCCTGCTTCCACGGCGGTGAGCAACTGGGCCAGAGCGCGCCAGCTGGCTTCGGTGTGGCCTTGAATGGAAGATATTTCTTTGGGTGCAAGCTGGCTGATGTCCTTATCGCAGCGCATCACCATCTCACCGATCATGCCGGCCAAGCCCATGCGCTGGCCGTCTTCCGGGCTGTAGATACGGCTCACGCCATACGCATGCAGTTCGCGGATTTCGGGCGGCACGATCACACCGCCGCCGCCACCGAACACCTGAATGTGCGCGCCGCCCCGGCTTTTCAGCAAATCCACCATGTACTTGAAATACTCCACATGCCCGCCCTGGTAGGAGCTGATAGCAATGCCCTGCACGTCTTCCTGCAGGGCGGCAGTTACCACCTCTTCGACACTGCGGTTGTGGCCCAGGTGGATGACTTCGGTGCCCATGCCCTGCAGGATGCGGCGCATGATGTTGATCGCAGCGTCGTGGCCGTCAAACAGGCTGGCAGCGGTAACAAAACGCACCTTGTTGGTGGGGCGATAGTTCGCCAATGCTTTGAATTCAGCAGATAAATCGGTCATGGTCTTCCTCGGGTGTCGTCTATTTGGCGTGTGATGACGCACTTGACGTTTACGTAAACGTCAACTGTAAACGATTTGCGCCAACACAGGCTTACGGCTACCCATTCCCAACTGACGCTGGGCACTTTTGCAAGGCCTGTTGCTTCGGCTAGCCAACTTGCGCCTAGACGCCCGGGTTATTCACCTCAGTGGACGACAGCGAAAGAATGACCGTGAGCGCACCCGCAACGGAGATGACCAGCCAGAACACAAAAAAGCTTATCGTGTAAATGGCTTGGCGTGACATGTCAAAGGACTGGCCAAACCAACTCATGCTCTGTGGATCCACCAAGGCAAACACCAGTAATTCCATCACGCCTGCCATCAAAAACGAGGGCCACGCGACCCCCATCCATCTTTGTTTCATGGTGTTGTCTCCTTATTCTTTTTTAGGTCACCTAGCGCGGCACGATGAACACGGCCTTCTCGGTGACCTGCTTGCCCAATGCCGGCGCATCGATCTTGAAGTGAATCGTGTGTGAGCCGGCAGGTGCTCCGTCATAGGGCAACTGCAAATTCACCGGCACCCAACGTGATTGTGTGGATTCGATGGTGACGTCCTGCTCACTCGCAACTTTCAAATCCGGCAAGCCTTCTACGGAAATGTGAAATATCTGGGTGCTCTCTGTAGCGTTCATGACCTGTATGCGGAACACGTTCTCGATCTTGCCGCCCTCAGCAATGCGCGCCAGTGAGCCGCGATCTCGCACCACATCCACCTTGAAGGGTATGCGCAGCGCCAGGCTAATCCCCATGGCCACCAATATCACGCCCAGGATGGCGGTATAAATCAGTACGCGCGGGCGGAACACGTGGCTGACGGTCTCTGCCTTGCTCCACTTCTGCTCCAGCGCATGCTCGGTGGTGTATTTCACCAGGCCGCGGGCATAGCCCAACTTATCCATCACCTCGTCGCAGACATCCGCACAGGCGCCGCAGCCGATGCATTCGTACTGCAGGCCATCGCGGATATCAATGCCGGTGGGGCAGACCTGCACGCACAGGCTGCAGTCGACGCAGGCACCCAGGTTGAGTGCAGCAGGGTCGGCCTTTTTGCTCCGGGCACCACGCGGCTCGCCACGTTCTGTGTCATAGGTGACGATGAGTGTGTCCTTGTCGAACATGGCGCTCTGGAACCGTGCATAGGGGCACATGTATTTGCAAACCTGCTCGCGCATGAAGCCGGCATTACCCCAGGTGGCGAAGGCGTAAAAGAAGGTCCAGAAAATTTCCCAGGAACCCAGGTTCCACTCGGCAAACTCGGTGGCTAAAGTGTGGATGGGGGTGAAGTAGCCTACAAAAGTGAAGCCCGTCCACAAGGCCAACGTGATCCACATGAATTGCTTGGCCGACTTACGGGCAAACCTTTCGAAGGTCCAGGGGGCAGCGTCGCGCCGCATGCGCATGGACCGGTCACCCTCCGCCAGTTTCTCCAACCAAAGAAAGATCTCGGTGTAAACGGTTTGCGGACAGGCATAGCCGCACCACAAGCGTCCGGCCACAGCGGTAAACAAGAATAGTGCGTAAGCCGAAATCACCAGAATACCGGTGAGGTAAATGAAATCCTGCGGATACAACACCAGGTTGAAGATGTAGAAGCGCCGCGCGCCCAAGTCAAACAACACCGCCTGGCGCTGGCCCCACTCCAGCCAGGGCAGTCCGTAAAAGATGATCTGGGTCAGAAAAACCAGTATCCAGCGCCAGCGCGAAAACACGCCGCTGACACTGCGCGGGTAAATCTTCTTGTGCGCCTGGTAGAGCGACACCAGCACCGGATCGGCATCGGGCGGCGGCTCTATGGGTTCGGTCGAAACCGTGAGAGGAATGATCTTTTTGACTTGGGTTTTGGAATCGGACACTTGGGACTTCTAACTTTATGCTGGTTAACGCAATAATACCCATACCCGTATACGGTCGACTGATCTAAATCAATCAATCACCCATGACGGAATGCAAATTTGCATACCCATACCCGTATACAAAATACACTATGGGGTATAAAATTACTGCATGCGAACACTTCTATCTACTCCATTGTGCCCCGCCTTGGTTAACCATGCTGTCGGGCTATGCCTTTTTGCCGCCACTGCCAGCTTGGGTTGGGCGCAGGGCGCCGCCGTCCCCACCGCCACCGTGCAAACCAGCGCTGGAGCCAATGGCTACGTATTGGACGGTGTAATTCAGGCTGTGAAGCAGAGCACCATTGCGGCGCAAACCACAGGGCGCATTGCCACATTTACCGTCAAAGCCGGCGACAAAGTACGGGCTGGTCAGGTGATGGTCACGATTGACGACCGCGAGGCGCAAGTAGGTAGCCAGCGCGCCCAAGCCCAGGTTAACCAGGCCGATGCCGAGTTGCGCAATGCCCAGGCCCAGATGGAACGCACCCGCAACCTGCAGGCGCAGGGATTCGTCAGCAAAGCAGCACTTGACACCGCTGACGCCCAATACCAGTCGGCCAAGGCACAACGCGATCAGGCAACAGCCAGCACGCGCCAATCGGCATTGGCGCAAGGCTATACCCGTGTCACCGCGCCCATGGACGGTTGGGTGCTGCAAACCTTTGCCCAAGCCGGTGACCTCGCTGTACCCGGCAGCCCGTTGTTGGTGGTGTACGCGCCCCAGCCTCTGCGCGCGGTGGTGCAAGTGCCAGCCTCACGCACCCAGGCTGTGCGCCAAGCCAAACAGACCACCGTGTTAGTAGACGGCGGCTCAGGTAGCCCCCAAAGCATCGCTCCCACGAACCGCCTGGAAGTGCCATCGAGTGACCCGGTTTCACAAACAACGGAGTGGCGCCTGGACCTGCCGGCAAAAGAGGCCAGCAATTTGTTGCCCGGCCAGCAAGTACGGGTGAACTTTGCGGTGGAAGGTGCAGCAGCCGGTTCCAGCCTGGTGGTTCCGACCGCTGCCGTGGTGCACCGGGGTGAACTTCGTGCGGTGTATGTGGTGAGTGGCAAGGGATTTTCCCTGCGCGCCGTGCGCCTTGGCCGTGACCTGGGTGCACAAGGCATAGAAGTGCTGGCTGGCGTGCGCGCAGGCGATGTCGTCGCCACCGACCCGCTGCGCGCCGCCCAGTCTGATGCAGCACCTGCCGCCAAGTAAGCCAACATGACGCATCCCAACAACCTAGGCATTTCCGGCCGCATTGCTGCGGCGTTTCAGAGCAATGCGCTCACGCCCTTACTGGCATTGGTGGCGCTACTGCTGGGCCTATTTGCGGTTCTGGTCACGCCACGCGAAGAAGAGCCACAAATCAATGTGACGATGGCCAATGTGCTGATCCCGTTCCCGGGCGCCAGCAGTATCGATGTGCAAAACATGGTTGCCAAACCTGCCGAACAAGTTCTGGGGCAGATTGCCGGCATCGAGCACACCTACTCCGTCGCCCGCCCTGGCATGGCTGTATTGACGGTGCAATTCAAGGTGGGCGTAGCCCACACCGAAGCTTTGGTTCGCTTGTTTGATGTACTCAACGCCAATCAGGACTGGCTGCCCCGCGAACTGGGCACGCTCACCCCCATCGTAAAACCCAAGGGCATCGACGACGTTCCAGTAGTGGCGCTCACGCTATGGGCAAAGGATGAAACCTCTGCCCTTGAACTTGAAACCGTGGCCCATTCGCTTGAGTCTGAGTTGAAAGCGGTTGCAGGTGTACGCGAAGTAAAAACCATCGGTGGCCCAGGCCACTCGGTACAGATTCAGGTGGACCCTGCACGCATGCGAGCCCGCGGCATCGACATCCTGTCATTGCAAAGAGTGGTTGCATCCGCCAACTACGGTATGCCGGCTGGCTCCGTGGTGCAACCATCAACCGCGGGTACAACGGGCGGCTCGCAAATGCTGGCGGTGGACGCAGGTGAGTTCCTGCGCAATGCCGACGACGTGGCCGAAATGGTGATCGGTGTTCACAACGGCAAACCGGTTTTCCTGCGCGATGTGGCTGTGGTTAGCACCGGTTCGGTTCAGGTACATGACTACGTGTGGTTCACACCAGGCGCGGCGGCCGCCGCCGAGTCGGGCGACACTTCGCCCGCCAAAGCAGGCCAGTCCTACCCTGCGGTCACCATTCAAGTGACCAAAAAGCCGGGAGAAAACGCCGTGGACGTGTCCACTGCGGTGCGCGCCAAGATGGATGCGCTACGCAACACGGTCATTCCCACCAACATCGAGGCCACCGCGACCCGCGACTATGGTCAAACCGCTGCCGACAAGGCCAACAAGTTGATCCAGAAACTGGCATTTGCCACCGGCTCGGTCATTTTGCTGGTGGGTTTTGCGTTGGGACGACGTGAGGCGGTGATTGTGGGTGCCGCGGTGATCCTGACGCTGACCGCCACGCTATTTGCCTCCTGGGCCTGGGGCTTCACGCTCAACCGCGTGTCGCTGTTTGCGCTGATTTTCTCGATCGGCATCCTGGTTGACGACGCCATCGTGGTGGTCGAAAACATACACCGCCACCAACAACTCACACCCGACGCCAAGCTGGCAAAAATTATCCCGCGCGCGGTCGATGAAGTGGGGGGCCCGACCATTCTGGCCACGCTGACGGTAATTGCAGCGCTGCTGCCCATGGCCTTTGTGTCGGGTCTGATGGGGCCCTATATGAGCCCTATCCCAATCAACTCCAGCTTGGGGATGGCGATTTCGCTGGCCATAGCATTCACTGTCACGCCCTGGTTGGCGCTGAAATTCATGCGCGAGCACGGGCCGCATCTGACGCACTCGTCCACTGGCCACGGCTCCAAGGACCCCTCCAAGGTGGCGCGCATTTTCAATGCCATCCTGACGCCTTTTTTGAACAGCGCGCGCAAACGCTGGCTGCTGCTGGCAGGAATACTGGCGGCTCTCTTGCTATCCGTGGGTCTGGCGATGGTGCAGTGGGTGGTGCTGAAGATGCTGCCGTTTGACAACAAAAGCGAGTTTCAGGTGGTGGTGGACATGCCCGCCGGGACGCCCCTGGAAGAAACGGCCGCCACGTTGCAGGAACTGGGTGCGTTCCTGGCCACACAACCCGAAGTAACCAATCTTCAAGCCTATGCAGGTACTGCGTCGCCCATAACCTTTAACGGCCTGGTGCGCCAGTACTACCTGCGCGCCGATGCCGAGCAGGGTGACCTGCAAGTCAACCTGGTGGACAAGCACCACCGCAGCGACAAGAGCCATGTGATTGCACAGCGCCTGCGCCCGGCACTGGAAAAAATCGGCCTGACGCACAATGCCCACGTCAAAGTGGTGGAGGTGCCTCCGGGCCCTCCGGTGATGTCGCCATTGGTGGCTGAAATTTATGGCCCGGATGAAACTGGTCGCCAGAAACTGGCCGCTGAGGTTGCCAAGTCGTTTGCCGCCACACCCGATATCGTGGGCGTAGACACCAGCCTGCGTGAAGACGCTCCCCGCGCTTTCCTGCGTGTGCGCCGTCAGCGTGCGGACACGTTGGGCATTCCAGTCGTCGCCATTGCACAAACCGTGTCATCTGCTTTGTCGGGGGCTGATGCGGCATACCTGCACGATGGACTTTCCAAATACCCGGTACCGGTGCGCATTCAGTTGCCGCTGGAAAGTCAAGTCGGGCTAGACGCCATCCTCGCACTGCCACTGCGTGCGGCAGCTACCGCAGGGGCCTCTGGCCCGGGTCAACTGGTACCCCTTTCGGAACTGGTGACGGTCGAGCGCGGCATCATTGACAAGCCCCTTTTCACCAAAGACCTCAAGGGTGTGAGCTATGTGTTTGGCGACATGGCAGGCAAGTTGGACTCGCCGCTCTACGGCCTGTTCGGCATCCGGTCCACCATGAAAGAACAGTCAACCAACGCGCTGACTCAGAGCGGCGAATACTGGATCAAGCAACCGGCCGACACTTACCGCCAATACGCCCTCAAGTGGGACGGCGAGTCGCAAATCACTTACGAGACCTTCCGCGACATGGGTGCAGCCTACGGCGTCGGCCTGATCCTGATTTACCTGCTGGTGGTGGCGCAATTCAAGAGCTATCTGACACCGCTGGTGATCATGGCGCCGATTCCCTTAACCATCATTGGCGTCATGCCGGGCCACGCCCTGCTGGGTGCGCAATACACCGCCACCAGCATGATCGGCATGATCGCGCTGGCCGGCATCATCGTGCGCAACTCTATCTTGCTGGTGGACTTTATTGAACTACAAGTGTCACAGGGCATGGACTTCAAGACCGCCGTGCTGCAGTCGGCCATCGTGCGGGCGCAGCCGATTGTGCTGACCGGCTTGGCGGCCATGATCGGCGCCTTCTTTATTCTGGACGACCCGATCTTTAACGGGCTCGCCATTTCCCTGATCTTCGGCATTCTGGTGTCCACCCTGCTCACGCTGGTGGTGATACCCGTCCTGTATTACGCGCTGTACCGGCGTCGTATGGAGTCGCGCGCAGACGCGAACCTTTTAGCAACAACCTCCACAACTTAAATCCCAGGAGACAAAACCATGGCCCACATCGTTATCGTCGGCGCAGGAATCGGTGGCATGCCCGCCGCCTATGAACTGCGCGAAATGCTTCCCAAAGAACACAAAGTCACCGTCGTCAATTCGGTGGACTACTTTCAGTTTGTGCCCAGCAACCCCTGGCTGGCCGTAGGCTGGCGCCAGCGCGAAGAGATCACGCTGCCGATCCGCCCCTATCTGGAGCGCAAAGGCATTGCCTTCATTGCCCAACCTGTCAACGCCATCAACGCCGACGCCAACACCCTGACTCTGGGTGACGGTCAGACCGTGGCCTATGACTACCTGGTGATCACCACCGGCCCCAAGCTGTCCTTCAGCGAAGTGCCCGGCGCCGGTCCCGTATCGCATGGCGGTGGTGGATTCACCCATTCCGTGTGCAGCGTGGATCACGCGCAGGCCTTTTGGGCCGACTACGAAAACTTCCTCAAGGACCCAGGCCCGGTGGTCATCGGCGCCATGCCGGGTGCAAGTTGCTTTGGCCCGGCCTACGAGTTTGCCTTCATCCTGGATACCGACCTGCGTAAGCGCAAGCTGCGCAACAAGGTGCCCATCACCTATGTCTCCAGCGAACCGTATATCGGCCACCTGGGTCTGGGCGGTGTGGGCGACAGCAAGTCCATGCTGGAGTCCGAAATGCGCAACCGCGACATGAAGTGGATCACCAATGCCAAGACCACCAAAGTAGAGATGGGCAAGATGTTTGTCACCCAGCTCGATGACCTGGGCAACCTCTACAAAGAGCATGAGCTGCCCTTCAAGTTGTCCATGATGCTGCCGGCCTTCAAAGGCGTGGATGCGGTGGCTGCAGTACCAAACTTGTGCAACCCGCGTGGCTTTGTGCTGATCGATGAGTTCCAGCGCAGCAAGGCTTACAAGAACATTTTCTCGGCCGGTGTCTGCGTCGCCATTCCTCCAGTCGAAGTCACCCCGGTCGCCACCGGCACCCCCAAGACCGGCTACATGATCGAGAGCATGGTGGGTGCCATTGCCCACAACATCGTCGACGAACTGGCCGGCAAACCAGCCACCGCCAAGGGCACCTGGAACGCCATCTGCCTCGCTGACATGGGGGACACCGGCGCCGCTTTTGTGGCCCTGCCGCAAATTCCGCCACGCAACGTGAACTGGTTCAAGAAGGGCAAATGGGTGCACCTGGCCAAGATTGCCTTTGAGAAGTATTTCATTCGCAAGATCAAAAAGGGAACCTCCGAGCCGGTCTATGAAAAGTACGTGCTCAAAGCGTTGGGCATCGTGCGCCTGGCCG
>CAIQYP010000169.1 GCA_903876045.1 uncultured beta proteobacterium | reverse complement strand
TCGGCGGCGGCGCGCTGCTCTGCATATAGGATCAACTCCGCTACGCCCGCCGCAGCGTCATTGCGCATGGCCATGGGTGTGGTGCCGGCGTGGCAGGACACACCGACCATCGCGCCGGTGTAGCGCACGCTGGCATTGATGGAGGTGACGATGCCAAGCGGCAGGTTCAATTCATGCAGCACCGGACCCTGCTCGATATGCACTTCGACAAAGCCGAGATAGTCGCTGGCCTTGCGCTTCAGCGCAGGGATATCGTCGATGTTAAGACCGGCGTGCTGCATGGCCTCGCGCATGCTGATGCCATCTGCATCGCGCTGCTCCAGCCACTCATTTTTGAAGTCGCCAGTGAGGGCGCCTGAACCTAAAAAGGTGGCCTTGAAGCGCTGGCCTTCTTCCTCGGCAAAGGCGATGATTTCGAAATCAAAGGGCAGGCGTTGGTCCGCGTTCTTCAGCTCTTGTACGCAGGCCAATGGCACGTAGATGCCAAGGCGCCCATCGTACTTGCCGCCGTTGCGCACCGTGTCATAGTGGCTGCCCGTCATCAGGTTGCGCGGTTCTGTGCCGTTGCCCTTGTAGATGCCCACCACGTTGCCGACCGCGTCGATCGTCGCGGTGTCGCAACCGGCAATCAGCATGTCTTGTTTGATTCGCTCGGCGCAAGCACGGTGCGCATCGGTCAAATACGTGACGGTGAGTTGGCCCTGCTCGGCAAAGCCCGGGTCGCTGTATTGCGCCAGTGTCTCTTGCCAGTCCCAGACCTGGTTGCCGCGCTCAATCGACGCGCCGAACTTGTCATTAAGACGGATCTCGGCAATGCGGTGCACGTTGCGCAGGCACTCTTGCAACTCGTAGTCCGGGTGGCCGTGCAGGCGACGCTCCAGGGTGGCGATGATCTCCGCCTTTTGCATGCCCACGCCGCGCGGTCCGCGCACTGCCACGATAAAGGGAAATCCGAATCTGGTGTTGTAAGCCGCATTGAGTGTCTGGATCTTTTCAAACTCGGCCGGTGTGCATTGCGTCAGTCCCGCCTTGCTTTGCTCGTTAGTCGATTCGGCCGTCAGGCTCTTGTCCACCATGGCCTTACCAGCCAACTCAGGGTGGGCGCGTAGCAACGCCAGTTGCGCGTCCTTACCTCCTGCGCTGACTATTTCTGCCATCGCATGCTTGAGCTGTGCCAGCGAAGAATACGGACGCTGTAGCAGGGCTGCGCGGGCGATCCAGGGCGAGTGCTCGTAAAGGCCATCGAGTAAGGCGCAAGCCTCGTCCAGCGAAACGGCGTTGAGTTGATCAAGGGTAAGAGTTGCCATGTTGTGCTCTATTCACTAAACGGATGTGTGGCCTTCCAATGCCGCGCAATGTCCAGGCGCTTGCAGACCCAGACTTTGTCGTGTTGTTGGATATGGTCCAGAAAACGCTGCAGCGCGGTGATGCGTCCGGGGCGTCCCAGCAGGCGACAGTGCATGCCGACGCTCATCATGGACGGCTGGTTCAACCCGCCCGGATCGCCCTCGGCATACAAGGTGTCAAAGGTGTCCTTCAAATACTGAAAGAACGGGTCGGCATGCGAGTAGCCCTGGGGTAAGGCAAAGCGCATGTCGTTGCAATCCAGCGTGTAGGGCACGATCAGTTGCGGCACCACGTTGCCATCGGTCTTCTTCACCTGCATCCAGAAGGGCAGGTCTTCGCCGTAGTAGTCGCTGTCGTATTCGAAGCCGCCGTAGTCGGCCACCAGACGGCGCGTGTTGGGGCTATCGCGCCCGGTGTACCAGCCCAAAGGGCGAGCGCCGGTCATGCGAGTCAGGATTTCCATGCCCTTTTGCATGTGCTCGCGCTCCACCGAATCGGGTAGGTTCTGGTAATGAATCCAGCGCCAACCGTGGCAGGCAATTTCGTGGCCCATGTCGACCAGGGCGGCACACAGTTCGGGGTGACGCTCCAAGGCCATGCTGACACCAAAAACGGTGAGCGGCAGGTCGCGCTTTTCGAACTCGCGCAGGATGCGCCACACGCCGGCACGCGAGCCGTATTCGTAAATGCCCTCCATGCTGATATGGCGTTCGGGGTAGCTGGCCGGGTTGAACATCTCGGACAGAAACTGCTCGGAACCCGCATCGCCATGCAGCACGCTGTTCTCGCCGCCTTCTTCATAGTTGAGTACAAACTGCACCGCCACGCGGGCTTGACCAGGCCACTGCGCATGGGGTGGCTTGGGGCCGTAGCCAATCAGGTCGCGCGGATAAGGTTGTGTGCTGTCGTAGTGCTTCATTTTCATAGAGTGTTGTGTTGGCTGAAATTCAGGGCGGCTTCCACATGGCGCAGGTGCGCATCCATCAACTCAATGGCCTTATCCGCGTTGCGCGCCTTGATGGCTTTGAGGATTTGTTCGTGCTCTTCATGCGAATGTGCGGCGGCGCTGGAGGTTTGGTACATCAGCGTAATCAGGGCGCTGCGCGAAATCAGGTCGCTCAGCAACTGGGCCAGAACATCGTTACGCATGAGTTGTGCCATGCGCACATGAAAGTTCCCCAGCAATTCCGTGCGGCCTGGCACGTCGCCACCTTGCACGGCCTGTTTTTCCTGGGCAATATGGGTTTGCAAAACCTTGATGTCTGCAGCTTTGGCGTTTGCCACAAAGGCCCGCACCATGCCTGCCTCCAGCATGCGTCGCACCTCAAATACCTGCTGCGCCTCAGCAGCGGAAGGAGCGGCGACAAAGGCTCCACGTGCAGGCTCAATTTTGATCAGTCGGTTTTGCGAAAGCCGGTACATGGCTTGGCGCACGAGGGTGCGCGACACGCCATATTGGTCGGCCAGTTTCTGCTCGACCAACTTGGCACCGGGCTGCAAATGGTGCTCCACGATGGCCCGGGTGAGTGACTCCACAATAAAGCTGGTGGTGGTTGAATCCATGTTGGAATGATAGCGGCAAGCGCAAAAAGTGTATACACTTTGCTGCATTTCCTTTAACCATCGCACAACAAGGAGTTTTCATGGGCCTGAGTACACACGTGCTGGACACCATGCACGGCACACCGGCCGCCGGCATGAATGTGGAGTTGTACACCACGCAGGGCCAGCAAGCCACGCTGGTGAAAAGCTTCACGCTGAACAGCGACGGACGCAACCCCGGTGGTTTGCTGTACGACAACGACAGCCTGAAGGTTGGCACCTATCGGCTGGTGTTTGATGTGGCCGGTTATTTCCGGGGCTGTGGTGTATCACTGCCCGAACCCAACTTCTTGAATCAGGTCAGTCTGGATTTCGGCGTGGCCCATACCGACCAGCACTACCACGTGCCCCTGTTAGTCAGCCCCTGGAGCTATTCGACGTACAGGGGCTCCTGACGCGACACACCAATATTGCAGGCCGCCGGGAACAGCGAAGTGAACTGCGAACAGTGCTGACCGCCGGGAACAGCGTGGTGAATGGTGCAGTGAGGTAAAGGAGGAGCCCGCTCAAGCGGGCGGGGGACACGAACGGAAC
>CAIQYP010000168.1 GCA_903876045.1 uncultured beta proteobacterium | reverse complement strand
GCTCCGCCGCGTGCAGACGGAGCGCACCAAAATACACATATTCCGTGCCACAAAATGGTGAATTAGCGTAAACCCTTAGAGCGACAGGCCCGGCCCCTCTGTGCCGAATTTGCCGAATTTAGAGTTTTTTGGATTTGCTTGTCGGGGTGGGTGGTTAGCGAGTTTTCAGATTGGAAGCTTTGCTGGAAAGTATTCGTGCATTTTCCTCACGCAATTTTCGCGAGCGGCAAGTGCATTAAAAACACCGCGCCGCCCCCCTTTGCGTTTTCAACCCTGAGTTGCCCGCCGTGTTGTTCCATGATGCCGTAGCTGATGGACAGGCCCAGGCCCGTTCCCTTGCCAACGCTCTTGGTGGTGAAGAAGGGGTCGAAGATGCGCGACAGGTTTACCGGCGCGATGCCGGGGCCGTTGTCGGCAAAGCGCAGCATGCCATGGGTGGCGTTGCGCTCCAGGCTGATGTCGAGTTGCGGGTCGGTGGCGTTGACGGCCACAGCGGCGTCGTAAGCGTTCTCCATCAGGTTCATCATCACCTGCAGCAGCTGGCCTGCGTGGCCGTTGACAAAGCAGTCAGGGCCAGGTGCCCAGTGGATGTTGAACTGCGGTGCCATGCCTTTCTTGACCCAGTGAATGGCGCGTTCCACCACGGCGTTGAGGTCCACCGTGGAAAAGCTTTCCCTGTCCTTGGCCGAGAAGCGTTTCAGGCCATGCACGATATCAGCGGTGCGCTGTGCGCCCTCCAGCGTGCCGTCCATCAGCGAAGGCAGATCTTCCACCATGCGGTCTATATGCAGCTCGCGCCGCAACGCCTGCACTTGTGCTGGCAATTCCGTCTCGTGTACGACGTTAAGGTACTGCGCCATGCGCGTGGTGTAGCGCTGCAGCGAGAAAACGTTGCCCAGCACAAAGCTGATCGGGTTGTTAAGCTCATGTGCCACACCGGCCACGAGCCGGCCAAGAGACGCCATCTTTTCCGAATGCAGCAGTTGCTGCTGCGTGACCTTGAGTGCCTCATGGGCTTCACGTAGCTGGTGGTAGGCGCGCTTGAGTTCGCCCAAGGGCCTACCCACCATCACATAGCCCACATGCATGCCGCGTGCGTTGTGGCGCGGCGTGCAGTTCAGGTCCACGGTGATGACCGTGCCATTGGCGTGCAGCAGCTTGATTTCCATCTCGGTGCCTTCGTGCAACGCATTCACCTGGGACAGCGCGCTGCCCCAGAACTGCAGGCTTGCCTCGTCTGCCAGAAGCGAGACCAGCGGCTGGCCGCGCAAGGCAGCTTCCTCACGCCCGACCAGCTCGCACAGGGCGCGGTTGGTCTCTTCGATCAGGCCGTCCTGGTTGCAGGCCAGCAGCACATCACTCATGGCTGTGAGCAGGCCGAAGATGAACTGCTGCGACTGTTCCAGCTCGGCATTCTTTTCTTCCAGCGCAATTTCATCGGCTACCAGCTTGGTGTAGACCTCGTCCATTTTGTGGATCACATCCATCCAGGTGGATTCATCCACACCGGGCAAGTCAGCGGGCAGCGGAATGTTGTGCTGGTGTTCGGTTGGCATGGCAGCGTATCTTCAGTGCACGGTGCAGACCATGCAGGGATCAAAGCTGCGCACGATGTGCTGCACCGCTACGCTCTCACCAGCCTGTTCGCCCTCCTGGCCGACTGCGGTGCCCACCAGTGCCGCCTCCAGCGCGCCGGGTACACCGGCGCTGTCACGCGGTGAAAAGTTCCAGCTGGTGGGTGCCACGATCTGGTAACTGCTGAGCTTGCCGTTCTCAATCCGCAGCCAGTGGCCCAGCGCGCCACGCGCCGCTTCTGACAGGCCCACACCTTGTCCATGGGTGGGCCGCTGGTAGGGCGTGTGGAAGGGCTCGCGGGCCTGCAATTGCCCGAGCCACTGCTCCATCAACGGCACAATGCGCGCCACCTCCATCAGCCGCGCCAGCACGCGCG
>CAIQYP010000167.1 GCA_903876045.1 uncultured beta proteobacterium | reverse complement strand
CCCACTCAGGCCATTCAGGGGTTCAGGACCTATCTGCTGGACTTTGGTGTTTGGGCGCCAATTGTCTCCGGAGGGCTGATGGCCGTATTGCAAGTCTTTCTGCTGCCCATTCCCACCTTTGTGGTTACCCTAACCAACGGACTGCTGTTCGGATGGGCCCTTGGCGCGACTCTGTCTTGGACAAGCTCTTTGATCGGAGCACTGGCCTGCTTTTGGATAGCACGTTCGCTTGGCCGTCCTGTGGTTGAAAGAGCGACCAGTGGCGGCAAGGCACTTGAAGTGCTAGATCTGTTCTTCGATCGGTACGGAAATCGTGCCGTTTTGATTGCCCGGTTGCTGCCATTCGTTTCGTTTCGGGTGGTCAGCTACGGCGCAGGTTTGACGCCACTGGGTGTGCTCAGCTTTCTGATCGTAACCGGACTTGGACAATTGCCTGCCACGCTGGCTTATTCCTATCTGGGACAAAACCTGACAGGATCAGTGCGCATGCTCTTTTGGGCCTTGTGCATCACTACGGCTTTACTAATGCTTGGTTGGGTTTCTGGTCCGCCCATTTTGCGGCGTTTGCGGGCGCGCTCAAAAGCCAAATCTGAAGCTGCAGAAGTAACCAATGGGCAGTTGGTGATCAATGACTGACTCCACCGCGTTCCCTGAGTTGTTGCAAGGACTCGCCAAAGAGCCCGTGGCGGACAAGAGCAGTCGGCGTGAACATATCGCCCTTCTGGTCAGAGTTGCCATCACAGTCTTGCTGCTTGGTCTGCTTGCGTGGCACCTTGATCTCTCCCAGATGGTTAGCAGGCTGCGTACGCTCGACGCCGTGTGGGTTGCCGCTTCAGTTGCTGTGGTGTTGGCCGCTATCGCTGTGTCCGCATGGAAATGGGGCCTGATTCTTCGTGAGCGCGGTCATCAATTGCCCTATACCCGCCTGCTGCGTCATTACTTTGTGGGGCTGTTCTTTAACAACGTATTGCCAACCTCGGTGGGTGGGGATGCTGTGCGCGCATGGGAGACGACCGAAGACACAGGTGAGACACCAGAAGCAGTTGGGTCGGTAGTTTCTGAACGTCTGATAGCGGGTGTGGCGCTTGGGGTTACAGCATTAGTTGGACTCCCCTTTGTTGAAGGCAGCAGCAAGTTGGTAGTTCAGGTGCTTGCTTTTCTTGCAATTGATTTCGTGCTGGTCGCGCTCTTCCTCTTGCCTAAGGTGGCAGAGAGCATTGTGGGGAAGTTAGTCCCGAAAAAGTTGCAAGGACTGCATGTAAATATCGCTGCGACTGTGGTCGTAGTGCGAAATACCCTTTGGAACTGGCGACTGTTCATAAAGATTGCCGCCTATTCGATATGTTTTCAGATCCTTGTTGCCGCCGTCAATGCATGCCTCTTTCAGGCTCTGGGTGTGCATGTCAGCTTGGCTCAGTGTGTGATCTACACACCAATGATTTTCACGATAACGATGCTGCCGATTTCCATTTCAGGCTTTGGTGTTCGTGAGGCCGCGTATTGGTACTTCTTTTCACAAATTGGAGTCGGGCAGGCGGAGGCCATCGCGGCCTCGTTGCTGTTCTTCATCGTCGTCGGTATCTGCAGCTTGCCCGGCGCCCCCTTGTTCGTGTTCGGTCGAAAGCGCCTACGCTGAACTCTCTATTTTTACTTGATTTGATCATGATTCAACTTCTCAGTTTTGCCGTCGCCGCTGTTGCACTGTTTGGCTTTTGGAAACTCACCCGATATTTCTGGCTTAAGAGGTACTACCGCTTCCAGGGAGTCAAGGACGTGGAGGTATCGATCGCTAAGCTTTTACATGAAGGGGCAGGTCTACCCATCATTGATGTGCGTGAGCAATCTGAGTATGACGATGCCCATATTCAGGGTGTACCTCTAATCCCACTTGGAAAGTTAGAAGTACGTGCCCCGGAGTTGCAGCAGTTTAAGGACCGCGAGCTGTTGATTATCTGCCGTGGTGGTGTGCGGTCTGCTAAGGCTTGCTTGATCCTTGAAAGACTGGGGTTTTCAAAACCTTTGAACATCGCCGGTGGCATGAACGACTGGAAGAAGCATGGACTGCCGTATGTGCCAAGGAGCGCATCGGCTTAACTTCACACACGATTCTGACAGTTCAATTTGGATTTCGGAAAAAATCCCGCTTCCAACCCTTATGTAGTGATGTCCATGAGGGATGTAAACGAGTGTATGCAGCAGGCTTTCAGGTTGTCCAGTTAAACGCCTCCAACTAGCGGTCGTCAATGGCATTGGACATCGTACCCAAAGCGGATCCGCAATTCAGGTCTTTCGGCCATTGACTCGGTAGGCAAATATATGAGCAAGTATTGCGTGGCGGCTAGGATTGGACCAAGTCACATGGGCTCGCAGTTCAATGCACTTTAACCAACTGTTTCTGGACCTTCGTTCCCAACAATACTGATCTCTCCGCTCTTTGGTCCGACATAAGCTTATGTACAAATTTGACTTAGGTGATTTGGTAATTACCAAGTGACGATTAAGTCGTTCCAGTTTGATTGATCAACTTCCAGAATCCACCCCATCGCACTATTGCATTGCAATGATTTCGGAGTTGATATGGCCCATCGCCGCACCGTCAGTATTCATTCCCGCCGCCCGTTCCTGCAACTGGCCGCCACAATGGCCCTGGCTGCCACCGGCCTCGGCCATGCGGTCCACGCCCAGACACCGCCGCCCGTAACCCTGCTCAACGTTTCTTATGACCCGACGCGCGAGCTTTACGTCGAATACAACGCCGCCTTCACTAAATACTGGAAAGCCAAGACCGGTCAGGACGTGACCATCAAGCAGTCACATGGCGGCTCCGGCAAGCAGGCACGCTCTGTGATTGACGGACTGGATGCCGATGTGGTCACCTTGGCTCTAGCAGGAGACATCGACGCGATTGCCAAGAACGGTGGCTGGTTCCCCAAAGATTGGCAAAAGCGCCTGCCGCACAACTCTGCGCCCTACACCAGCACCATCATCTTCGCCGTGCGCCAGGGCAACCCCAAGGGCATCAAGGACTGGGACGACCTAGTCCGCCCGGACGTGAAGGTGATCACTCCCAACCCCAAGACCTCCGGCGGTGCGCGCTGGAACTACTTGGCAGCCTGGGAATTTGCAAAGCGCAGCTACGGCGGTGATGCCAAAGCAAAAGATTTCGTCGCCAAACTGTATGCCAATGTGCCCGTGCTCGACACCGGTGCGCGCGGCTCCACCATCACCTTTGCCCAACGCGGTCAGGGCGACGTGCTGATCGCCTGGGAGAACGAGGCCTATCTGCTGGAGAAAGAATTCGGTGCTAAGTTTGATGTGATCGCGCCCCCCTTGAGCATCCTGGCCGAGCCACCCGTAACCGTGGTCGACAAGAACGTGGACAAGAAGGGCACGCGTGCCGTGGCCGAGGAATACCTAAAGTACCTCTACACCGAAGAAGGCCAGGACATCGCTGGCAAGAACTTCTACCGCCCGGCCGTGTCTGAAAAGGCCAAGACCAAGTACGCCAAGCAGTTTGCCAAGATCAATCTGTTCACCATCGACCAGGCCTTTGGCGGCTGGGAGAAAGCCGACAAAGAGCACTTTGCCGACGGCGGCAGCTTCGACCAAATCTACACAAAGAAATAAGCCCTGGTCCCAATGAATTTTCAACAACTGCGCTCGGTGCGCGAAGCCGTGCGCTGCAACTTCAACCTGACCGAGGTGGCCAACATGCTGTTCACCTCGCAGCCCGGGGTGAGTCGGCAAATCCGCGAACTTGAGGACGAGTTGGGCGTAGAAATTTTTGTCCGGGCCGGCAAACGCCTGACTGGGCTGACACCTCCCGGCGCGGCACTGTTGCCGATTGTGGAACGCCTGCTGCTTGACGCTGAAAACCTCAAACGGGCCGGTCAGGACTTCACCGAGCACATGGAGGGCCAGCTAACCGTGGCCGCCACCCACTCGCAGGCGCGCTACGCGCTGCCGCAGGTGGTGAAGGAGTTTCGCGACAAGTTTCCTAAAGTTACGCTCCACCTGCACCAAGGCTCACCCAAGCAAGTGGCGGCCATGCTGATCTCCGGCGAGGCCGATATCGGCGTGGCCACCGAGGCACTGGGCGACTACAACCAACTTATTACCCTGCCCTGCTACCGTTGGACGCATAGCGTGATCGTGCCGCCCGACCACCCGCTATTGCAAGAAACCGGGCCGGTAACTTTGCAGCAACTCACAGAT
>CAIQYP010000166.1 GCA_903876045.1 uncultured beta proteobacterium | reverse complement strand
CGCGATCCGCGCGTGGTGAGTCTCTTGGCCAAAAGCCTGATGCAGGGCTTGCTGCAGAGTGGCATGGCCAATTGTGGCAAGCACTTTCCCGGCCACGGTTTTGTTAAGGCCGATTCGCATACCGACATCCCTATCGACCGACGCAGCCTCAAGGCAATTTTGCAAGACGACGCCGCGCCCTATCGGTGGCTCAGCACCAGCATGCGTAGCGTGATGCCGGCCCACGTGATTTACCCGAAGGTCGATAGCCGTCCCGCAGGCTTTTCCCGTAAATGGTTGAACGAGATCCTGCGTGGCCAAATGGGCTTTACCGGCGTCATTTTTAGCGACGACTTGTCCATGGCTGGCGCTCGCGTGCTGGATGGCATACAACTCAGCTACACCGAGGCGGCGGTGGAAGCGCTGAAGGCCGGTTGCGACATGGTGCTGCTGTGCAACCAATCACTTGCCAGCAGTGAAGGCGGTGGACGGGCGATTGATGAACTCATCGCCGGACTGACCGAGGCCCAGGTTAAAGGCCAGTGGCAGCCCTCAGAGGTCAGTGACGAACGCAGACTGTCTCTGTTACCGCGCCAGGGCGCTATTGAATGGGATGCGCTGATGGTGCAACCTGAATACATGCATGCGCTGGACTGGCTTGCATAAATAGAGAGACAAAGTAAGCCATGCTACGATTCGCGTCGTTTAGTTTCCCCGTTCTTAAATTTTGGAGTGAGTAATGAAGTTGAAGTCTTTGATCGTTGCTGTGATGATGTTCGCCTTTGCTGGAGCCACGATGGCACAAACCGCGGCACCTGCCAAGAAGCACGCACACAAAAAAGCCCACGTGACAAAGATCCACAAAACCAAGCACAAGAAGGCTGCTGTCGCGCAATAAGCGGCGCATCGTTCCAATGTAAAAAGGCCTCGAAAGAGGCCTTTTTGCTTTGGCGTGGCGAGCATTTCGCTCGCTGCACTGGTTCAGTTGATAGAAGAGCTATTAGCGCCCGCTGTGCCGACCACCAGGTATTTGCTGGCTGATCCGTATATGGCTAACAAGTCATTGCTGGTCTGCGTGCTGGAAACAGGTGCCCAGGTTACACCGTCTATGCTGGTAAACGCCACGCCACCGGCACCTACCGTCAGAAATTGCACGGAGTTCGTACTCACGGCATACAAAGTGGGGCTGTAACCCAGTGTCTGCGCAGTCCATGTGCCGTTCACACTCGTGGTCATAGTGTTGTTGTTGGTGATGACGGTGCCACTATTGCCAGCCGCAACAATCACATTCCCAGTTGTAGCGATGACGCTGTTCAGGTCAACGGCCACACCCGAGCTGGCTGACGTCCAGGTTTTGGCATCCAGGCTCGTCAGCAAGGCGCCACCTGCGCCAACGGCAATCCACATACCGGTGTAGGAAGAGTACGCCACGCCATACAAGTTGGACATGAAGCTCGAAGGCATGGTAGCAGCCGTCCAGGTGCTTCCATCCGTACTGTAGTACGCCTGACCCCCGTTCCCTACCGCTACGACTGTGGCGCCATTGCTGACCAACGCGTTTAGACCAGTCGAAATTGTCGTGCTAGCCGGAGTCCAAGTTGTGAGATCCGTGCTGTAGTACACGTTGTTGCCTGTGCCACCAGAACCCACTGCAAGGTATTTGCTTAAAGTGTAAGTCGCCGCTTTGAAGTTGACGTCGATGGTGTTAGCGGGCGTCACGACGCTCCAACTATAGCCGTTGAGCCCTTGGCTGACGCTTTCTGCATTTTTGTAAATTTTTCCGCCATCACCCACTGCCACAAAATAAGACAGACTGTCGGCGGAAGACACGCCCAAGGTGATTCCCCGCATAGAGTTCGTGCCAAGCCCGCTGCCCGCAACCCAGGTGCTGCCTGCGTACCGGGGCACGACGGATTGCGAAGCCGTTTGCTCGCCCCCCTTGCCGCCGCCAGTCCGCGCATTCATGGCAAAGGAGTAGGTCACGCCATTGGTCAGACCGTTCAGCACGTAGGGGGACGTGATGTTGTTTGTCAGCCACGCATGGTTGCTGGGTGGGTTCTTGATGTCGATGGGAGTTGCCGTGGGCGCATACATCACCCAGTAATCCACTCCCGGTTGAGCAGTCCAAGTAAGTGTGACTTGACCGTTGCCCGGCGTAACTTTGAAGTCGGTGGGAGCGGCGGCTGGACCACCGTTTCCTCCACCACAGGCCGTGACAACCAATGCCATCAGGAAGGTCGCCATCAAGCGCCAGAGAGAGAGCTTCAACATGTTCAAATATTTCCTATTCAGTCCAGACCAATTATCGAGTTTGACCAGCCCCATCAGGTTGCGCTTGCGTAAAGCCAAGTGCGCTGTTCATTTGACATCACGCTATTGTGACCGTCCTGGTTAGCAATTCAGGGCGAACGATGCAATCTAGGTGATGACAGTGCCACGATCATGTCACTGGTGGCATCATCCACAGCCGGATGGCGCTGTAACAGTCCACTCGTGCCCAACAGTTTACGCAGTTGCTGCAGGTCTTTGACCGTGGGTGCGACCTTGATCTGGGCCAGTGCAGCTGACGCATTGCCGCCCTGGATCAGGCTGGCGACTTTAGTGGCCCAGGGATTGCTTTGGCGTGTCATGGTTGTTTACTCGGGACTAGATGTGGCCTGACATTATGACCAGAGCCGCTCGGTGCTGTTATCCAGGTAGGTCAGGTAGACCCGCACCTCAAACTCCAGTTGATGGTAATCAGGCTCCATATAACTGCACAGCTTGTAAAAATTTTTGTCGTGGTCACGCTCGCGCAGGTGGGCCAACTCGTGCACGGTGATCATGCGCAAAAACTCGAGTGGCGTGTCCTTGAACAGTGACGCAATGCGGATTTCGCGTTTTGCTTTGAGCTGCGAGCCCTGTACCCGCGAAACGGTGGTGTGCGTGCCAAGCGCATTCTTCACCAACTGAAGTTTGTTGTCGTAGAGCACCTTGCTGATGGGTGTGGCGCCCTTAAGGTGGTCCTGCTTAAGCTCTTGCACATAGTCAAACAAGGCGCGGTCATCGCGCATGCCATGGCCTTGCGGGTATTTTTTCAGCAACCACGGTCCCAGTTTTTGCGCTTGCAGCATGCTTTCAATCTGCAACACCGTGTCTGGTGGGTAACCGTTCAGGTAAGTCAAATTCATTTGTTGGCCATGCGCATGGCTATGAGCCCCGCCACAAGAATGACGGCGGCCCCCACAAAAGTGGTGAATTTCGGCACTTCGGCAAAAAACAAAAAGCCCCACAGCGGCGCCCACAGAATGCCGGTGTATTCAAACGGCGTCACGGTGCTGCTCCTGGCGACGCGGTAGGCTGCAGTGAGAAACATGGTGCCGGTGGCCGCCACCATGCCGCAGACAGCAATGAGTGCAGCGTCTGTCAGCGTTGGGAGCACCCATGGCCGCACCAGAAACATGACGCTGGGATGGGTGGCGTGCTCAATGCCCAGCAAGTGCAGCATGAATGCTGCAAACGCTGAACCAATCAAAAAGAACCCATTTTGGTAAAACGCCATCACCGAAGTCGGCAGGCGATTGCCCATCTTGCGTGCCATCAACATGGCGGTGCCATACAGCGCGGCAGACACCAGTGAGAGCAGGGCGGCAGGATTAAACAATCCCGTGCCAGGTTGCAACATCACCAGCACCCCTATGAAGCCCAGCACCACGGCTGCCCAGACCTTCCAGCCAATGTGTTCGCCCAAAAACGGTCCTGCCAGCGCGGTAACAAATAGCGGGACGGTGAAATATAACGCCACCGCATCGGCCAGGGGCAAGGCGGGAAACGCCATGTAATAAGCGGTGTAGGCGCCAAACATGATCAGGGCGCGCAGTGCCAGTTGAACCAGATGGGTGGAATACAGTGCGCGCCAGCCCACTTCTCGTTGCACCAACACCAACAGAATGGGCAGACCCACACAGGAACGTATGCACACGACCTCAGTCAATGGATAGCCACCGCTCACCTGTTTGATGATGGCGTCCTGCAGCGAAAAAATGAAGACGCCGAAGCACAGGTAGAGAATGCCGCGAGCGGATTGGTTTTGCATGAAAAGTAACTTGAGGGACCTGCATGATAGCGGTCGCAATGTCAATCCGAGGATGCACTCTGCGGCGTTATTCGTTCCATCAGCGCCACTGCAACATCGGCGATGACCGGGCCCCAGCCCGCGTCCGGGCCTTGTCGAAACAGCCGCATTGCACCGGGGTACCAGATCGAATCGGTGCCCTCCACTCCCCAGCGCCAGTCCGTCATATACCAGGGCAGCAGCAGCCAGCATGGTTTGCCCAAGGCGCCCGCTAAATGAGCGATGGCCGTGTCCACAGTGATCACGATATCCATCTCAGCCACGATGGCTGCAGCGTCGGCAAAGTCCTGCATTTTGCTGCCGAGATCCGTAAGCAGTTGTAGCGCGTCGCACTGTTCGATTTCTTCCTCGCCCGCGCCTTTTTGCAGGCTGACGAAATCTACGTTTGGCACGCTCCACAAGGGGGCAAGCGTGTGCAAATGCGGTAGGGATCGATCGCGGTCGTTTTCAAATTGCGGGTTGCCCTTCCAGACCAGGCCCACTCTTAAGGTGTTCTTTCCAGGTAATTGACCAGCCCATTGCGATTGCAGCGTCGGGTCTGTGCGCAGATAGGGCAGTTTTGCCGGAACTGTTTCTGTGCGTGTACCCAGGTGATAGGGCGCGCTCATCAAAGGAGTCCAGCAATCAAAATGTGTGTAAGGCAGCGCTTCGTTGAAGTTGCATACGGCGTCCAGTCCATCGAGGCCGCTCATCAAGCGCTTGAGGGCCGGATGGCACAGCAAAGTGATGTGGGCAGCCCCTATGTACTTTAGCAACGGAATGTAGCGACAGAACTGGATCATGTCGCCATGTCCCGCTTCATACGTCACCAGAAGCGACCGGCCAACCAGGCTTTCACCTTGCCAGCGCGGAAATGCCAATTGTTTTTCTATGGCTCGATACCAGTCGCGCGCCTCAAACAGGGCCCAGCCTTCTTCGAAATTTTTCTGACGCAATTGCAGGTAAGCCAGGTTAAAGCGAGCCCGCGTATTCAAAGGATCCAGCGCAATGGCGTGGCGCAAACAGGTCTCGGCTGTTTCTTCCTGCTTTAGATTCAGATTGAGCGCGCCCAGGTTGGACCAGACGGCGCTGGACGCTGGCTCCAAAGCTAAAGAGGCCGCGTAACAGGTCTCTGCTTCCGCGTGGCGCTTTTGCTGGGCTAGCAGGGCACCCAGGTTGAGGTGCACTGTGGCATTTTCGGGTGCAAGTTCCAAGGCCACGCGGTAGTGGCTTTCCGCCTCCGCGTAGGCACCGTTTTGGTTCAACACAAAGCCAAGGTTTCCATGGGCCTCTGCAAACTGCGCATCCATTCCTAGGGCTTGCCGAAAGGCCTGTTCAGCCGCACGCAGTTCGCCAGCCTGCAGATGCTGCTCACCCTGTTGGAACAGCGCCAGAGCGGCATCGTCGGCAGGGTCCTCCATGGTGGCGTGTGCAGTGGCCTAAGCTTCGCGGCGCAGGGCTGGGAACAGGATGATGTCGCGGATGCTGGCGCTATCGGTCAGCAACATCATCAGGCGGTCAATGCCGATGCCGCAGCCGCCCGTGGGGGGCATGCCGTATTCCAGCGCGCGCACAAAATCGTGGTCGTAATACATGGCTTCGTCATCGCCTGCCTCCTTGGCGTCCACCTGTGCGAGAAAGCGCGCTGCCTGGTCTTCCGCGTCGTTCAACTCACTAAAGCCATTGCCAAACTCGCGCCCGGTGATGTAGAGCTCAAAGCGCTCGGTCACACCCGGCTTGGTATCGCTTTCACGGGCCAGTGGTGATATCTCCACGGGGTGTTCGCAGATGAAGGTGGGATTCCAGAGCTTTTCTTCCACGGTCTCTTCGAAATACATCACTTGCAGGCTGGCCAGGCTGCGCGTGGACAGGTGATGTTTGGCTTCGGTGTGGCCCAACTTGCGCAGCGCGTTGATCAGCCATTGGGTGTCGTTTACGCCTTCGCCTGCGTCGGTGTACTTGGCAATGGCCTCAATAATGGTCAGGCGCTCAAAGGGTTTGGCCAGATCCACCGGCTTGCCACCGTAGGTGAGCTGCAGCGAGTCGCCGGCCTTGATGGCGGCGTCGCGCACCAACGCTTCAGTAAACGCCATCAGGTCCTGGTAGTTCCAGTAGGCCGCGTAGAACTCCATCATCGTGAACTCGGGGTTGTGGCGTACCGAAATGCCTTCGTTTCGGAAGTTTCGGTTGATTTCGAACACGCGGTCAAAGCCGCCGACGATCAAGCGCTTGAGGTACAACTCAGGCGCGATGCGCAAAAACATCTGCTGGTCCAGCGCGTTGTGGTGCGTGGTGAACGGCTTGGCGTTCGCTCCACCCGGGATGGGGTGCAACATCGGTGTTTCCACTTCCAGAAAGCCGTGCTGAACCATGAAGTCGCGCAGGCCACTGACGGCCTTGCTGCGCGCCACAAAGCGCTTGCGCGTTGTCTCGTCGGTCATCAGGTCCACATAGCGCTGGCGGTACTTCACTTCCTGGTCGTTGATGCCGTGGAACTTGTCGGGCATGGGCCGCAAGCTCTTGGTCAACAGGCGCACGCTGCTGGCGTGGATGGATAGCTCGCCGGTACGGGTCTTGAACACCACGCCCTCAGCGGCCACGATGTCGCCCAAGTCCCAATGCTTGAAGGCTGCATACAAGTCGGCACCCACGTCTTCGCCCTTGACGTAAATCTGAATCCGACCGCCACTGGGGCCGAAGGAGGCGTCCTGCAGCGTGCAGAAACTGGCCTTGCCCATTACGCGCTTGAGCATCATGCGTCCGGCGACTTTTACCGTGACGTGCAGGCCTTCCAGGATTTCGGCAGAGTGCGAGTCGTATTCAGCAAAAAGCTGTTCGGCTTTGTGGGTCGGCTTGTAGTCGTTGGGGAAGGCCACGCCTTTGCCATCTTGTTGCGCCTGGCGCAGAACCTTTAGCTTTTCGCGACGCTCCAGAATCAGCTGGTTTTCGTCTTGGGGTGCTGGGGTGGGTGCGGCGGCGGTAATTTCAGACATGGATGGCTTGTATTGAATAGAGTCGTAACAGGTAGCGTAACCCTCGATTCTAAGAGGGCCGCCATTGCCAGGACTCGGGCTATGATTCTTCCTGCTTCAAACCCATCCCCAACATGCTCTACCAAATCGTATCTCTGCTGCTGGAAGTCGCTGCTGGCCTATTCACTGGCGTCTGCCTGCTACGCCTTTACATGCAACTCCAGCGCATACCCATGTCGGCACGCTCGGGTAACCCCATGGGGCCATTCATGTTCGCGCTGACCGACTGGCTGGTGCTTCCGCTGCGACGGGTATTGCCTGCCATGGGGCGTTGGGATACGGCCAGCCTTGTGGCAGCCTATCTGACGCAAATGGTGCTGTTTGGCGTGCAGTGGCTCATGCTTGGCGGTGGTGCAGGCTGGATTAGCGTGCCGGTGCTGGCGCTGTTTGGTATCGCCCGCATGACGATTTCGGCATTGACCGGTCTGGTAATCGTCTACGCCGTGCTGTCGTGGGTGCAGACCCAGTCACAACTCTCGGATTTGCTGGAGCGATTGGTAGCACCAGCTCTCACGCCCATTCGCAAGATCGTTCCGCTGGTAGGCGGCGTAGACCTGTCGCCGCTGGTCTTGCTGGTGCTGCTGCAAATCGCCGCCATTGTGCTGGGCGCGCTACAGGCCAGTGTCTTAGGTATGGCCCTTTGATCCACAACGCTGCTGAGTGCCACGTCGGCCGGAGTTCTGATGTGCCTTAGGACTACTTAAATCACCGCATCCGCCGGCTGCCGCTGCAACATCGCCAGCGTATTGGCAATCGTCCTGCGCAACTCTCGGCGGTCGCAAATGAAATCGATAGCGCCCTTGGTCTGCAGGAACTCGGCGCGCTGAAAGCCTTCCGGTAAGGTCACACGCACGGTGGATTCGATCACGCGGGGGCCAGCAAAGCCAATGAGCGCCTTGGGCTCAGCAATTACCACATCACCCAGGAACGCAAAGCCAGCACTGACGCCGCCCATGGTCGGGTCGGTCAGCACGCTGATATAGGGCAGGCCTTTTTTTGCCAGACGAGTCAGGGCTGCATTCGTCTTGGCCATCTGCATCAGACTTAGCAAGCCCTCTTGCATGCGCGCACCACCGGTAGCGGTGAAGCAAATGAATGGCACCTTTTGTTCGACCGCCGTCTCGACGCCCCGCACAAAACGCTCGCCCACCACTGAACCCATGCTGCCACCCATGAATTCAAATTCAAAGCAGGCTGCCACCACGCTAATGCCCTGCACGGCACCGCCCATAACCACCATGGCGTCGGTTTCACCGGTGTTCTCCAGCGCTTCTTTCAGGCGCTCCGTGTATTTGCGGCTGTCTTTGAATTTCAGCGCGTCCACCGGCAGTACTTCCTGCCCGATTTCGAATCGGCCTTCGTTGTCCAAGAACACGTTCAAGCGGGCACGCGCACTAATGCGGTGGTGGTGGCTACAACCCGGACACACGTTCTGGTTTTGCTCCAGATCGGTCTTGTAGAGCACGGCTTCGCAACTGGGGCATTTGATCCACAGGCCTTCAGGCACCGAACGGCGCTCTGTTGGGTCGGTGTGTTGAATCTTTGGGGGCAACAGTTTTTCAAGCCAGCTCAT
>CAIQYP010000165.1 GCA_903876045.1 uncultured beta proteobacterium | reverse complement strand
CTGGCCGAGTTGGAAGCGCTGCTGGCCGAACAAGGGCAGTGCCTGGCCTTTGAACCCCCGCATTTCACGTGGTCCCAACAAAATGCGCAAGAACCTATGGCCGCCACCGTGGGCGGTATGGTGGCAGCCGGTTTGGCGGGCCCGTCCCGCGCCAGTGTGGGTGGTGTGCGCGACTATGTGCTGGGCGTGAAATTTATCAATGGCCTGGGCCAGCACCTTACGTTTGGTGGCCAGGTCATGAAAAACGTCGCTGGCTATGACGTGTCGCGCCTGATGGTCGGTGCACGCGGAACTTTGGGGTTGCTGACCGAAATCTCGCTCAAGGTACTACCTGTGGCGCCGGCCGAGGCCACCCTGCACTTTTCACTTGAGCAACACGAGGCGCTGGAGCATCTACACCGATGGGGTGGTGAGCCCCTGCCACTGAACGCCAGTTGTTGGGTTATGGAAGATTCAAAACCAAGCCTTTTCGTACGCCTGCGCGGTGCCGTGGCAGCAGTTGAAGCTGCCTGTCAACGCATGCTGGCCGAAGTGCCAGGGCGGCGCATGGACAACGCCCAAACTATTGCCGACTGGAACTTGTGCCGCAACCAGCAACTGCCTTTCTTTATAACCAGGCCGCAGCCTGATGCAGTGCTTTGGCGCATCAGCGTGCCGCAGACGGCGCCCGTACTAAGACTGCCAGAGCATCCTTTGGTGGAGTGGCATGGCGGCTTGCGCTGGCTTTGGGCGCCTGCCAGCGCGGCCGCTGAAGTGCAAGCTGTAGCCCTAGCAGCCGGTGGCAACGCCAGCGTGTTTGTGAACCCAGCCGCCGCTGCCCAGTCGAACGGTGTCAGCGCAGCCAATACGTTGAGTAGTGACAGCACTACTTTGAGTGCGATCAGCCAACGCCTCAAAGCCAGTTTCGACCCGCAGGGCCTATTCAATCCCGGACTCGTCTCCTGATGCAAACCAATCTCGCACCCGAGTACCAGAACACACCCGACGGGCAGGCGGCTGAAGCCATCCTGCGAAAGTGCGTGCATTGTGGTTTTTGCACCGCCACCTGCCCGACCTACCAGTTGCTGGGCGACGAACTTGACGGCCCACGCGGTCGCATCTATTTAATGAAGCAGGTGCTTGAAGGCCAGCCGCCTACGCGCGCCACGCAAATGCATCTGGATCGCTGCCTGACCTGCCGCAACTGTGAAACCACTTGCCCCAGCGGTGTCGACTATGGCCATCTGGTCGATATCGGCCGCAAGCTGGTGGACGCCAAGGTGCCACGACCCATCGGTGAAAAGGCCATTCGCTGGGCCTTGAAGGAAGGATTGCCCTCACCTCTGTTCGCACCAGCTATGAAACTAGGCCAGCTCATGCGTCCACTCCTGCCCGGCAGCTTGCAAAACAAGGTTCCGCCCAAACAGGATGCGGGCGTGTGGCCCCGGCGCAGCCATTCGCGCAAGGTGTTGATACTGGCTGGTTGCGCCCAGCCCAGCATGCGCCCAAATATCGATGCCGCCACAGCCCGCGTGCTGGATGCGGTTGGCATTCAAAGTGTGGTGGTGCCCAAATCAGGCTGCTGCGGCGCGGTCAAGTTCCATCTCAATGACCAGGACGGTGGCAAAGAGCAGATGCGGGCCAATATTGACGCCTGGTGGCCGCTGATCGCGCCCGGCTGCGGTAGCGGCGTCGAAGCTCTGGTGATGAATGCCTCCGGTTGTGGCGTGACGGTCAAAGAATACGGTCACATCCTGCAGGGCGACCCGGCCTACGCAGCCAAGGCCGCACGCGTAAGCGAGTTGACGCGTGATTTAAGCGAACTGCTGCCCGAACTGGTGCCCGCGTTGTGCGGCAAGCTGAACGCCGCGACCAGACCTAACCTCGTCTTTCATCCGCCTTGCACATTGCAGCACGGGCAAAAGCTGCGCGGAGGCGTGGAGCAATATTTGGCTGAACTAGGCTTTGCGGTTCGCCTGTCAACCTATGAGGCGCATCTGTGTTGTGGCTCGGCAGGAACCTACTCTGTGCTGAACCCGGAAATCTCTTATCAACTGCGGGATCGCAAACTGCAAAACCTGCAGCCCGCAGCGGCCGAGGTGATCATCAGCGCCAACATGGGATGCATCAGCCACCTGCAAAGCGGTACATCGACGCCCGTGCGGCACTGGGTGGAAGTGCTGGATGCCGCGCTAATTGCCGAATAACTTTCTTGTTCGAACGGTGAAAGCGCCCGGATTACACACTGTTACTCACTGTCATGATTGAATATGTCGCTTGGTGCCAACAAACCGGCCAAATCAGCGGCTTCATAAGAAGTTTGTAATCGTTTTTGCGTTACCGTACCATTAGGCGTTCGCTCATTTTGGATGGGTGGCGCGCGGGGCTATGGCATATTTTTGCCGACAAGATAAAGATGAACACTGCTAAAGATCAAAAACCGGCCGCAAAGGCCACCGAAAAATCTTCCGTCCAGGTGCTGGCGGGCGATACGTTCGTCTATTTGACTTTGGCGATTCTTATCTGGGGAACCTGGCGCATCAGCCAGTTGGACCTCTT
>CAIQYP010000164.1 GCA_903876045.1 uncultured beta proteobacterium | reverse complement strand
TGGCATGCTGCGCTTTGCCGACAACGGCCCCGGCATCGCACCAGTAAACCTGTCGCGCATCTTCGACCCCTTCTTCACCACCAAGAGCGTTGGCAAAGGAACGGGCCTGGGCCTGTCCATCAGCTACGGCATCATGGAACAGCACGGCGGACTGCTCAGGGTTGAAAACGCAAAGGGGGGCGGCGCGGTGTTTTTAATGCACTTGCCGCTCGCGAAAATTGCATGAGGAAAATGTCCGAATACTTTCCAGCAAAGTTTCCAATCTGAAAACTCACTAACCACCCACCCCGACAGATCAATCCAAGCAGTACGAAATTCGGCAAATTCGGCACAGAGGGGCCGGACCTGTTTCTCTAAGGGTTTACGCTAATTCACCATTTTGTGGCACGGAATATGTGTATTTTGGTGCGCTCCGTCTGCACGCGGCGGAGCAAGGTGGCGGGTTTTGCACAGTCATGCACCACCTGGGTGATTCGCGGCGCAATTTGCTGTTGAGAACAGGCAGTGCGTTGGGTGACAGAAATCTCACGGCATCGTATTTGAGCTCGCTTAACGCGCATCGCTTTGGGCGATGGGCATATAAAGAGGAGAACTTGATGAGCACTCGTGAGTTTGATATCGCCAACGACACCGGGCACGACTTTTCTGAAGTGGAAAGGCGCCTGGGGGTCTCCCGCAGAACTTTCCTGAACTTTTGCGCCGGCGTGGCAGCGTCATTTGGGATGGGAACAAAGTCTGCCATGGCGATGGCTGCGGCGATTGCCAATCCGGCAAGAACGCCCGTGATCTGGCTGCACGGCCAGGAGTGCACAGGGCCCACCGAGTCCTTGCTGCGCTCTGAGCAACCCAGCTTTGAGCACCTGATTCTGGATCTCATTTCACTGGACTACCACCAGACGCTGGATGCGGGCGCCGGCCATCGCGTGGAAGAAATCAAACGCGAAACCATCAAGAAATACAAAGGCAAATACCTGCTGGTTATCGAAGGTGCGATACCTACGGGGCAGAACGGAATCTTCTGCAAAATCGGTGGGCAGACCATGATGGACGCCACCAAAGAAGCGGCTGAAAGTGCGGGCGCCATTGTTGCCTTCGGCTCTTGCGCGAGTTGGGGTGGCGTGCAGTCCGCATCACCCAACCCCACCGGTGCGGTCGGTGCTCCGGAATTTCTCAAGGGCAAGACGGTTGTCACGATCCCCGGTTGCCCGCCCAACCCGGCCAACTTCCTGGGCACCGTGCTGTACTTTGTAACCTACGGCAAGCTGCCACCCATCGATGACAAGGGGCGTCCGAAGTGGGCATACGGGCGCCTGATTCACGAGAACTGCTACCGCCGGCCGCACTTCGACGCAGGTCGCTTCGCCACGCAATTTGGCGACGATGGTCACCGCCAGGGCTGGTGCCTCTACAAAATGGGCTGCAAGGGGCCGGAAACCTACAACAACTGTCCAAGCCTTGAGTACAACAACGTGGGCGGTGGCGTATGGCCCATCGGTGTCGGGCACCCCTGCTTTGGCTGCTCCGAAAAGGGCACCGGCTTTACCAAGCCCATGTTCAGCCTGGCTGAGGTGAAAACCCATACACCACCCAACGCGTTCCCGATGATTTCCGAACGCCAGAGCCCCACCACTTCCACCATCACGATTGCTGCTGCGGTGGGCGGTGCTGCCGTCGGCGCCGTGCTCGGCGCCGCACTGGTGACGGGCAAGAAGCTGGGCGAGAAGACTGACGCGCCCCAGCAAGACCCCGCCAAAGGGGAATAAGCATGCAGCGCAGAAAATTCTTCCGGGCATCACTCGGAGCTGCAAGCGCCGCGCTGGCGAGTACGGTTGTTCATGCAAGGCCCAATCTGGAACCTGCGCCGCAAGCCGTCGGCATGCTGTATGACTCCACGCTGTGTGTCGGCTGCAAAGCCTGTGTCAGCAAATGCAAGGAAGTCAATGGCATGCCACCGGTATCCATGGGCGATCAAGTGCAGTCTGACTTCGCCATGGACCTGGGACCCAAGACGCTCAACGTCATCAAGATTTATACCGACGGCAAGGCGACGGTAAAAGACAGCGAGAAGGACGGCTTTGCCTTTGAGAAACGCAGTTGCATGCACTGCGTTGACCCCGGTTGTGTTTCGGTCTGCCCGGTCTCATCGCTGACCCGCGACCCGCTCACCGGCATCGTCAGCTACAACGCCGATGTATGCATTGGCTGCCGCACCTGCATGACGGGTTGCCCCTACAACGTGCCGCAGTACGACTACGACAATCCGATAGGGCAAATTCACAAGTGCCAGATGTGCAACCAGAAAGGTGTCGAGCGCATCAGCAAAGGCGGCATGACGGGGTGTGCCGAAGCCTGCCCCACCGGCGCCACACTTTTCGGTTCACGCGAGGCGCTGCTCGCAGAAGCCAAGCGCCGCATCGCACTCAAGCCCGGCGAGATCTACAACTACCCGATGGGCGATGTGCGCAAGCCGAATAAGTTCCATGAAAAAGCGGTACCGCAGTACCAAAGCCATGTGTGGGGCGAGAAGGAGGCCGGCGGCACCAACGTTATGCACCTGTCGGCGATTTCCTACGACAAGCTGAGCATGCCGCCGTTGGGCGAGCGTTCTGCCGCTTCGATTTCCGAAGGCGTGCAAAGCACGGTGTACGCCTACATGGCGCTGCCCGCGATGGCGCTGGGTGGTCTGAGTTGGATCGTCAGGCGCAATACCGAGGTTGCAAACCAGGATGAGGGGGATAAAACATGAATCACCATGTTGTATTGAATCGGCCGTTGCTCACGCCCCCCTTCATGGTGCTGGGAGCGTTTGGCGCGACGGCGATCGTCTTGTTACTGGTGCGCTTTTTCACCGGCATGGGCACTGTCACCAATCTCAACGGGGGCTACGCCTGGGGCATCTGGGTGGTGTATGACATCGTCGTCGGCACCGCGTTTGCGTGCGGTGGCTATGCGTTAGCGGTGGCGGTCTACGTTTTCAACAAAGGGCAATATCACCCGTTGGTGCGCCCGGCCTTGCTGACCAGTTTGCTGGGCTACGCGCTGGGCGCAGCAGGTGCCTTTATCGACATGGGCCGCTATTGGAATTTCTACCATATCTTCATGCCCAGCCAAGTCAACGCGCATGCGGTCATGCTCGAGGTTGCGCTGTGCGTGTTCTCGTATGTGCTGGTGCTGTCCATCGAGTTCCTGCCGACCGTGCTGGAGAAGTTCAAGGCGCAGGCCTTGCAGCAGAAACTCAGCCGCTTGTTGTTCTTCTTCATTGCGCTGGGAATACTGTTGCCGACCATGCACCAGTCGTCGCTGGGCAGTTTCCTGATTGCCATGGGCTGGAAGGTTCACCCCCTGTGGCAGACCATGGAAATGCAGCCTCTGCTGGCCATTCTCACGGCCTTCACCATGGGCTTCTCGGCCGTTATTTTTGAAGCGTCTATGGGTGCAGTCGGGTTCAAACGAAAACCCGAAACGCCGATGCTGGTCGGGTTGGGAAAGATTATTGTCGGGCTCACAGTCGCCTTTCTGGTCCTGCGCTTCGTGACGCTTACGGTGACTGGCAAGCTGGGTCTGATCTTTGCCTTTGATCTGGCAAGCTTCATGTTCCTGCTGGAGACCGCCATGTTCGTCTACCCGGTGGTCATTCTGAGTTCGCCCACACGTCGTGCCAATGGCAAGAAGTTGTTTTACGCCGCACTCTGCATGATGCTGGCAGGGGCACTGTACCGTTTCGACGCTTTCCTCATCACCTTCAATCCGGGCGCTGGCTACAGCTACTTCCCCGCGCTGCCCGAGATCCTGATCACGGTTGGAATGGTGTCCCTTGAAGTCATGGCCTATCTGGTCATCGTGACGCAGTTTCCGGTCTTGGCTCGCGAAGAGCATTGAACGCCTGATATCCCTTTTGGTTAAGGAGAATTTTTGTGGCAAAACGCATAACAGTAGACCCCATTACCCGCATCGAGGGCCATTTGCGCATTGATGTCGAGGTCGACAATGGCCATGTCACGAAGGCTTGGTCTTCCGGGCAAATGTGGCGCGGTATTGAAAAGATTCTCATCGGGCGCGATCCGCGCGAGGCGTGGTCTTACACCCAGCGCTTCTGCGGCGTGTGCACCACGGTGCATGCCATTACCTCGGTGCGCGCGGTCGAAAATGCACTGCAACTGGAGATTCCGGTCAACGCGCAGTTGATCCGCAACATCATCCAGACAGCGCATGCCATTCAGGACCACATCGTTCACTTCTACCACCTGTCGGCGCTTGACTGGGTGGACGTGACCTCGGCACTCAAGGCCGATCCTGTCACCACGGCAAAGCTTGCCGAATCGTTGTCCGACTGGTCTTTGAACGGGCCGCACGAGATGAAGGCCGTTCAGGAGCGCCTCAAGACTTTTGTGGGCACGGGTCAACTCGGGCCGTTCGCCAGCGGCTTCTGGGGACATCCGGCAATGAAGCTGCCGCCTGATGTGAATCTGATGGCCGTGGCCCACTACATGCAGGCGCTTGACGTGCAGAACTTCGCCAACAAGATTGTGGGGATTCTGGGTGGCAAGACTCCGCATATTCAAAATGTGGCGGTCGGCGGTGTGTCGAACTCGATTAGTCATGATGCGCCTTCAGTCTTGAACATAGAACGACTGATGCTGATCAAGGGCTTCATTGACAAACTCTCGCACTTCGTCAAATCCGTCTATTTGACGGACGTGCCCGCAGTCGGCGCGTTCTATCTGGACTGGACCAAATACGGCGGCGGTATCAATAACTACCTGTCGGTTCCGGATTGCCCGCAAGACAGCAAGGGCACCCAGTTCGATCTGCCGGGCGGCTATATCAGCGGCGGCGATCTGAAAACCTTCAAACCGATCACCACCTTCAACGATGCCTATTTCCGCGATGGTGTGGCTGAAAGTTCCAAGCACTCCTGGTACACGGGCGACAAGGCCTTGCATCCCTGGGTTGGTGAGACCGAACCCCAATACACCGACTTCCAGGAAAACGGCAAATACTCCTGGGTGAAGGCGCCCACCTTCTATGGCAAACGCGCCGAGGTTGGCCCGCTCGCTGATGTGCATATCGGCGTTGCCTCTGGCAACAAGCGCTATATCAAGTACCTGGATCAAGCCATTGGCACGATGAAGGCAGTGGGCAAACTGTCTGATGTTCCACTGATTGCATTGCAATCGACCATTGGCCGTCATGCCGCACGGGCCGTGCGTTGTGCAGTCATGCTCGACACCTTGAATGACCAGTGGGAAAAACTGGTGGCCAACATTGGCAAGGACCAAACGACCTTCAATGCACCCAGCTTCCCCAAAGGCGAGATCAAGGGCGTGGGCTTCCACCAGGCGCCGCGCGGCACGCTGTCGCACTGGGTGGTGATCGAAGACGGCAAGATCAAGAATTACCAGGCCGTGGTGCCCAGCACCTGGAATGCGGGGCCGCGTGATGCCGACGACCAACCCGGCCCCTACGAGGCCGCACTGATGAACAACCCCATTGCCGACACCGACAAACCCTTGGAGGTGCTGCGAACCGTGCACTCCTTTGACCCCTGCATTGCCTGCGCTATTCACATGTTCGACAACGAGCAGCGTGAAGTCGTTCAGGTCAAGGCACTGTAATTTGTAATTAACTGCGGCAAGGCAAAACACCATGACGACAAGCGGGTTCAAAAACATCCTGGTCATCGGCATGGGCAACGTGCTGATGCAGGACGAAGGCATCGGCGTACGCGCAGTCGAGGAACTGGATTGCCGCTATGAAATGCCCGCACATGTCCGACTCGTCGATGGTGGCACCACCGGCATGGAACTGTTCGAGCCGATGCGCACGGCCGATTGCCTGATCGTCGCCGACGCAGTCAACTTTGACCGGCCACCGGGCAGCCTTATTCGCATTGCTGACAAAGAAATAAACGCCTTCTTTCAGACCAAAATTTCCAACCATCAACTCGGCCTCTCCGATCTGTTGGCGCTGCTGGCCATGCGGGGTGAGACACCGGAGCGTGTAGCCATCATCGGTATGGTTCCCTACGGGCTGGAAAACAAACTTGGCTTAAGCCCGCAAGCTGCTGCCGGTCTGGACGCCATGGTGGAGATGCTGGTGCATGAACTGGCTTTGGTCGGTGTGACCGCTTCACAGCGCAACGCTGTGCGCATCGGCCACTGGCACCACCAGGCGGAACTTGAGGAGCAGGCGGCATGTGTCTAGGCACGCCCGTTCAGGTTGTGCAGAGTGGTGAGGTGATGTCCTTGTGCCACGGGCGCAATGGCGACGAAGATGTCAACATGCTGCTGATCGGCCAGCAGCCGGTCGGCACCTGGGTGCTCTCGTTCCTGGGTTGGGCGCGCGAAGTCCTGGACGAACAACAGGCCATTGAAATCAACCTGGCACTGGATGGCCTGCAAGAAATCATGGATGGAGCCGACACCATTGACGTGCCCCGCCACTTCCCCGGGCTCGGCAAAACATGGGAAGAGGCAGGCCGATGAATGCATCTTCTTCCGCGCTTTTTGCGACGCGTGTAGCCAACGTGTTTGAGCGCATTCACCGTGAGCAAATGGCAGGCTTGCCTTTGCTGAACAATGCGCTCAGCGTTGCGACGTTGGGCTTTCAACAATTCGAAGGGCGCGTCATGGGCCTGTTGATAACGCCCTGGATGATGAGCCTGTTGCTATTCCCCGGTGCGCAGGACGATTGGGAGGTCGAGGCGTTGGGTAACAAACGGGTAATCGCTTTTCCAAGCGGAAACTACCGGTTCCTGGCAAATAGAATTGACGAACTGGGCGTTTGCCAGATGCATTCCCTGCATTCGCCAATGCACCGGTTTGGCAACCAGGCAATGGCCATCGCAGAGGCCACGGCATTTATGGACAAACTGCTTGTCATTCCGCCCGAAGGAATTCAAGATGATCCCGTCGATGAAGAACTGCTCGGCAAAATATTGCGCGGTGAGAAAGTACCTGAGTTAGACAAGGATGGAAATTTCGAGCCACAACGCCCATCCAGATTGCGTGAAGAAACCCCTAGCCCTACGGAGACTACTTAAATGAAAACTCTGAATTCCCAAGCTGTCGCACGGTTGACTGCAACCGGTTTGCTGCTGTTGGCAGGCAGCGCGCAGGCGCACACCGGTCACGATACTTCGAGCCTCATGTCCGGCCTGTTTCATCCCCTGGGGTTGGACCACATGTTAGCCATGCTGGCGGTCGGCTTGTGGTCGGTAAGAGTGCTGCCCGCACAACGCGCCTGGCAAGGCCCGGCCCTGTTCATGCTGGCACTGATCGCTGGCGCCGCCATGGGCATGCTGGGTTTTCAGTTCGCCATGCTGGAGCAGTTAATCGCCCTGAGCGTGGTACTTTTTGGCGTCATGTTGATGATGAGTTTTCACCACGTTCCCGTTACGCTGGGACTGGGTGTAGTCGCTGTTGCGGCTCTGGCACACGGCATGGCACATGGTGCAGAAGCACCAGCCAGCGGTTTCTTGGGCTATGCGCTGGGCTTCCTGGTCACGACCGCCGCACTGCATTGCAGTGGCGTTGCTGCTGGTTTGGGTTTGCGCAAATTCCTGGCACAAAGAGCCGGTGCAGTGGTGATAACGCTTGGTTCGGTACTAGGGCTGACGGGCCTGTATCTCTTCTGCAATGCATGAACTCAGCCTGGCGGGTGGCATCCTGCGCGTGCTGGAGCAAACCCGCGAGCGCGACCCCTTTGAGCGCATCACCCAGCTGCGCCTGGAAGTTGGCGTGCTGGCCGGTGTAGAAATTGAATCCCTGCGCTTCGCACTCAGCTCCATAGCCGCCAATTCAATTCTGGCCGGAGCCAGCATCGAGATTGACCAACCACCAGGCATTGCCTGGTGCCTGCCATGCAGCCAGAGCGTGACCATCACCTCCCGTCTGGATGCCTGCCCGCACTGCGGCGCCTATCAGCTCCAACCCACCGGCGGCACCGAGATGCGGGTGGTGGACATGCAGGTTGAGTAGGTGCATTCAGCGCATTTCAGGTGCCGCAAGTCTGAGTGCATGTTTATATCGAAGCTATCACGGTTGACCAACGGTGGTGGGTAGGTGGATTTCCACGGCGCTGGGCA
>CAIQYP010000163.1 GCA_903876045.1 uncultured beta proteobacterium | reverse complement strand
TCATCAATTACCATGTGACCTCACATTTTCATGCAGAACCAGCTCTGATTGTTGTGCACGTCCGACAGTCTAAGACCGATGCGGCTGATCCAATGGAGTGTCGATGTGGTTTTTTGAAATTTCTTTTCTCCCGGCCCAATGGATGGCAAATTTGCACAGGCCTTTCAAATGTGACCACTACCCAAGGCTCCGCCCTAGCCAGCGCCAGGCACAATTGCCCGTAGCTCACGCGTTCGAGAGCTAAGATGCACTCTATTCTTTGACCAATCAAGGCGTAAAAAAGGGACCTTCATATGGCAGCAAAACCATCCACGAATGCAGTAAAGAATGAAAATGAGCATGCAAGTGACATTGAGAAGGCCTCAATGGCACCGCAGGAAATGTGGGAGGAAGCTTGGATCTCAGCCCTCGCTCCCAATGAGGCGTTTTGGCGAAAACACGCACGCTCAACCTCCAAACCTAAATTCATCACTGAGCAAGCTGACAACGGCATCTCCCTCGCGAAGGAATTTCTTTCGATGTTGGGGCAAGGTTCTTGGCCTACGTTGGATGATTGCATTCCAGAGGGCACCATTCTTGACGTGGTTGATAGGTTTTTCTACGATGCAACCGATTTACCTCGCGAGATTCCGTTTTACACGGTCATCCACTACGTAACATCGCTAATGCTTCAACAAGGGGTTTACATTCAGAAAAGTAAAACCCAAGTTATATATCCTGACCTTTGGACTGTCATCTTGGCAAACTCCGGTGGTGGTAAGTCCATGACATTAAACGCGATTGCAAAAGCGATGGGTGGAACTGTAAATATGTTTCCACATGCCGACTCGTTCCCAAAGTTCTTTGAAAATCTACAAGCAAACAATAAAAGTTTTTACTTAAAAGATGAATTTGCTAAATTCATCAGGGCGATAAGTAAAGACTCAAAAATGGAAGGTCTACAAGGTTGCCTTTTAGAGGTCTATTCCAACGCCAAGGTTTCATACAGCACGAAGGCTGGGACAGAGTCAATTGAAAATCCATCTCTCTCGATACTTGGTCTTACGCAAATTGCAAACATCACGAGCACTATTACCAAGTCAATGATTGACGATGGATTTGCCCAACGTTTTGGCTATGCATTCGCAGAAAAAGATGGTCGTCCACGAGTAATCGATTATGTTTTTGATGACTTGGAAGAGCAAGTGGCACCTCTGTGGAAAAAACTCACGGCAACGCCTTTTCACGCCGTTTATTCTTTGGACGATGTGGTCAGCAAAACTTTTGCGGCAGGTGGGAATATTATTATGGATCAGGGGGATGCGACTGGAATGACAGAACAGTTTTCCCGGCGTGTCGTTTTTCGTGCATTCAAATATGCACTCGCTTACCATGTTCTAACTGGAAAGACAGACGATCATTTGCATGCAGAAGATATGGCACAGGGACTTAGGCTATGTGCTCGGGAGCTTCGGGACACAAGTCGCCTTCTCGACATGTTCGGGATTCTCACGCCGCCAGCATCAACGGCTAGCCCTGCATCGGCGATGGATTCCACAAACTCTATCTCACCCGTTCTGATCAATAAAAAGAGCCCCACTAAGGGGCAGCCACTCACCTATGAACAGTGCGTTGAAAAATGCAAGAAGAAGGTGCTTGACTTCGCCGCCAAGGGGACAAAAGCCACAACCAGCAATATTGGTGCCTACGTCAAGATCGAGGTGTCAGTGCTGGCAAAGATTCTCACGGAATTGTCACAAGACCCGGCTCTGGCACCGAACATAGTTTTACCAAAGGTCTGACGCATTGACGCTAACGCCGCTTGGGGCGTGCCGGGCTAGCCGGAGCCACTGCAACAGTGTGAATGGCACTTGGAACGGCAGTGTTTGATGGCCGACGCTGACGTAACGGAGCCATAGCAGCCTTTGCCCTCATGCTCTCCCACGCCCTATCGTCTTTTTTCCGCAGTTCGCTGCAAGTTTCCCGCCATTCCTTCAAGGCCACGGCATGGGCTTGCATGGCCCGCTGGTGTGGTGTTTCGATGCCCAACGCAGTGCCCAAGGCGTTGGATGCTTCCGCAGCGATACCGCTGGGTGGTGTCGGGGCCATTGGGGCTGGGGGCAATTTGACCCGCTCAGGGAGGTCTTTGCGAGCATTGACGACCCCGTAAAACTGGCGGGCTTCGGCATGCGTGGCGATGCTGCCCGGCTCACCCCGGCGAATCCCAAGCGGTGCCATGGCAACGCCGTAACTGCTTTGCAATTCCCGCAGCCGCTCACGGTCAAACAGTGCTTTGCTGTTGAGCTTCCATCTGCCCGCCTCGGTCCTGACGCGTGGTATACACAAAATGTGCATGTGCGGCGCAAGTTCATCTAAATGCAGCACCACCGATGCCAGTTGATCAGCCCATTGCCGCTTTGCCCAAGCCAATGACGCCGTGGCCCACGCCTTCACCTTGTCCGGCTCGAACACCCCGCCCATACTCTCCCGCCCCGGCCGAAAATAGCTCGGGCTTGCGGAGAGCACGATCTCTCGACACAGCACGGTGTCCCGGTTTCGCCGCTCCGCACCTTCCAGCAGATAGCAGGCCGCTTGGTATGGCGTCTTGCCATCTGCCAGGTGCATCACTATCGGTGCCGGTCCCTCGGGGTTCGCGTTGGGCGTGGGCCTCTGCCGCATCGTGTGTGCGGAAGAGGCCGCAATCGCCGCCATCGCTTTCGCTTTTCGGCGATCCACACGCAGCACCGCATACGGGGCTGCGGTCTGGTCCATCGCGGCGGTTGGGTGCGTCGTGCTCATGCCTCATGCATATCGCACCCCGCCCGAGATAGCACGCCCGCCCATCTGAATGGTCGGTCTACTCACTACACCGAGCGAAGCTCGGTTCTGTTCGCAAAGTCCAAAGAGCCAGCCCGCCATGCAAGGAACACCCCGCCCATGGGGCAGGCTGATCCCCGCATTTTTGGCGGGCCAGATGACGGAGGGCACAGCATCGCATGCGATCCTGTTGCATCCGTCATCATGTGAACGGCTTCACCGTTCCACCACCAAACTCGCGATTTTGGCGGAGTATGTCCCCGGATTCGCCTGTGCTTGCGCACGGCTCCGAGTGCGTAAGGCGATTGCGAAATAAGGTAATCAGGGGTCAAATGCCGAAGTGTTTGCCGCAAGGCGGCAAGGCATCCAGCCCAGCCGCCGACCCGCTGGCTTGGGTGGCACTAGCTAATGCCGCCGCAGCGGTGTAGGCGTTGATTAAGTCCCGCACATGGGCCATGTGCGAACGCAGTTTGTTTGCCAGCCGCAAGCCGTTGAGCTTTGCAACTGCGGACTTGGGTGTCGGGCTGTTGAGGTATTCATTCATGGCCCCAATGGTGTCAAGCACTTGTATCGCATGGGCTTGCAACTCTTCCAACTGCATGGAATCCACATTGAAGCGAGCGAGGTCAATGGCTTGCAGCATGGGGCTTGTATTCATATCGTGACTCGCATTCGGATGCCTTCACCATGGCACCGCCAGCAATGCCAAACAAGAGCCATTCAGCGGGGGCTTGCTTTTTCGCTTGGGATTTGATAAGACAGATGCGGGGCTGGTCATGCGTCAACCGAATGGTTCTCGATCCACCACCCTGCCGACAGGTCAATTGGCCGGGCACCAAGCAGCAAGGATGGACACTTGGGAAAGCTGCAACGAAGCCAAAGGAGACCGGCCCAAGGGAGCACCAACGCTCTGACTCCGAAGTGATACCAGTTGGCTGGTGTATCGCCCCGCAGATGGTGTAACGCGGGCATGGCACCAAGGACTTTCAAAAAAGTCCTAGGGTAGCCTTGCCCGCTCCGGTGCAGGAGCGGAACCCGGCCCCACAAGGGCCGGGTAGAAGGCCCCGACGGGGCCTTCTAGTCTTTGGGGGAAGAGGGTTGAGTTAGCAGATTAGCAGTGATGCCATCAGCATTAAAAATAACTCATGCATCCACGATTAAGCAACGCCTATGCGGGCTGGAAGTGCCTGCACCACCGGTTTAGAGCGATGCATGTGGATATGCAAAATAAATGGGCGGCGGGATTTTCAATTTTTTTTTGCAGACGCTGCCTTTGCTTCGGCTTCCACCTTTGCTTTGGCTGCTGCCTCTTCTTCCTTCTTTTTTCT
>CAIQYP010000162.1 GCA_903876045.1 uncultured beta proteobacterium | reverse complement strand
GCTTGGGGTGGCCGCCGATTTGTGCGTACCCGCAGTATGAGGCGGCCGCCCCAAGCCCGGTCACGCCAACCAACCCAGCAACCAGAAACCCAACAAAAGCAAACCTCCTCACGGAACAGAACAACAGCAACAAGAAACTTAGAACGCCGCAATCCCCGTTTGCGCCCGACCCAGAATCAACGCATGAATATCGTGCGTGCCTTCATAGGTGTTCACCACTTCCAGGTTCACCAAATGCCGCGCCACACCAAACTCGTCGCTGATGCCGTTGCCACCCATCATGTCGCGCGCCAGGCGGGCGATGTCCAAAGACTTGCCACACGAGTTGCGCTTCAGGATGGACGTAATCTCGACCGAATCCGTGCCCTCGTCCTTCATGCGACCCAGGCGCAAACAGCCTTGCAGGCCCAGCGCGATTTCGGTTTGCATGTCGGCCAGCTTCTTTTGAATCAACTGATTCGCCGCGAGTGGCTTGCCGAATTGCTTGCGGTCCATCGTGTACTGGCGTGCGCGTAGCCAGCAGTCTTCGGCGGCACCCAAGGCGCCCCAGGCAATGCCGTAACGCGCACTGTTCAGGCAGGTGAACGGGCCCTTCAAGCCACGCACTTCGGGGAAGGCGTTTTCTTCCGGACAGAACACGCCGTCCATCACGATTTCACCGGTGATGCTGGCACGCAAGCCCACCTTGCCGTGGATGGCGGGCGCGCTCAAACCGGTCATGCCTTTTTCCAGCACGAAGCCGCGGATCGGGCCGACCTGGCCGCCCTCGGAAACCTCTTTGGCCCAGACCACAAATACATCGGCAATCGGGCTGTTGGAGATCCACATCTTGGAGCCACTAAGCTTGTAGCCGCCAGCCACCTTGTGGGCGCGTGTGGCCATGGATCCGGGGTCTGAGCCATGGTCGGGTTCGGTCAGGCCGAAACAGCCAATCCACTCGCCGGTCGCCAGCTTGGGCAGATACTTTTGGCGCTGCGCCTCGGTGCCGAATTCATAGATGGGCACCATCACCAGCGAGCTTTGCACGCTCATCATGGAGCGGTAGCCGCTGTCCACACGCTCCACTTCGCGGGCAATCAGGCCATAGGCCACGTAGTTCAATGCAGGGCCGCCGTATTGCTCAGGAATCGTGGGGCCAAGCAGACCGAGTTCACCCATCTCACGGAAGATGGCCGGGTCGGTGGTGCCATCCCGAAAGGCCTGTGTCACGCGTGGCAGCAGTTTGTCCTGGCAGTAAGCTGCGGCGGCATCGCGCACCATGCGCTCTTCATCGGTGAGTTGGGCGTCCAACAGAAAAGGGTCTTGCCAATTGAAAGTTGCGTGGGCCATGGGGATGTCTTTCGAAACAGGTTGAGCCAGCAAGCCACACTGGGGCTTGAACGGGGCAATGTTAGGGCCGCACCGCAGCGGCGGCAATCAATGCTTTTGCATCCAGGTATGCGGTTGGCGAATACCTGGAGCCATTCCGGTGTACAAAGCAGTCTGCGTGATCCTCGCGCTGATTGACCCGGAGAAACCCATGCGCCGCAAGATCCCCTCCTCCAATACGCTGCTGTGCTTTGACGCGGCCGCCCGCCACCGCAGTTTGACGCGTGCGGCGGTGGAACTGTCGCTGACGCAAAGCGCGGTGTCGCGCCAGATTCTTGCGCTGGAGGAATACCTGGGCACCGCACTGTTCAAACGCACGCGCCACGGCATGGAGCTGACGCCCGTCGGCGCCGACTATGCAGCGCGTGTGGCGCAACGCCTGGGTGCCATGGAGCAGGACACGCTGGACATCATGGGAGCCAGCGCGCCGGGTGGCGATGTGCATCTGGCCAGCGTGCCCACCTTTGCGGCGCAGTGGCTGATCCCGCGTCTGGGCGACTTTGCCCGGGCGCACCCTGGCATCACCGTGCACATCGACACCCGTACCCGGCCTTTTCTGTTTGCCGACACGGCGCTGGACGCCGCCATCTATGCCGGCACGCCGGAGCAATTGCAGCGCTGGGCCGGCACGCAAAGCCTGCACCTGCTGGACGAAGAGGTGGTGGTGGTCTGCCACCCAAGCCTGCTGGGCAAGCGCAAAACCCTCAAGGCCGAGACGCTGGCCACCATGCCACTTTTGCAGCAAAGCACCCGCCCCGACGCCTGGAGCCAGTGGTTTGCCCAGGCCCAAGTGGAGGCTCCGCGTGCGCTGGCAGGCCCGCGTTATGAGCAGTTCTCGATGACGGTGGCGGCAGCAGCGCAAGGCCTGGGGTTGGCACTGGTGCCGCGCCTGCTGATAGAGCCGGAGCTGGCACGCGGCGAGTTGGTGATCGCGCATCCGCTGGCGCTGGCCAGCCAACGCAGCTATTACCTGGTGCGCCCGCAGGGTGCGACGGCGGCAGCAGGTGCACTCGAAGTGTTCGCGCAGTGGCTGGCGCAGGCGGCTGTTACGTCGTTGGTTCCTTCAGCCAGCGGCACCTGAATAGCGCAAGCCGCAAGTGACGTGGCGTGGCAACGCGCTTGCAGCCAAGGCCCCCTGCGAATTCGCGCCCTGACCGCCGTTAGCCCTGCGTCTTGCAGCACTAGCGCCCGCGGCAAGCCAGGCGCAAGAACTGCCCGGCGACAAACAAGTCGCGCTCAATGCCACGGCGCACGGCTGCGCTATCACGGCGCTGGATGGCCTGCAGTACATCGGCATGGGCATCGTTCAGCACATGCAGCGCATCGGCATGTTCAAACAGCTTGTTGGAGAGCGGGCCCACCCTGAGCCAGACAGTTTCTATCAGCGCCAGCAAGGTGGGTGATCCGGCGGCGCGGTACAGGATGAGGTGAAACGCTTCATTGGCCCCAAGGTAGGCCTTGGCATCGGCGACCTTCAACGCGGCATCCATTTGCGCGGACAGCAGCGCCAGGGTTTCTGCATCGGATGCGCCCAAGCGCAAGGCACCACGCTCGGCCGCCTCGCCTTCCAGCAACAGGCGCATGTCCAGCACGTCGTCAAATTCGGCGCGCGACAAGAAGGGCACGGCGACGCCGGCGTTGGGAATATTCACCAGTGCGCCCTCAGCGGCCAGGCGCTGCAAGGTGGCGCGCACGGGCATCAGGCCCATGCCCAACTCGTCTGCCATGGCGCGAATCTTGAGGCGCTCGCCCGGCAGAAAACGCCCCACCGTCACCCACTGGCGCAGGGTCTGGTAGCAGGCATCCTGCTGGGTGGTGCTGGGCGTGCGGTCTTTAGCAGGTGCCGGTTTGCTCATGGTGCGGGGTCAGCGCTGATCAGTCCCAGCACCTCATCAAAGGCGGCCAGCAGTGTCTGCACGTCGTCGGGACGGGTATCGGGGCAGATCAGCATCATGTTGTGAAAGGGCGTGATCATGACGCCCCGGTTCAGCAGCGCCAGGTGAATCAGGTGCTCCAGCTCACTGTCGAGCGCAGCACCAGCCTCGCTGCCATTGCGCGGCGGTACAGCACGAAACTGAAACTCGGTGCGCGCGCCCAACTGCGTCACGCACCAGGGCAGGCGGTGGCGGGCAATGCACTGGCGCAAGCCGTCCGCCAGCAAGGTGGCCGTGGCCAGCATGGGGGCAAACACTTCGGGCGTCATCAGCGACTCGAGCGTAGCGCGCATGGCGGCCATGGCCAGCAGATTGCCGCTGAGCGTAGTGCCTATGCCTGAGTGCCCAGGTGGAGCGTCGCGCTTGGCCTGCACCACGCGCGCCGCCCATTCGTCACTGAAACCATAGGCTGCGCATGGCAGGCCACCGCCTAACGGTTTGCCCAGCACCATGGCGTCGGGCTGCAGACCGTGGGCCCCGCTGTAGCCACCGGGGCCGCAGCTGATGGTGTGGGTTTCGTCCAGCACCAGAGCGGTACCGTATTTGCGCGTTATGACCTGCACGGCTTCCCAAAAACCGGGTTCGGGCAGCACCATGCCGATATTGGTCATGGCGGGTTCGGCCAGCACGCAGGCCACATCGCCCTGTGCCAATGCGGCCTCCAGCGCAGCCAGATCATTGAACTCGACCACGACCGTGTGTTCGGTTAAGTCATGCACCTGCCCCAGAAGGCTGTCGCGCTGGGTCGGCACGCCATTGACCAAGTCCACAAACACGTCTTCAATCGTGCCGTGGTAGCAGCCGTTAAACACCAGCAACTTGGTTCGCCCACTGGCGGCGCGCAACCAGCGCAGCACGTAGCGGTTGGCGTCGGTGGCGGTCATGGCGAATTGCCAATGTGACAAGCCGAAGCGTGCGCTCAGCAATTCACCCACCACGGCAGCGTCTTCGCTGGCCAGCATCGCCGTCATGCCTTGTGCGGCCTGACGGGCCAGCGCCTGCGCTACCACCGGCGGCGAGTGACCGAACATGGCGCCGGTATCGCCCAGGCAAAAGTCCAGCAGCGTATGGCCGTCCACATCCAGCAAACGCGCGCCGTGGGCCTGTGCCACTTGCAAGGCAAACGGGGTGCCCCAATCGGTCATCCAGTGCAGGGGCACGCCAAAGAGCAGGTGCGCCTGGGCGCGTTCGGACAGGGCGCGTGAACGCGGGTTGCGCGCGGTGAAGGCAGCAACCTCCTGCTGCAGCAGGGCCTGTGCACGGGCCCAGTGGATACCGTGGCGGAGTTCGGGTGAGGTGGAGAGTGACATGGTGAACCTCAAACCAGAAGCAACAGATGTTCGCGTTCCCAGGAGCTGATGACGCGGTTGTAGGTGCCGAATTCCAGTTGTTTGACGGCGCAGAAGGCATCGACAAAGTTGGTCCCGAGCAAGTCGCGCACTGGCGCACAGGCGCGCAGCAGGGCGATGGCATCTTCCAGATGGCGCGGCAGTTCGTCGGCCATATTCCAGGCATTGCTGCTCAAGGGCTCGGAGGGTTGGCGTTGCTCGCACAGGCCCAGGTAACCGCAGGCCAGCGTGGCGGCAATGGCCAGATAGGGATTGACGTCCACGCCGGGCACCCGGTTTTCTACGCGGCGCGCCACGGGTTCCGACTGCGGCACGCGGATGCCACAGGTGCGGTTGTCGTAGCCCCAGCGCACATTGGTGGGGGCCGACATATTGGGCGACAGGCGGCGGTAGGAGTTGACGTAGGGGGCCAGCATCGGCATCACCTGCGGCAGGTAGGTCTGCAACCCGGCAATGCAGTGAAAAAAGGCCGGACTGGCCTCGCCGTTGGGCTGGCTGAACAGGTTGTTGCCATCCGCATCCAGAATGCTTTGGTGGATGTGCATGGCGCTGCCGGGCTCCATCTCCATGGGCTTGGCCATGAAGGTGGCAAAGATGCCGTGGCGCAGCGCTGTCTCGCGCACCGTGCGCTTGAACAGAAACACGCGGTCGGCCAGTTCCAGCGGTTCGCCGTGGCTGAAATTGATTTCCATCTGGCCAGCGCCGGCCTCGTGAATCAGTGTCTCCACGCCCAGGCGGTGCACGTCGCAAAAGCTGGATAGCTCCATAAAGAAGGGGTCGAAGTCGTTCACCGCGTCAATCGAGTAGCTCTGGCGCCCGGCCTCGGGTTTTCCGGTGCGGCCAATCGGTGGGTGCAAGGGCTCGTGCGGGTTCTGCTGACGTGCCACCAGATAGAACTCCATCTCGGGGGCCACCACCGGGCGCCAACCGCGCTCGGTATAGAGGGCAATGATTTTGCGCAACACGGCGCGCGGTGACAGCCCCACGGGTGAGCCATCCCACTCCAGACAATCGTGAATGACCACGGCCACCGGCTCGGCTGCCCAGGGCACGACGCGGAAGGTGGCGATGTCGGGCTTGCAGACCATGTCGGGGTCGGTATCGCCCACAAAAGGGCCGTTGTCAGGCTGCTGACCGTTCACGGTGTTGAGCAGCACGCTCTTGGGCAGTCGCATTTCACCCGCTTTGAGAAACAGGTCTTTGGGCAGGATCTTGCCGCGGGCAATACCGGTCATATCCGGGATGACGCACTCCACTTCGTGGATGTGGTGCTCGGCCAATAAATTGGCAATAGGAGTTTGCATAGGAGGCTTTCCGCGTATTGCGTTGTGGTGCGCAAGCTAATTATTTGATCACAAATATTCGAATATATCTAAATATTATCGTTTTAGTCAAATTTATGATCAAATGCGAGGAAGGCGCTGACTGCCAAGTTTCCAATGCCAACCCCATTTTTACTTGGAGTTTTGTCGCAATCATTGCCCATAAGTCGCCTCGATTTGCACGGGCCCGCCACACAAACGCTTACAAATATGTAGGGGCGCAGAGCTGCTTTAGGCGCTTTGGCGGCTAACGTCACCCGTTCAGTCCGCTAGCCGATGGAGGGGCGGCACACGGCAGGGTCGCACTTGCCTGTTAGCATTCTTCAAACGCATGAATTCCGAAGCCGAGACCCCTTACAACGCGACGCAGAGCCCGATACTCTGGGGTCAAACCAAAGTGCCATGGCAATGGCCAGAGTCACGTCTGGTCGCCGGGGTGGTGCTGTCAATGGTGGCGCACGCGCTGCTGCTCACACTACAGTTCGATTTGGCGGGCCTGGGATTGCCCGACAGCATTTTTAGCGAAACCGGACGCGTGGGTGCGGAGCCAGCTCTCGTCATCAAACTCAAGCCACTACCGGCGCCCAAACCGACCACTCGCGCAGAACCCAGCAAACCACCGGAACCACTCAAAAACACCACGGTCAGTGTGGTGCCAGCCGCGCAATTGGCGGCAAAGGAGGCAACCCAGGCTCGGGTGCTAGAGCGACAACAAGCCGCTGCCAAACGTAAGGAAGCCGCGCGCCAAAAGAAACTGGCAGAGGAGGATGCGCGCCGCAAGGAACAGCTACAGCGCGAAGAAGATAACCAGTCCGCCCAACTTGAAGCCGCGCGCCTGGAGGCGCAACGTGTCGAGCGCGCCCTGCAAGAAGTGGTCGATGCGCAAGAGCTGGCTAAACAAGAGGCAGCACGCCAGGAAGCACTCAAACAGGCAGCGGCTAAGCTGGAGGCGCAGCGCCAGGAAACTGCCCGACAAGAAGAAGCGGCCCGGCAAGCCGCAGCACGTTTGGAGGCCGCTCAGCAGGCCGTCCAGCGCCTGGAGCAGGCGCGGCAGGAAAGCCTCAGGCAGGAAGCGTTGCGTCAAGAAGCCAAAGCCGCCGCCGCACAACAGGAAGCGACACGGCTGGAGAACGCACGACAAGCCATGGCCCAGCAGGACGCCACCCGACTGGAAACCCAACGGGTTGAAATGATGCGCCAGGAAGTGATACGGCAAGAAACTGCGCGTCAGGATGCCTTGCGCTTAGAGGCGGCACGCCAGGAGGCGGCTCGCGTTGCAGCGGTGCAGCAGGAAGCCACGCGTCTGGAAGCTGCCCGACAGGAAGCGGCACGGCTCGCTGCGGCACAACAGGAAGCACTGCGACTGGATGAACAACGACAAGAGACGGCGCGTCAGGCTGCCGCCCAGCAAGAACTGACCAAGCAAGAGGCCGCAAGACAAGCTGCTGCAGCCGCAGCCCAGTTGGAGGCAGCCCGCCTTGAGGCCCAGCGTGCTGCTGCCGAAGCGGCTGCGACGGCCGAACGCCAACAGACAGCACGGCAAGAGACCGCGCGTCAGGAGGCTGCAGCCCGTGCGGCTGCCGAGGCTACTGCTGCTGCGCAGCGACAGGAAGCAACCCGCCAGGCCGCCGCGCAACAAGAGGCCGCACGACAGGCCGAAGCCAAACGTCAGGAGGCCGCGCAAGCACAGGCTGCTTCCGCTGCGGCGGCGATTGCGCAACAGGAAACCAGTCGACAAGCGGCAGCACAACAAGAAGCTGCTCGACAGGAGGCTGCGGCCAGCGTGGCGGCGGCAGCACAAGCTGCCGAAAGCGCGGCGCGCCAGCAAGCAGCAGCTCAAGAAGCCAGCCAACAGGAGGCGGCACGCCAAGTGGCTGAAGCCAGCCGCTTGGCCGCTGGCTTGGTGCAGGAAGCGGCGCGCCAGGAGTTGGCACGACAAGAGCAAGCCAGGCAGGAAACCGCTCGGCAACAGGCGGCGCGCCTCGCAGCGGAGCAGGCTGCCGAGCGTGAGCGCCAGCAGGCAGCGGCACGCATACCGGAAGTGGCCACGCCCACACCTGCTGAAAAACCACGCCGTCGCACCCTGATTGGCAGGCCCGATCTGGATGACCGACTGGCCGTATTCGCTGAGACCTGGAGCCAGCGGGTACAGCAGAACGCGGACTTTGAATTTCTAGATTCCGCCAAAAGCGGCCCCTATACCAACCCGATCGTCACCGTCACACTGCGTGTCGATGGCACGGTGGATAGCGTGGTGTTCAGGCGCTCCAGCGGCATTCCTGCCATTGACGACGCCATTCGCATCATCATTGCCAGCCTGGAACCTTACAGCCGCATACCACGCGAACTGGCGCTGGACTACGACGTAGTCGAAGTCACGCGCCTGTGGACGTTTAGCAGCGGTTTACGCTTGGTCAAAACGGGCCGGTAAGAAAAAAGGCCCCCACGCTTCTCTGCGCGTAGTGCGCTGCCCTGCGTTGGGTTACCCTCAACCTGAAAGGCCGACGTAAACCTCTTGCACGTCGTCATGCGCGTCGATGGCGGCCAGAAAGGCTTCGACTTCTTCCAGTGCTTCGGGGCTCAAGCTGGTCGGGTCGACCGGGTTCTTGGGCTTGTAGCCCAGCTTCATCGAGAGCACGTTAAAGCCCTGGGCCGGTAGCGCGCGGCTCACCAGATCAAGCTCGGCCGGGTCGGTCAGGAACAGGGTGTTGCCTTCTTCACCGGCTTCCAGATCTTGTGCGCCAGCCTCGATCGCGGCGGTTTCGGCATCGATGCCGGGCGTCGTGGGTGCGGCCTCGATCATGCCTAGGTGGTCAAAGTCCCAGGCCACCGAGCCGGAGGTGCCGAGCTGGCCTTTGCGGAACAGCACGCGCATTTCGGGGGCGGTGCGTTTGACGTTGTCGGTCAGGCATTCCACCATCACCGCCACCTGGTGTGGGGCAAAGCCTTCGTACATGACGCGCTCGTAGTGGGTGGCATCGTCGCCCACTCCAGAGCCTTTTTTCAGGGCCCGATCCAGCGTGTCCTTGGGCATGGAGACTTTGCGGGCCTGCTCCACCACCAAACGCAAGCGCGCGTTACTGGCCGGGTCTGCACCATTGCGCGCGGCCACGGTGATTTCCTTGACCAGCTTGGTGAATATCTTGCCCCTGGCACTGGCTGCCAGATCTTTACCCTTTGCTTTCCACTGCGCGCCCATGTTGCTTTTTCCTTAAATTGATAGCGCCCCATGGCACTTTGAATAGGGAAGGATGATAGTTCGTATCGCGCACGCTGCCTTTGACGCAACGCTAGGAAACCGCCTGAGCACCGCGTGGCGGAGGCTGAAGCTTGGTGACAGCAATGGCCACTGCCAGTATCTGGAACAGGATGATGGAGAACACCGAGCCTGGCCAGGCCAAGCCCTCAAAGGCCACACCGGCAATCCAACTGCCCGCCGCGCCCCCGGCGTAGTAGCTAAAGTAGTAGAGCCCCGTGGCCAGAGAGCGGCCCTCGGTCACGTTGTCGGCAATGTGGCTGATGGTGGCCGACTGGCAAATGAATACGGCGCTGGAGCACACCGCCAGACCGGCAATCACCGCCAGCAATGAAGGCAACAGGGTAAGCAACAGGCCACTGGCCGACAGAGACAACGTGATCAACACCGTGCGCAAGAAACCGTAGCGCACGATAAAGCGCCCGGCCATGGGCGTGACCACCACTCCCAGCAAGTAGACACCAAAGACGTTGGCCAAGCCCGCAGTCGTCAGACTGAAAGGTGGCTGCGCCAGATACAGGTTGACGTAGGTGAAGCTGCCCACCAGCGAAAAAAGCACGCAAAAGCCCAGCGCGCAGATGGCCAGAAAGCGCCGATTGCTCAGGTGTTTGCCCAAGATGCGCAGGGCGCCGCGCGCATTGCGGTTGGCCACAAAATGGCGAGACGCCGGCAACTGCCAGAGCACCAGCAGCGCCCCAAAAAAGTTGAGTGCGGCCAGAGCCACGTAGGCCGCGCGCCAGCCAAGCAAATCGCTGGCGTGGCCGGTGATAAAGCGCCCGCAAAATCCGCCCATCACGGTGCCCCCCACATAAGTGCTGGTCATGCGCGCGACCTGACCGGCCTTGAATTCCTCCGAAAGGTAGGCGATTAGCACCACCACAATGCCGGGCACTGCCAGCCCTTGCAGAAACCGCAGCAGAACGATGGTGTGCAGGCTTTGGGCCAATGCGATAAGGGCCGTGGGGAGAGACAGTGCAAACAGCGCACTGCACAGAATGCGCTTGCGCCCGAGTGCGTCGGACAGCATGCCCATGAAGGGCGAGACCAGTGCAATCGCCAGCACCGTGGCCCCTACAGTAGAGCCCGCCTGCAGTGGTGACGCATGAAAGTCCCGCATCACCATGGGCAACACGGCCTGCATGGAGTACACATTCAAGAAGGCAAAAAACCCGATGACCCAGACGATGGGTCGCGAGACCTGCAGCCCGTCACCCAGGAAAAATTGACGCAGTTGTGCCCACGGTGTGATGGGCGCAAGG
>CAIQYP010000161.1 GCA_903876045.1 uncultured beta proteobacterium | reverse complement strand
CTTTGGCGTCGTATTCGGCTTTGACAATTTCAAAGCGCATGGCCGTGAGCTTGCCGCCTTCGTGTTCAAACGCGACCGGCACATGGAAGTTAAAGATCGGGATGCCTTCGTGCACCGCATCTTCCTTCTCCCAGGGCGAGGCCTTCATCTCTTCATAGCCGCTGCGCACAATAACTTTGACCTCCTTACCGCCCAGGCGCTTGGCCGAGCGGCAGCAGTCCATGGCCGTGTTGCCACCACCCAGCACGATGACGCGCTTGCCGACGCTGGTGATGTGGCCGAAGGACACTGACGCCAGCCAGTCGATGCCGATGTGAATGTCGGCAGCGGCCTCTGTGCGTCCAGGCACTATCAGATCGCGCCCGCGGGGTGCGCCGCAGCCGACAAAGATGGCGTCATAGCCTTGCGTCAGCAGGTCCTGCATGGACTCCACGCGCTGGCCGCTCTTGAAGTCGACACCCATGTTCAGGATGTAGCCGGTTTCTTCATCAATCACCGATTCGGGCAGACGGAAGCGTGGAATCTGCGAACGGATAAAGCCGCCGGCTTTGGCCTCGCCTTCAAAGATGGTGACCGCGTAGCCTTGTGGCGCCAGATCGCGCGCCACGGTAAGCGAGGAGGGGCCTGCACCAATGCAGGCCACGCGCTTGCCGTTGGGCGGGGCGATCGCAGGCATGCGCCCACTGACATCGACCTTGTTGTCGGCAGCTACGCGCTTCAGTCGGCAAATCGCGACTGGTTCAGGTTTTTCGCCGTTGTTCTCTTCCACCCTCGAGCGCCGACACGCCGGTTCGCAGGGGCGGTCGCAGGTGCGACCCAGAACGCCCGGAAATACGTTGGACACCCAGTTGACCATGTAGGCGTCGTCATAGCGACCCTGGCCGATCAGGCGTATGTATTCGGGTACGGGGGTGTGGGCCGGGCAGGCCCATTGGCAATCTACGACCTTGTGGAAGTAGGTCGGATCATTCACGTTCGTTGCTTGCAAAGTTGTCTCCTTGCTCCGCTGGCCTGTGCGCTCCAGACCGCCACGGGGAAGAATCAGTCTACCGCAGGGCTGCAAGTCGTCCTATGGGTTGGCGCCTTGATTTGCATCCTATTTGACTTTTGTCAAATGTGTGGGTGATTGCATCTTCACGCGTCCATGGTTTCAAAACATGATGTTGACTTGATTGCGGTGAATTGGACAGCGATGGAAATAACACCGTTTTTGTGATTGGCAGATTTATTTGGAGAGTCCCATGGCGATAGCAATACCCACTGCGCAATTCAAGGCACTTGATGCCTGCCATCTGCAAATTCAGGAGCATTTAGCCGAGCTTGAGCGCATGGCCAAGCACATGGAGTCGGATGGTTTGAATGCGGCGGACCGCAAACTGGCTGGCGAAATCGAGGCTTTTTTCTCGACGACCTCGCGCGATCACCACCAGCAGGAAGAGAAACACGTCTTCCCGCCCTTGTTAAGCGGTGGCTCCGACGAAATGAAGGCGGCGGTGCAAAGCCTGCAACAGGACCACGGTTTTATTGAGGAAAACTGGATCGAGCTTGGCCCGCAACTGCGCGCCATTGCCGAGGGCAGCGACTGGTTCTATTCGGCTGAGTTTCAACACAACGCGGAAGTTTTTCTGGAACTGATGAACGGCCATATTGCGCTGGAAGAATCGATGATTTACCCCGAGTCCAAAATGATGTGGGCCGAGGCTGTGGCCAAGCGTATTCCGCACACGTCGAAGAAAGCCGGCTGAAACAGGGCGACTGCGGCGCGCAAGTGGCAAATGGTTTTCAGGTTTGCTTCAATTTCTTGTAAAGGGTCTGGCGACTGATGCCCAGGGCGCGTGCGGCTTGCGAGACGTTGCCGCCACTGGCTTGCAGCGCCTGCTGCACCAGCAGGCGGGCCTGCTGACCCAGGTTGTGAGGCGCCTTGATGTCTTCCGGTGGAGGTGCAGGTTTGACCTTCTGCTTTTTGGCAATGTTGGCTTCGGGGGCATTGGTTGCCATAAGGTCTTCGGCAATGTCATCCGGTAAATGCGCCCAACCGATACTTCGCTCGTGGATGGCCAACATGGCACTGGCAGTGCGCAGCACGCTGGCCAATTGGCGCAGGTTGCCGGGCCAGCGGTAGCGCTGCATCTTCGCCAGCACCTCGTCCGCCAGCACCACCGTGCCTCCCGGGTTGTATTCGCGCAGCAGCTTGGCTGTCAGCGTCACCAGGTCGCTGCGCTCCCTCAGCGGTGGTAAGCGCAACAGCAGGCCATTGATACGGTAAAACAGATCGCCACGGAAGGCTCCTGTGTCGGATGCTGCGCGCAACCGGCTGTGTGTGGCACATACCAACGCAAAGTCCACGGCCACACTTGCGCCACCGCCCAAGGGCGATACGCTGCGCTCCTGCAGCACGCGCAGCAATCGCGTCTGCATGGGCAGAGGCATGTCGCCAATTTCATCCAGAAACAGCGTGCCACCATGGGCCTGACGCAGCAGCCCCGGGCTTCCTTGCGCGCGTGCGCCGGTAAAGGCTCCGGCGGCATAGCCGAACAGTTCGGCCTCGATCAGGCTCTCGGGAATGGCCGCGCAGTTGATCGCCACAAAGGGGCCACCACTGCGTTGGCTGCTATCGTGAATCGCGCGGGCAAAGAACTCCTTGCCGACACCGGACTCGCCTTCGATCAGGATGGGAATGGGTTTGTTCAGTACGCGCCGCGCTTTGTCAGCTGCGCTGCGCCATTGCGCATCCCCCGTGTCCAGACGCGACAGTGCGTCAACCACCGCAGTAATGGTTTCCACTTCCGGCATGTGCGGCCTGCGCGGCGCTACCGCTTCGCCCAACTGCGCGCGGGCAAACAGCATGCGCCCGGAGCGCAGATGAATCGACAGCGGTAATTGCGAACCGCGCCGGTGTGCCGACAACAAATCTTCCAGTCGCACATCGGCAACGCTGCTCCAGTAGGTGCGGCCGAGTTGATTGGGTTGAAGCTGCAGCAAGGCCAGGCCCGCACGGTTGGCTCCAATAAGGCAGCCGGTATCTGACAACACCACAATGCCCTCTGCTACGGAGCCAATGCCTTCGAGTTGCGCATGCAAATGCACGCGAAGTTGGCGTTTGCACTCCGACAGCAGCAACTGGTTTTCAATCATGCGTGCGGCGGTGTTGACCAGCGCCAGCGTATGCGGATGCCCCGCCCGCGCGTCGCCTGATATATCCAGAATGCCAAGCAATTTGCCGTTGAACGAAACAATGGGAGACGCAGCACAAGTCAAAAACTCGTGCTGCGCCAAGAAGTGCTCGCCGCCATGGATCTCCACCCCACGACTTTCAGCCAATGCCGTGCCTATCGCATTGGTGCCCCGGTGCTGCTCCTGCCAGGAGGCACCGTTGCTGAGTGCGACGCGCTCGGCACGTTCCAAAAATGGCGCGTCGCCCAGGGTGTGTATCAGTGTGCCCTGGCCATCGGCCAGTACGACCACATTCTGACTTTCGCGAACCTGTTCAAACAGGTACTCCATTACCGGGCGGGCGTGTGCCAAGAGCGTGTGGTTGAACTGCAGGGTCTGGCGCAAGTCCGGCGCGCTGCTGTGACTATCTGTGTGTGCGGAGTGTTCTGGCCGAAGGCCTGCTGCCGCGCTGCGCTCCCAGGAACGCGCGAGCATTGCCGGTAGACCGCTGCTTGGCAGATGGCCATGCTCTAAAAGATGTTTGCGCGATTGAGCGGGACTCACGTTGGTGTGCATTTCTATTGGCAAAGCAGCACTGTTCAGGGTGAGAGCGACGCTTGCCAAGCGTGGCGCATGCTAACCGTGGCGCAAAGCCTTGACGATATGAATCCGGTTGCATAGAGGTCGTGTGGCACAACTGTCCAGTTGTTGGACAGGTGTGCCGTTGTGTGACGTTCCATGCTCCTCACCGCGAAAGGACTGCATTGACCATGGCTAAAAAATATTCAATGAAATCAAGGTTCTTAGCGTTTGGCACGGTGTGGCACGCGACTTGATAACAAAGGAGTACCCGCAAGGGAAATATTCAATCCTTTTTATATTCTGGAGACATTCATGATCTACGCGTTCCCCGGTGCAGCCGGTGCCAAGATTGCCTACAAGGCCCAATACAACAACTTCATCGGCGGCAAGTTTGTAGCCCCGGTCAAGGGCCAGTACTTTGATGTCATCACACCCATCACGGGCAAGGTCTACACCCAGGCCGCTCGCTCTACCGCCGAAGACGTGGAACTGGCTCTGGACGCAGCCCACGCAGCTGCCGACGCCTGGGGCAAGACCGATGCGGCCACCCGTTCCAACCTGCTGCTCAAGATTGCTGACCGCATTGAAGCCAACCTCGAATTGCTGGCCTACGCCGAATCCGTGGACAACGGCAAGGCCATCCGCGAAACCCTGAATGCCGACATTCCGCTGACCGTCGACCACTTCCGCTACTTCGCCGGTTGCCTGCGTGCGCAGGAAGGTGCTTTGTCCAACATCGACGAAAACACCGTGGCCTACCACTTCCAGGAACCCCTGGGCGTGGTCGGTCAGATCATCCCCTGGAACTTCCCCATCCTGATGGCCGCCTGGAAACTGGCTCCTGCCATTGGCGCCGGCAACTGCGTGGTGTTGAAGCCCGCTGAATCCACCCCCATCAGCATCCTGATTCTGGCTGAGCTGATTGCCGACATCCTCCCGCCGGGCGTGTTGAACATCGTCAACGGCTATGGCCGTGAAGCCGGTATGCCCCTGGCCACCAGCAAGCGCATTGCCAAGATCGCTTTCACCGGTTCCACCACCACAGGCCGCGTGATTGCACAAGCCGCTGCCAACAACCTGATCCCCGCCACGCTGGAACTCGGTGGCAAGTCGCCCAACATCTTCTTTGCCGACATCATGGACAAGGACGACGGTTTCCTCGACAAGGCCATCGAAGGTCTGGTGCTGTTTGCCTTCAACCAGGGCGAAGTTTGCACCTGCCCATCGCGCGCACTGATTCAAGAATCCATCTACGACAAGTTCATGGAGCGTGTGCTCAAGCGCGTAGCCGCCATTGCCCACCAGAACCCGCTGGACACCAACAGCATGATGGGTGCCCAGGCTTCCAAAGAGCAACTCACCAAGATCCTGTCGTACCTCGATCTGGGCAAGCAAGAAGGCGCAGAAGTGTTGGCCGGTGGCAACCAGGCTCACCTGGGTGGCGATCTGGAAGGCGGCTACTACGTGCAGCCCACGCTGTTCAAGGGCCACAACAAGATGCGCAT
>CAIQYP010000160.1 GCA_903876045.1 uncultured beta proteobacterium | reverse complement strand
GAGCGTAACGACTTTCATGATCGTTTCAAGGCCGGGCAGTCGATCAGCGTGCATGAGTTTCTCTACCCGCTGATGCAGGGCTATGACAGTGTGGCGCTCAAGAGTGATCTGGAACTGGGCGGTACCGACCAGAAGTTCAATTTGCTGATGGGCCGCCATTTGCAGTCGGAATACGGCCAGGAGCCGCAGTGCATTTTGACCATGCCGCTGCTTGAAGGCACGGACGGCGTCGAGAAGATGTCCAAGAGCAAGAACAACTACATCGGCATCTCGGAAGAGCCCAACACCATGTTTGCCAAGTGCCTGAGCATCTCGGACGTGTTGATGTGGAAGTGGTACACGCTGTTGAGCTTCCAGAGCGAAGCCGCCATTGCCGCGCTGCAGGCCGAAGTGGCCGCCGGACGCAACCCGAAAGATGCCAAGGTGGCGCTGGCCAAGGAGATCACTGCGCGCTTTCACTCAGCGGCAGCAGCGGATGCGGCTGAGCAGGACTTTATTAACCGCAGCAAGGGCGGCATTCCAGACGAGGTAGTCGAGATCAACCTGCCCTTGGGCGAGGGCGCTGCGGCTGTGGGAATCGGCGCACTGCTGAAGTCTGCGGGACTGGCAGCGTCGTCAGGCGAAGGCAACCGCCTGATTGATGGCGGTGGCGTGCGCATTGACAGCAACGTGGTCAGCGACAAGGGGCTGAAGCTGGGCGCAGGTACCTATGTGCTGCAGGTGGGCAAGCGCAAGTTTGCCCGCGTCACCCTGGCCTGAGCGCGCGCGATGCTGGCTCTGGTGCAACGCGTCAGCCGTGCCAAGGTGACGGTGGAGAACGAAGTCATCGGAGAGATAGGGCGCGGATTTCTGGTGCTGGTGTGTGCCGAGCAGGGCGACACCCAGGTCGAAGCCGACAAACTTCTGGCCAAGCTTTTGAAGCTGCGCATATTCAATGATGCCAATGGCAAGATGAACCTGGCCATCCAGAATTTGGATGGCGTAGGCACGGTGGGTGGCCTGCTCATCGTCAGCCAGTTCACTCTGGCGGCCGAAACAACCGGTGGCAATCGACCCAGCTTTACCAATGCCGCCGCACCCGCGCGAGGGCGTGAGTTGTTTGACTACTTCGTGGCACAGGCCCGCGCTGCGCATCCCATCGTGCAGACTGGCCGCTTTGCCACCGAGATGGCGGTAGAACTGGTGAACGACGGGCCGGTCACTATTCCCATGCGGGTGGCACCCATGCCGTCTGATCCGCACTGAACGCCATCGGGTCCCGCGCAGTCTGCGCCTTCAGTAGGGGTTCTTAAACCCCAGCCGCATCATGATTTCGGTCTCGCGCAACTCCATAACTTGTGCATCTTCGTCCAGTTCATGATCCCAACCTTGCGCGTGCAGTGCGCCGTGCACGATCAGGTGCGCGTAATGCTCCTGCAGCGTTTTCCCCTGCTCCTTGGCCTCCTTGGCCACCACAGGAGCACACAGCACCAGGTCGGCGGTGACCACGGGCTCTTGCGTGTAGTCAAAGGTCAGCACGTTGGTGGCGTAGTCCTTCTTGCGAAAGTCGCGGTTGAGGGTCTGGCCTTCCTCAGCGTCAACAATGCGCACGGTGATTTCGGCGTCTGTGCCCAGTGCATGGCGAATCCAGCG
>CAIQYP010000159.1 GCA_903876045.1 uncultured beta proteobacterium | reverse complement strand
GCCGTTTCCTTTGGTCTCGGCATTCAGCGTGTCGTAGGTGCGGATGACGGTAATCGCCTTTTCCACGCCGCGCGTCCAGGCGCTCTGCACATCCAGCGGCACCATGTCATGGCCCAGCAGCCACTGCATCGGTTCTTCGGCAAAGGTCTGCACATTGAGCGTAGGGCGCGAGACAAAGGGTTTGCGCGCGCCCACGGTGTGGATGCGCGCCAGAAAGCGGCCAATCCATTCCAGCACTTCAGCGTCGTCCAACTCGGGTGGTCGTCCGCCACGACGCGGGCTGACGCTGAAGGCAAAGCCGCCGAACTGGTGCAACGTGGCACCGTTCAAAACCAGCGGGCCAATGGCGGGCACCTCAAACGCCATCAACTCAGCGGCGAACTGGTGCTCTTCCAGAATCTGCGCATCGCTCCAGCGTTCGGGTCGGTAAAACTTGGCCACGACGGAGGTGCCATCTTCTAGTTGCACCTGGTAGACGCGGTTTTCGTAGGAAGACAGAGCCGTCAAACGACCGTCACCGCGCAGTCCGACGGTCTCCAGGGCATCAAGAACCAGATCGGGCGTGAGGGTTTCAAAGGCATGGGTCATGGTCCATTGTCGCAGTTGCCCCAAGTCACTGACGGTAGTGGTGTCGGGTGTCTGTCACCCGGCTGGCGGGAGTGTGACGTGTTCCTGAGGGTAGAAAAATCGGATAGTCTGCTTACCGCTAACTCAGGAGAAAAATGATATGCAGGTGCAAAAACTCAGATTGAAAAAAGGCTGGTCGCAACAACAGTTGGCTGACTTCAGCGGCTTGAGTGTGCGCACCGTGCAGCGTATCGAGGCAGGCCAACCGGCCAGCACCGAGACACTGAAATCCCTGGCTGCGGTGTTTGAAGTTGACTTTGCAAGCCTGAACCCGGAGCCCTCCATGACCACTGCCATCCTATCCAATAGCCTCGAACGCGAAGAGTCCGAGGCCTTTCTCCATGTCCGCAAGCTACGCGGGTTTTACATCCACCTGATGCAATACGCCGTGGTCATCCCGGTTTTGTGGGGCATCAATTTCTTTACCAATACGCACTATCTCTGGGCTATATGGCCAACGTTGGGCTGGGGTCTTGGCATCCTGATGCATGGATTTCGGGTGTTCAAGCTGAGTGTCTTTTTCGGCCCGCAGTGGGAAAAACGCGAGGTGGAAAAGCGCCTGGGCAGACCCCTTTAAGTAAGCCTTGCCCGCAGGCCTAACTTGGTGCGGTAAACGCTAGATTGAGGGGCCGACGTCATCGTCCGAATCGGAGTGGCCCCCCGTCTGGTCTTGTGAGGCGGAGCTACCCAGCAGTTCAAAGGGCACGGATTGCTTGACCAAGACGATGGTGCAGGGCGCGTCCATGGCCACTTTGATGGGCACAGTGGCGATGAAGCGCTGCGTTTTCAGGCCATGGGTGGCAGCACCCATGACGATGACGCTGACGTTGTTGCCGCGTGCATAGTCGAGGATGGCTTCGGCCACATCGCCCGACTCCAGCACATGGAAAGATGTTTGTTGCCCTGGCTGATCCAGCGGCTGCGCCCATTGGCGCAGCGAAGTCAGGTAGCGCCGGTGCACCGTGGACTCGCTCTTGTGGTCCTCAGACGAACTGGTCTGGCTGGAGGAGATGACGGTGACACAGGCCAAACGCGCACCGGGCCGTGTGCCCAGTGAGCGGGCCACGGCCTGACGCAGGGAATACAGCGTGGCGTCGGTCACATCGTTGTGCGGCACCGCCACCATCACGATGGGCACTTCGTCAATCTGTTGCGAGGCGACCGGGCTGGGCTGGTAATGCATGCCCGCGGCCTTGAACCAGCGTTTGAAGTGGACCTTGAATTGGGTGCCAGTGACTTTATTGCCGCGCTCCGTGACCCGAATCTGGTCGGGGTTGGCCAGGTCAAAAGCCAGGTGCGCGCCAGACGGGTAGCGCTGCGCCGCTTCCGGCACCAGACACCGCATGACCACCTCTTGCAGCCAGGGCGGCAGATCGGGCTTCAGTTTGCGCGGCGGAGTTGGGTCCATCCACAGACGCTGGCGCATGCCGCCGGCCGTTTGCGGTTCACCAAAAGGCAACTCACCGGTGCACAGTTGGTACAACATGACGCCGATGGCAAAAATGTCGCTGCGCGGGTCGCCGCGCACACCCACCACCTGTTCGGGCGCAATCCATGCCGGTGAGCCGACGGCCTTGCGCAGTTGCTCGGCCAGCAAATCGGGGTAATGCGAGTGGCATGAAAGGCCAAAGTCCAGCAGCACGGCGCTGCCATCCTCACGGATCAGCACGTTGGCGGGCTTCAGGTCCAGGTGCACCGTGTTTTGCTGGTGCAGGGCATGCACGGCATGGGCCATCGCCACGCCCAGGTGAATGATCTCACCCACCGAGGGCGGCATCTCCGCATCCAGCCAGTGCTGCAGGGTGCGACCGTGAACGTATTCCATCACCAGCCAGGGCACACGGCTGAGGTCACCCGCGGCGACAAAACGGGGCACATGGCTGCCGGTCAGCACCTGCATGATCTGGCTTTCGACTTCAAAGCTGACGATGTTTTCAGCACCGTCGCCCGCGGTCATGCGCGGAATCTTCATCGCCATGGGAAAGCCGGGGCCAGGGCTGCCATCGGCATAACGCACTTGGTAGATGTGTGCCATGCCACCGGAGTGGATGCACTCTTCAATCAGGAAGCCGTCTATTTCGGCACCGGGTTCCAGCAATTTCATCTTCCGCGCTCCAGACGGTCAGCAAAAAAGTCGGGTAGGCCAGCGGCGCGTATCGCCCAGGCGGCAGCGTCGTGGTCATAGCCCACACGGTGAAAGCTGAGTTGCCAGCGGTCTGTGTCGAGCAGCGCATACATGGCCTCGGGTTTGCCGTCACGCGGTTGCCCCACCGAGCCTACTGTGCTCAGCCACTGGCGATGCGGCGGCACCGGGACAGCCACGCCAGGTTGCGGTGTGAACTTCATCAGGCTGGAGGTGGATCCACGGTAGTACAGGCTCTGCTCGTGCACATGGCCACCGAACACATATTGCACACCCGGTGTTCGCGTGGCTGCGTCCAGACTGGCGGTGGCGGCACGCTCGTCATACACATAGCGCCAGAGTTCGGGGCCATCGGCGCTGGCATGGAGCAGCAGAATTTTGTCGAGTTGTACGCTTAAAGGCAGGGCGTCCAGCCAGGCGCGTTGCTTGGAATCGAGCTGGCTATGGGTCCAGGTGGCGGTGCTGTTGCCTATGTTGCTGACTACTGCGGGAGGGTTAACCGCCATCTCGTCATGGTTGCCTTTGAGCACTGTGGCACCTTCTTCCATGAGCGGCATGAGGCGCTCCACCACGGCGCTTGGGTCCGCGCCATAGCCCACCATATCGCCCAGAAAGGCCAGCTTATTCGCGCGCTGCCCGCGCGCGTGTTCCAGACAGGCGTCCAGCGCCTGAATGTTTCCATGGATATCGGACATCAATGCCAGTCTCATGCGGTCTCCGTTTTTGTAGGAATAGTTATCCCTACATCATGCCGCAGGTGGCTGACGTGGAGTTTGCATTTAAGAAACTGGCGCGGCTCGCCGCCGCAAAGGCGTGGGCTTACTTCCGGAACCGCTTGCGTGTCAGTGCCAGCGCGATCCAGAACGACACGCTGGCATAGGTCGCCAGCACCAGCACATGGCGCAAAGCGTCTTGCGGCCACTGGTCCATGAACAACGGTCGTACCAGAGCTACGGCACTGGCGAGGGGTAACCAGCCAGCCACCAGGCGCACGTTCTCAGGCAATTGCTCTAGCGGGAAGAACACGCCACTCAGGAACATGACGGGCGTGAGGAACAGCGTGAAGTAGTAAGTGAAGAAGTCGTAGCCTTTGGCCATGGCGTTGAATACAAGCCCCATGCTGCTGAAGGTAATGCCCACGCCAAACAGGATGGGCCAGGCCAACAGCAACTTCGGTGAATGCGTGATGCCCAGGGCCAACATGACACCAATGATGATGGTCACCGTGAATAGTGCTTTGAACGCGGCCCATAGCATTTCGGCAAATACGATGTCGTCCAGGTTGACTGGTGCATTGAGAATGCTGTCCCAAGTTTTCTGCATGTGCATGCGCGAGAAGGCCGAATACAGCGCCTCGAAGGACGCAGCCTGCATCGCACTCATACAGATGGAACCGCTGGCCAGAAACAGAATGTAAGGCACGGCCACCGCACCCTCGGGGGTTTGCACCGTGACCTTGCCGACCAGCGCACCAAAGCCATAGCCAAAGGCCACCAGCCACATCAGGGGTTCGGCAATATTGCCGATCAGACTGGGAATGGCCATCTTGCGCCAGACCAGCAGATTGCGCAAAAACACAGGCCAAAAGCGCAGCGAGACTTTCGGGGCACTCCATATGGACTGCGCGGCGGTTGAAGATTTGCTATTCATTGGAATGATCCTCGCGCGAAAGGTATGGGCCAGGAACACCGTGGAACTGGCTTCGCCAGGCCGCTGGTGTTGCCCCCTGCAAGGGGGAAAGAGGCCACACGCAGTGGGCAAGCCGGGGGGTGTGCTTGTTCATGCGTCCTCACGGATCTGACGTCCAGTAAGTTTGAGGAACAAATCTTCCAGGTTGGCCGGCCGATGCAAGGTGCGCAGTTGCGGATGGGCGCTCAAGGCTTCGATCAGATCGTGGGCGTTTTGGGTGTAGAAAAACACCGTCTCGCCGCTCACTTCCACGCGCGCGGCCAGTGCGGCCAACGGGCTGTCCACCAGGCCCAGTGCGCCCTGGCCATAGACCTCCACCACATCGGGTTCCAAATGCTGGGCAATCAGGTCGCGTGGTGTGCCCTCGGCAATCTTTTTGCCGTGATCCAGCACCAAAAGGCGCGAACACAGGCGTTCAGCTTCGTCCATGAAGTGGGTGGTCAGCAGAATGGATTTGCCCTGCTGCAAAAGCAACTGCAGGCGCTCCCAAATTAAGTGGCGGGCCTGCGGGTCCAGGCCGGTAGTGGGCTCATCCAACAGCAAGAGTTTTGGGTTATTGACCAGGGCTCGCGCCAGCGAGAGGCGACGCTTCATGCCGCCCGATAGGTCACCTGGTTTGGCCCGGGCCTTGCTGGTGAGGGACGCAAATTCCAGCAGAGCGGGGATGCGCTCCTTGATGGCCTTGTCCTTCATGCCGAAGTAGCGGCCGTAAACCAGCAGGTTTTCCGCACAGCTGAAGTCCGGGTCCAGCGTGTCGAGTTGCGACACCACGCCGATTTGCTGCTTGATGGCCAGCGCGTCGCGCGGCATCTCCAGCCCCAGGGCGTGGATGCTGCCGCTGTCGGGCACGGTCAGCCCCAGGCACATGCGGATGGTGGTGGTCTTGCCCGCGCCGTTGGGGCCAATCACTCCCAGGCATTCACCCGGCGCAATGGAGAAAGACAGGTCGCGCACCACTTCGGTTTCGCCATAACGTTTGACCAGATTGCGCGCTTCAAAGAAGTCGGTTGCTGTTTCGTTGGGCATGATTTATTGAAACGCCACCTCGGCAAAGCTGCGCAGCTTGCGGCTGTGCAATTGGTCCACACCTTGGGCTCGCAGCAGTTCAAGCGCGCGCATGCCGATGCGCAAATGCTGGTCAACGCGCTCGCGGTAAAAATGGTTGGCCATGCCCGGCAGCTTGATCTCGCCGTGCAGTGGTTTATCGCTCACGCACAGCAGCGTGCCGTAGGGCACGCGGAAGCGAAAACCATTGGCGGCAATGGTGGCGCTTTCCATATCCAGCGCGACCGCGCGGCTCTGGCTGAAGCGGCGTTGCGGTGTGTTGTCGGGCAGCAGTTCCCAGTTGCGGTTATCGGTGCTGGCCACGGTTCCCGTGCGCATGATGCTCTTGAGCGCCGCGCCCTTGATTTGCGTGACATCGGCGACGGCCTGCTCCAGCGCCACCTGAATTTCGGCCAGCGCCGGAATTGGCACCCATAGCGGCAACTCTTCATCCAGCACATGGTCCTCGCGCACATAGCCGTGGGCCAATACGTAGTCGCCTAGCTGCTGTGAGTTGCGCAGACCGGCGCAGTGGCCCAACATGATCCAGGCATGGGGGCGCAGCACGGCGATGTGGTCAGTAATGTTCTTGGCATTGGCCGGCCCCACGCCGATGTTGACCATGGTGATGCCGGCACGGTCTTCGCGCAGCAGGTGGTAGCCCGGCATTTGCGGCAGGCGCGGCGGCGGTGTGTAGCCCCGACGGTCGCTCACTTCGTGTGCTTCCTGCCCCCCGAGGGGGTCGCGTTCCTCCTTGGGGCGGCCCGGCGAAGGAGCATTGCCCATGGCATCCGCGGGTTGAGCCGGCAAACCGACGCGACGGGTCACCACATTGCCTGGTTCGATGAAGGCGCTGTATTCACTGCTCGGGTCAGCCATGGCGGCACGGCCCAGCGCGATGAATTCGTCCACATAAAACTGGTAGTTGGTGAACAGCACAAAGTTTTGGAACTGCTCAGGGCCGGTGCCGGTGTAGTGACGCAGGCGGTGCAGCGAATAGTCCACGCGTGGCGCGGTAAACAGCGCCAGCGGCAGGGCGTCGCCCGGCTTTGCCACATAGGTGCCGTTGGCAATGCCATCGTCCATGGCGGCCAGATCCGGCAGGTCAAAAACATCGCGCATGAGCGCGCGGCGTTGGGCCGGCATATTGCCTTCGACGTGGTCGTGCTCGCTGAACGAGAAGTGAACCGGAATAGGTTGTGAGCTGGTGCACACCTCCAATTGCACGCCGTGGTTTTCAAGTAGCAGGCGGAACTGCTCCAGGTAATAGCTGTGGTACAGGTCAGGGCGCGTCAGTGTGGTCTCAAAGCGGCCAGGGCCGGCTACAAAGCCGAAGCTCAGGCGCGCAATGTCGGCCGTGCTGGCACGCGACACCGTGTCGGTGTGGATGCGCACCAGAGGGTAGCAGGCGCGTACACGTTCGTTGATGTCTTCACCGGCGACAAAGCGATGCATGGCATCGCGCAGATGGGCAATGCTGCCGTCATAAATCCGGCCCACTTGGGCCAGGGCCTCGGCGGCGTCAGTAAAACTCTGGGGGGCAATAAAGGGTGGGCGTATAGGCATGACAGCTATTGTGCCTTTGCCCCGTGACCGCCGCGCTGCTTTGGGCTATTGGCAGTTATTTACGTACGACCCGCAGTGCGCCGGGGGCGACTTGCACCCGCAGGGAGGTGGCCTCACCCACATATTCGCCGTCGGTGGCCAGGGGCAGGGCTTGCGCAGACGTGATCTCCATGGTCTTAAAGCGCCGGGTCAGCACGCGCGGGTGGCTCAGGTGCAGCGCCATCAGCAGACGCGGCAGCATCACCAGCGTTTGCGGCACGTTGAACTTGCCCGCCACCAGAAGGTCGAGTTCACCGTCGTTTATTTGCGCCTGCGGCACGGCGGGCATGCCACTGCCGTAGGTGGGGGTGTTCAGCGTCGATGCAAACAGGGTGGTGCCGCTGTGCACCGGCACGCCGTCCAGGGAGACTTGCATGTCCCAAGTCTGCAAGGCTGAGAGTTCCCGGAACGTGGCTAGCAGGTAGCGCGGTAAACCGCGCAGCCAGCGCGGACCATGCAAGGCCTTGAAACCCACGGCGGAATCAAAACCCACCGTCAGGCTGGAGAGAAAGGGACGCTGCCCGTCGGTCGTGTGCAGCCAGCCCACGTCCATGGCTTGCGGGCGAGCTTGCTCGGCGAATTTCAGCGCTTCGTGCCAGGGCATACCGAAGACACCCAATGCGCGGGCCACATCATTGCCGCTGCCCTGCGGAACCAGGGCCAGGCAAAGATCGTTGGCCAGAAATGCCGGGAGCAACTGGTTGACTGTGCCATCACCTCCAACCAGGGCTACGCGGGCGCCGCGTGGCAATGCCAGCAACCAATTCAACGTGGCGGGCACATCCTCTGCCACATGCAGGGTGACAGGCGCGTTGCGGGCTGCGGCCCATGCCTGTATGGCGGGTACCAAGCGTCCGGCACGGCCTCCACCCGCGTGGGGATTGATCAGTAGATTCATGGCGTTCATGTTGGCGTAGTACAACAGACAGTGCGGGTGAATGTCAAAGGCCAAACTTTGTCAGCTTGGCCCGCATGCGGTAGAGTCACGCAACAAGGGAACGCCTAAGTGACGGCTTGCAGCGTTTAGCGCGCACGCTGACTGGGCGACATATTGAAAATGAAGTGCCGGAGCCTATTGGTGCCAGAATCTAAAAATCCATACCAGTCGGATATCGGCTTCCCCTCGCTGAGTTGGGAAGACGAAGAACTGGACACCCGGCCTCTGCCCTTGCATGAGCGACCGATGCAGGCGCGCGTTGACTTTGAAATGGCCTTGATTGCCGAGCACCATATTCGCGTGGCGCTGGCAATAGAAAACTTCTGGGGCCACCGCGACTGCGTGGATTACATTCGGTCCCTGGTTCTGAGCGGCTACAAAGAGGGCGAAAAGCGCCTAGGCTTTAAGCCCGAGGTGCTCTCCGCCTTAATGACGCTTGCGGAATTGCACAAACAGGCGTTTGGCAGATAGCGGTTTTAAGCCGTAGCCTTCACCTTCAAACGCCAGGCGTGCAGCAGTGGCTCGGTATAACCGCTGGGCTGTTCCAGACCCTTGAAAACCAGATCGCAAGCGGCCTGATAGGCCTTGCTTTGGCCGAAGTTGCCAGCCATCTTCTGGTACAGCGGGTCGCCGGCGTTTTGCTGGTCTACCACGGCGGCCATGCGCTCAAAGGTTTCCGTGATCTGCTCGTTGCTCACCACGCCATGGTGCAGCCAGTTGGCCATGTGCTGGCTGCTGATACGCAACGTGGCACGGTCTTCCATCAAGCCGATGTTGTGGATATCGGGCACCTTGGAGCAACCCACGCCCTGATCGACCCAGCGCACCACGTAACCCAGAATGCCCTGGGCGTTATTGTCCAGTTCCTGCTGCTTCTCGGCGGCAGTCCAGTTGGGTGTAGCGGTCACGGGGATGGTCAGCAGGCCGTTCAGCAGGGTGGCGCGTTCCTTGTTGGCGTTGATCTTTTCCAACTCCTTCTGCACATCGCTGACCAGAACCTGGTGGTAGTGCAGGGCGTGCAGGGTAGCGCCAGTGGGGCTGGGCACCCAGGCGGTGTTGGCACCGGCCTTGGGGTGGGCAATCTTCTGTTCCAGCATGGCCTTCATCAGGTCGGGCATGGCCCACATGCCCTTGCCGATTTGCGCCTTGCCGCGCAGGCCGCACGATAGGCCCACCAGCACGTTGTTGCGCTCGTAGGAAGCAATCCAGGCGCTGGATTTCATGTCGCCCTTGCGGATCACGGGGCCGGCTTGCATGACGGTGTGCATTTCGTCGCCGGTGCGGTCCAGGAAGCCGGTGTTGATAAAGGCTACTCGGCTTTGGGCAGCGGCAATGCAGGCCTTCAGGTTGACCGAGGTGCGGCGTTCTTCGTCCATGATGCCGAGCTTCACTGTGCTGGCAGGCAGGCCCAAGACCTTTTCAACGCGGCCAAACAGTTCGTCGGCAAAGGCCACTTCAGCGGGGCCGTGCATCTTGGGCTTGACGATGTAGACCGAGCCCTTGCGCGAGTTGCGTACCTTGCCAGCGGCGGCATCCTTGGCGGTGCGCTGCAGGTCGTGCATGGAGATGGTGGTGGTCACCATGGCGTCCAGGATGCCTTCTGGGATTTCACGGGTGCTACCGTCGGTGGCGGTGTAGAGGATGGCCGGGTTGGTCATCAGGTGGCCAACATTGCGCACAAACATCAGCGAGCGGCCGTGCAGCGTGACTTTCTTCGTTCCATTCGGCGCGGTGTACACGCGGTCCGGGTTCAGGCCACGGGTAAAGGTCTTGCCACCCTTGCTCATCTCTTCGGTCAGCGTGCCCTGCAAAATGCCCAGCCAGTTGCCGTAAGCCTGCACTTTGTCGTCGGCATCGACCACGGCCACGGAGTCTTCCAGATCCAGAATGGTGGACAGCGCGGCTTCCAGCACCAGGTCGCAAACGCCGGCCGCATCGCTCTTGCCGATGACGGTTTCGCGGTTGATGATGAGATCCAGATGCAGACCGTTATGGGCCAGCAGAACGGAAGTCGGGTTCTTGGCATCGCCCTGGTAGCCCACCAGTTGCCCAGCGTTCTTCAGTTTGGAGGTGCCGCCCTCTGCCAGCGACACGATCAACTCACCGTCTTTGTTGATGCGGTAGCCGGTGGAGCCGACATGCGAGCCCTTTTTCAGGGGCACGGTGCGGTCCAGCACATGGCGTGCGTAGGCAATGACTTTGCTGCCGCGCTTGGGGTTGTAGCCGCCTTTTTTGCCGACTTTTTCGCAGCCCTTGTCTTCGGACAGCACGTCGGTGCCGTACAGCGCGTCATACAGGCTGCCCCAACGGGCGTTGGCAGCGTTTAGTGCGTAGCGGGCGTTGGTGATGGGCACCACCAACTGCGGGCCGGCCTGCTTGGAGAGTTCGTTGTCCACGTTGGAAGTGGTGATCTTCACCTTCTTAGGCTGCTCAACCAGGTAACCGATTTGCTCCAGAAACCCCTTGTAAGCGGGCATATCGGTGATGGGGCCGGGGTTGGCCTTGTGCCAGGCGTCCAATTCGGTTTGCAGGCGGTCGCGCTCAGCCAGCAGGGCAATGTTCTTGGGGGCCAGGTCGGCGATGAGGGCGTCAAAGCCCTTCCAGAAAGTGGCAGCGTCCACGCCAGTGCCCGGCAGCACCTTTTCTTCAATAAACTGGTGCAATACCGTGGCCACTTGCAGGCGGTGGACGTTGGTGCGGGGGGTGCTGGAAGCGGTGGTCATGGAAAGCCCTATGTGAGATTGAACCGATTACGCTACTGTATTCGAACCTTATCCATTCACTATATGGAAAAATATCAATCTATTCGTGACAAAAACGCAGGTACTGAAAATGCCCCAAACCATGAACCCCGCCCGCCCGCTCCCCTTGGCCGGCATTCGCGTCGTCGAATTCACCCACATGGTGATGGGGCCAACCTGCGGCATGGTGCTGGGGGACTTGGGTGCCGAGGTGATCAAGGTCGAGCCGCTGGGCGGCGACAGCACGCGTAAGCTGTTGGGCAGCGGGGCTGGTTTTTACCCGCTGTTTAACCGCAACAAGAAAAGCCTGGCGATTGATTTGCAAAGCGAAAGAGGCCGCGAGGTGGTGCTCAAACTGATTGCCACCGCCGACATCGTCAGCGAAAACTTCAAGAGCAGCACCATGCAAAAGCTGGGGCTGGACTACGCCACGCTCGTCCAACTGGACCCACGCCTGATTTACGTCAGCCACAAAGGTTTTTTGCCCGGCCCTTACGACCACCGCACCGCGCTGGACGAGGTGGTGCAGATGATGGGCGGACTCGCCTATATGACCGGGCGCCCGGGTGACCCGCTGCGGGCGGGGTCTAGCGTGAACGACATCATGGGCGGTATGTTTGGAGCCATTGGCGCGATGGCAGCATTAATGCAACGACAGCAGACCGGGCTGGGTCAGGAGGTGGAGTCGGCACTGTACGAGAACAACGTGTTTCTGGTAGCCCAACACATGATGCAGTTCGCCATCACCGGCAAGGCTGCCGACCCGATGCCGCAGAAGATATCGCCCTGGGGCATCTACGACGTCTTCAACGTGAAGGACAAAGAGCAGATCTTTCTGGCGGTGGTGAGCGACACGCAATGGGCCATCTTCTGCCGGGCCTTCGGCTTTGCCGACTTGCAGGCCGATGCGCGCCTGTCAAGCAATAACCTGCGCGTCCTGGCGCGGCATTGGCTGATTCCGCTGCTGCGCGAGCGCCTGGCCGATACCCCCTCCAAGGAGTTGGCGGCGCTGTTTGAAGCCAACGGCCTGCCGTTTGCGCCGATCACCGACCCGCAGCATCTGTTTGAAGATCCTCACTTGAATGCCACAGGTGGCCTGGCAGCCATGACCCTGCCCGATGGCCGCGAGACGCGGGTGCCGCTGTTGCCGCTGAAGTTGGATGGAGAACGACTGGGCTTGCGGCTGGATCCGCCGAAGCTGGATGAACATGGCACGGAGTTGCTGCTGAGCCTGGGCTATTCTGGCGACGATGTCGTTGCTTTGCGGCGCGACGGCGTTTTGCTGCCGCAGCCAGAACCAGAAGCACAAAGTCCGTTGCCGGGCGGGCGCTCAAAACCATGAGCAAGCTCAAGCAACTGGAATCCTTTGTCGCAGTGGCAGCACGCGGCAGTCTGACCGCTGCGGCCAAAGCCGAGGGGGTGGCCCCGGCCATCATGGGTCGACGTCTGGACGCACTGGAAGAGCGCCTGGGTGTGAAGCTCTTGTTGCGTACCACCCGGCGCATCACACTGACGCATGAGGGCAGCGCCTTTTTGGAAGATTGCCAACGTCTGTTGGCCGACCTCGCCAATGCCGAGGCCAGTGTCAGCGCTGGCGGCGTCAAGGCCAGCGGCCATTTGCGCATTACCGCGCCGGCCGGTTTCGGCAGGCGCCATGTGGCGCCGTTGATTCCCAAGTTTTACGAGTTGCATCCCGAAGTCACGATTTCGTTAAACCTGAGTGACCGCGTGGTGGATATCGCCGGTGAGGGCTTTGACTGCGCGGTGCGGGTGGGTGATATGCCGGACTCATCCCTCGTCAGCGTGCGCATGGCCGACAACCGCCGCCTGTGTGTGGCGACGCCTGCTTACTTGGCGCGCCACGGCACGCCACAGACGCCTGCTGAGTTGTCCCGCTTTCATTGCCTGACGCTTTCGAGTGATGCCTCTCAGACGCGGGGTTGGGCCTTTCGAATGCCGGTGGGGGCCAACCGGGATGCGCCAGCCAAGACGCGAGCGTCCGCGCCACTGCGGGAGGTCATGGTTGGCGCACAAACACTGTCCCAACCTGACGAGGCCACAGCACCACGGGCGAGCGAAGTCATTTACCTCAAGCCGGTCGGTCCGCTGGATTGCTCCGATGGGCAGGTCTTGCACGACTGGTGTCTGGCGGGCTATGGCATTGCCTGGCGCAGCACCTGGGAAGTGGAGGCTGAAATTGCCACTGGCCAATTGGTGGCCGTGCTGGAAGCCTTTGCCGCTCCACCCAATGGCATTTACGCCGTGTTCCCGCAGCGCAAGCACTTACCGCTGCGGGTGCGGTTGTGGATCGAGTATCTCAAAGAGCACTTCGGCTCGGCCGCTTTCTGGCAGGGGCGGCCGGGCTAAGCTCAGACGTCAGCGCTTGGGACGTCGAATTCGTCATCCAAGGTGTCGCTTTCCATCATGGCGATTTCGGCGCATTGCACGCCATTGAGTTGGTGGCGATAAGCCAGCAGGGCGTGGCGGGCGTTGGCTTCTTCATTGCCTTCGTCATCGGCATCGGCAGCCGCTAGATGGTGCTTGGCGGCGGCGCTGAAGTGGTGCGCTGCCATGCGGTGGTAGTCACCAATGGTCTCAAAATCTTCTTCTTCCAATGCGTCGATTTCAGGAGATGTTTGGTCGTTCATAGGGGCTCGCTGGTGGGTATAAAGCGGCGACATGCCGCAGCCACAGCATCCGGCCCAGGTGTGAATCCTGTGTGACAGTGGGCCGCAGCCCAGCCAACCTCAGGCAGCACCAAATTCGTCGCCCATTTCTTTGGCGCGGTCGCACGCTGCATGCAGGGCTTTGACAAAGCTGGCTTTGATGCCGCTTTCGTCCATGGAAGTAATGGCGGCATAGGTGGTGCCGCCTTTGCTGGTGACTCGCTGACGCAGCACCTCGGGGGATTCGGTTGACGCGCGTGCCAGTTCACCGGCGCCGATAAAGGTGGCCACGGCCAATTGGTAAGCCTGCTCAGCGGGCAGGCCCATTTCGGCGCCGGCAGCGGTCATGGCTTCCATGAAATAGAACATATACGCAGGTCCAGACCCGGAAATTGCCGTCACGGCATCGAGTTGGTCTTCGCGCTCCAGCCAAAGGAATTGGCCGGTCGTGGCGATGACTTCCCCGGCCCACTGCCGGTCAGCGGCAGAAACGCCCTCACGCGCCATCAAAGCGGTGATACCCTTGCCGATCAACGCCGGGGTGTTGGGCATGCAGCGGATGATGCGCTCGGTACCTAGCCAGGCGGCAATGCTGTCGCTGCGGATGCCAGCGGCCACGCTCAGGTGCAGGGCGTCTGTGGTGTGGGCTTTGGTTTGATGCGCTGCGTCTTTGAAGGTTTGCGGCTTGACGGCCCAGACCACCAGTCCGGCGCTGGCTAGGCTGGCGTCGGGCGCACCGAGG
>CAIQYP010000158.1 GCA_903876045.1 uncultured beta proteobacterium | reverse complement strand
CTCGACACCGCAGCCGACTTGGCGGATGAATTCAGTGCTGGCGAAGTGCGTGTGACGCATGACCAAAATTTGCTGCTGCCGTGGGTGCGTGAGCAAGACCTGCCCGCCTTGTGGCAAGCCGCCAGCCATGCCGGTTTGGCACGCTCCAATGTGCGTTTGCTGACCGACATGATTGCCTGCCCGGGTGGCGATTTTTGCGCCCTGGCCAATGCCCGCTCCATCCCCGTGGCCGCGGCCATAACCGAGCGCTACCAGGACATGGACGAGCTGCACGACCTGGGTGAGATCGACCTGCACATCAGCGGTTGCATCAACTCCTGCGGCCACCACCACAGCGGCCACATTGGCATTCTGGGCGTGGACAAAGATGGCAAGGAGTGGTACCAGGTGTCGCTGGGCGGCTCCGATGGCTCCACATTGAGCGGCCCGGCCCTTGCTGGCAAAGTCGTTGGCCCCTCTTTTGGCGCCCATGAAGTTCCAGGCGTGATCGAGGCGGTGTTGGACACCTACCGTTCAAACCGCGTTGATCGCGAGACCTTTATAGATACGCTGCGCCGCGTAGGCTTTGAGCCCTTTAAGGTGGCGGCCAATTCGGCCCGCCTGGCCGAAACGCACACTGAACTACATCAACTGCCCAAGTCCGAAGGCTATGCCCGTGACGCACAGGAAGCGTGAGACAACCATGACCGTACCCACCATGAAACTGTTATCCGCTGCCGACGCAAGCACATCGGAAGCTACCGCCAACACCCTGGTCGTGGCCAATACCGAAGACCCGCGCTCTCTGGCGCTAGAAGGTGTGAAGCGCATCGACCTGCACTTCCCCAAGTTCACCGATGGCCGCGCTTACACCCAGGCCTTCTACTTGCGCCGCCGCTCCGGCTTCACTGGCGAAATCCGCGCCACCGGCGATGTGCTGATCGACCAACTGGTGCAAATGGAGCGCCAGGGTTTTAGCGTAGCGGTGTTGCGTGCCGACCAGAATCTGGACTTTGCGCAAAAGCAATTTGATCGCTATCGCGCCTTCTACCAGGGCGATGCAGTCACCCCCAAACCGGTTTTTAGCCGGGAAGATAACAAGGAAGCTACTGTATGAGCGCGATTGAACTCAACGCCCGCGCCTCGCGCGACTACACCCTGCACCTGTCCGAAGCCCAAGGCGTGCTGGCTCAGGCTGCTGCGCAATATGCTGGTGCTGACGGTGTTGCCGCACGCGTCACGCAAGCCTCCAGCCTGGGTGCTGAGGACGTGATCATCAGCCACATCATCAACAGCCTGAAGCTCGACATCGGGATCTTCGTGCTGGAAACCGGCCGCCTGCATAAGCAGACGCTGGACCTGCTGGATCAGTTCAAGGCCGACTCACGGGCACTGGTCATCGTTTACAAACCGGTCGAAGAGGCTGTGATTCAGTTCGTAGCCAAAGAAGGTGCGGACGCCATGTACAAAAGCATTGACCTGCGCAAGGCCTGCTGTGGCATCCGAAAAATGGAGCCGCTGGAGCGCGCCCTTAAAGGCAAGGAAGCCTGGATCACCGGCCTGCGCCGCGAGCAAAGCGGCGCCCGCGCCGAGGTGCCGCTGGTGGACGTGTCGGATAAGCGCGTCAAGATCAACCCCCTTTCCAACTGGACTTGGGGCGATGTCTGGCACTACATCAAAGAAAACAAGGTTGCCTACAACCCGCTGCACGACACCTTTTTCCCCAGCATTGGCTGCGAGCCATGCACCCGCGCTATCAGCATGGGTGAGGACTTCCGGTCAGGACGCTGGTGGTGGGAGGATGAGGCCGCTAAGGAATGCGGCCTGCACGTTAAACACGTCGACGGTTCTCTATCCGTATCCGAGAGTGTTCCTGTATCAGCCCTGACCACCGCAAAAGTATCCGTATGAACGCCATGACTGAACAACACCATTTCGAACGGCTTTCCAACCAGCACCTTGACGCGCTGGAAGAAGAGACCATTTTCATCCTGCGCGAAGTCGCAGCCGCCTTCGAGCGCCCCACCCTGCTTTTCTCCGGCGGCAAGGATTCTCTGGTGATGCTCAAGTGCGCCGAGAAGGCGTTCGGCTCTGGCCGCATCCCCTACCCGCTGCTGATGATCGACACCGGCCACAACTTCCATGAGGTCACCGACTTTCGCGATTTCCGTGCCAAGGAATTGGGTGCAGAACTGATTGTGCGCAGTGTGGAAGACTCCATGAAGCGCGGCACCGTGCGCTTGGCCCATCCCGGCGAGAGCCGCAATGTGCACCAGTCGGTCACGCTGCTGGAAGCGATCGAAGAGTTCCGCTTTGACGCCTTGATCGGTGGCGCCCGCCGCGATGAAGAAAAGGCTCGCGCCAAAGAGCGCATCTTCAGCCACCGCGACAGCTTCGGGCAGTGGCAACCCAAGGCACAGCGGCCTGAGCTATGGACACTGTTCAACACCAAGCTGCAGCCGGGCGAACACTTTCGCGTGTTCCCCATCTCGAACTGGACTGAACTGGACGTGTGGCAATACATCGAGCGCGAAAAAATCGCCTTGCCTTCGTTGTACTACACGCACAAGCGCGATGTTGTCGAACGCAAGGGCCTGCTGGTACCTGTGACAGAACTGACTCCCCCGAAAGACGGCGAAGTGGTCGAGTCGCGCGACGTGCGCTTTCGCACCGTGGGTGACATCACCTGCACCTGCCCAGTGGAAAGCACAGCCGCTACCGCTGCAGACATAGTGATTGAAACCTTGTCCGCCGAAGTCAGCGAACGTGGTGCCACCCGCATGGACGATAAGACCTCCGAGGCTTCAATGGAGAAGCGCAAAAAAGACGGGTACTTTTAGAACACCCAAAAATGTGGCCGCTCAACGCGACTCTGACTCAGTCAGCGGCTCTTAGACACCGTCCGAACCTGCGCAGGCAGGTTTGGAGCCGCGGTTCTCAGCCCCTTGCCGGGGGCGACACCAGCGCCCCGGCAGAGCCGGCTCCGCGGTGTCCCTGATGCTAAAGCACTTCGGTTTATTAGGATTTATATGACAACAGTTACAAATACTTATTCCCCGGCAGCCGTCTCGGCTCAGGGTGACATTTCCTCCGCGCTACGCTTCATCACCTGCGGCTCCGTGGACGATGGCAAGAGCACATTGATCGGGCGCCTGCTGGTGGATAGCCGCTCGGTGCTGCTGGACCAGTTGGCCAATGTTTCCAAGAGTGGTGAGGCCGATCTGGCTTTGTTTACCGACGGCCTCTCTGCCGAGCGCGAACAGGGCATTACCATTGACGTGGCTTACCGCTACTTCGCCACCCCGGCACGCAAGTTCATCATTGGCGATGCCCCAGGCCACGAGCAATACACCCGCAACATGGTGACCGCTGCCAGCAGTGCGCACGCCGCCGTGGTGCTGGTGGATGCGACCAAACTGAAATGGCAAGCTGACGGCGTACTGGATTTGTTGCCGCAAACCCGCCGACACTCGCTCTTGGTGAACCTGTTGCGCGTGCCTGGCATTGTGTTTGCGGTGAACAAACTTGACGCATTGGAGTCCGCTGACAAGCCTGAAACACTGGGCAATGCGGCCAAGGCTTTTCGCAAAATCAAGGAGGCGCTGGAACAATTCGCCGAACATGCCGAAATCTCCGTGACCGCTATCGTGCCGATTTCGGCTCTCAAGGGTGACAACGTGGTACACGCGTCTGCTGGATGGTGCGGCTATACCGGCCCGAGCCTTCTGTCACTTCTGGAGCAACTGCCCGTTACCGCACCTGAAACCGAAGTGCCGTTTGCTTTCCCGGTGCAATGGGTAGAGAAGTTCTCCGCATCCAGCGACACCAGCCAAGGTCGCCGCGTGTTCTGGGGCCGTGTGGCTACCGGCAGTGTGCAACCCGGCCAACAAGTTTCCATTCTGCCCAGTGGCCAAACGGCTACCGTGGCCCAAGTTTTGGACCATGCACGCAACCCGAAATACGTAGGTGCAGGTCATGGCGCTGGCATTATTCTGGACCGTGAAGTGGATGTATCGCGCGGCGACTGGCTACTGGCCGCCGTTGATGCGCCCAAGCATTTCGAGCCGACCCGCGAAATCAGCGCCACCGTCGCGTGGATGGATGATGAGCCGTTGGTTGCCGGGCGCATTTACTGGGCACTGCATGGCCACCGCTGGATCAAGGCCCGCGTCAAGCGCATCGTGCACAGCCTGGACATCAACACGCTGGAAGAGCACGACGCTACGCAAATTCTGCCGAATGCCATCGGCCATATCGAGATTGCTTTGCAGGAGGCGATTGCCGCAGTTCCCTACAAAACTTCGCGCGTTTTAGGCTCGCTGATTCTGGTGGATACCGCCAGCCACAAGACCTCAGGAGCCTTGCTGCTGAATTGATACAGCGCAAGCCGTAACCAAATGCTGACAACCCTGTTTTCGAGGTTGTCAGTTTTTACCAATAAAATCGCAGGCTAGGCGCAAGCGCGCCTAGCCTTTCAAACTTTTGCCTGAAATCCCAAATGACCCACATCGTCACCGAATCCTGCATCAAGTGCAAATACACCGACTGCGTCGATGTGTGCCCTGTGGACTGCTTCCGTGAAGGTCCTAATTTCCTGACCATTGACCCTGATGAATGCATAGACTGCGCTGTTTGTATTCCAGAGTGCCCAGTCAACGCTATCTACGCTGAAGAAGATGCGCCGCGCGACCAGCAGCACATGATTAAGTTGAACGCTGAATTGGCCCTGCTACCGTCCTGGAAGACCATCACCAAGCGCAAGGCCCCGCTGCCTGAAGCGGACGAGTGGAAAGACAAGACCGGCAAGTTATCGCAGTTGCTGCGCTAAGAGTCGCCTGCCCAAACGCCGCGCCGGCACAGCATGAATGAACCTCTGCGGGTCGCTACCCACGAAGGCGCCATCGAAGCCGATGCTGTAATTGTCGGCGCCGGTCCGGTTGGCATCTTCCAGGCATTCCAACTCGGCCTGCTGGAAATCTCCTCACACATTGTGGATGCCTTGACTCACGCGGGCGGGCAGTGCGTTGAGTTGTACGCGGACAAACCCATATACGACATTCCGGGCGTGCCGATTTGCACCGGACGCGAACTGATTGCGAACCTGCTTACGCAGGTTGCACCCTTCAAGCCGCAATGGCATCTGGAGCAATTGGTCACCACGGTCGAGCCACAACCTGATGGCCGCCTGCTGCTAGAAACCAATAACGGTACCCGCTTCATCACCAAGACACTTTTCATAGCTGCGGGTGTGGGCGCCTTCCAAGCCAAAATGCCGAATATCGAAGGGCTTGCTGCGCATACGGGCAAACAACTCCACCTCGCCCTGCCTATGGGAGATACCTGGGTCAACCGTGACGTTCTGGTATTGGGTGACACACATAGCGCGCTGCAAGCCGCTATCAACCTCGCTACACAGGCTCAAAGGCCAAAGTCAGTGACGCTGATGCATAGACGCAAAGTGTTTGTGGCCGAACCCGCAACTGTCGCTGCGTTTCTGGCTCTGGTGGACGGCGGACAAATCCAGTTTGTAGCCGGTCAACTCACTGGCATGCAAGAATCGGATGATCGCCTGTCTGCGATGCAATACCTGGATGCTGAAGGTAAAGAGCAAACGCTGCCCGTAGACGAATTACTGGTGCTCATGGGCCTCTCGCCCAAGTTAGGGCCGATTGCGCACTGGGGCCTTGATATGGAGCGCCGCCAGCTAATAGTCAACACCCAGAGCTATGCCACTGACATGCCTGCTATCTTTGCCGTCGGCGACATTAACACCTACCCAGGTAAGAAGAAATTAATCGTGTGCGGCTTTCACGAAACTGTGTTGGCAGCCTTTGGTGCTGCAGCAATTGTGTTCCCGCAGAAAAAGGTGCCGCTGCAATACACCACGACCAGTACGCGCTTGCACAGCTTGCTCGGCGTAGATTCTTTTGAGTTCAATCAAAAGTCCAAAAAAGTTACGCTATAATTTAGGGCTGCAAACAGTGCAATATTCCTCGATAGCTCAGTTGGTAGAGCGCCGGACTGTTAATCCGTAGGTCGCTGGTTCGAGCCCAGCTCGAGGAGCCAAGAACTATAAGCCCCGCAAGTTAATTCTTGCGGGGCTTTTTAGTTCAAACGTGGGCTTTATTAGGCGATT
>CAIQYP010000157.1 GCA_903876045.1 uncultured beta proteobacterium | reverse complement strand
GCGAGTGTGGGCGGGCCAATGTTCGTTTAATAGCGGTGCGCGCATTGGAGTTGGCAGGTTTTGAGGGCATCAGCAATAAACGTGTGTATGGTGCTGACTTCTAATTGTCCAGTTCAAGCCCGTTCAATAGACTTTTGCGGTCTTCCTCATCGTGCCTATTGTTGTCATCGTCGGCCGTATGGAGCGGAGATACCTCGCCATTTATTGAAACCCGAAGCGGTCGCTCAGTTTTTCAAATTCGACCATGCTGATTCGATACGGTAAAAGACCGTATCAATTTTGGAGTTTTCATGACAACAGTTGCCCGTTTTGATCTGAAACTTGACGCTGACGATAAGGAACTTCTATCCCGAGCGGCAAGCCTTATGGGTACAACCATGGCAGGCTTTGTCCGCAGCGCAGCCAAAGAGAAAGCACAAACTCTGTTGGAGCAGGAGTCGCGGGTGACGCTCTCCAAAAGAGATTTTCTTGCCTTCAACGCAGCGATCAATGGCGTATTCAGTCCTAACCCGGAATTGCAGGGTGCGCTGACCGCAGCGGCAAAGGTCAAGCGTGCATGAAGAGCAGGTTTTTGATGTCAGGGTGCACGATCGCGCTGCCTTTCATTGTGGCGTGCCGGCTCTGGATGATTACTTGCACAAATACGCGGCACAGCAAAATTCAAAGGGCATCACCACTGTCTTTGTGGTGGTGGATGACGCTGTGCCAAGCAAGATACTGGGTTTCTATACGCTCAGTGCGGCACACATAGATGTTCAACAACTCAGTGACATTGAACGCAAAAAACTACCGCGTTACCCCGTTCCGTGCTTTCGCATGGGGCGCCTGGCACGCGACAATGAAAGTCACGGCGCTGGATCGGGCGAGGTTCTGATCGGTTGTGCCGTTGACAGATGTCTGCATGCCCGCAGCCTTGTTGGTGCCTACGCGCTGCTGGTGGATGCAAAAGATGAAAAAGCGAAGTCGTTCTACGAGCGATATGGCTTCATTCCCTGTGCGGATGCGCCATTGACGCTTTACCTGCCGCTCGGTTGATCCAGACAAATCAATAGGCACTGGTTCTGGCAATGATTGCCGCATAGCTGCCTGTCGATCCCATGGTGGCAACGGCCGCATTTGAATAAGGCAGATCGCAAATTTCTACTGCCGGCAACGCGGCTTAACCGAGATTGGTGTCGCTGATAACCGGTGGTCCAGTCAAGCCACCGTAGCCATTCAGTCCAATGAACGCTTGCGCCTAAACTCAGAGTCTCAAAAAAACTAGTACGGCGAGGTCGGGCGATGTCACCACGGCTATCAAGAAATGCAATTTCATTGGGGTGGCGTTGCCTATGTCTTATGTGGCTGCTGATGCTGACGCTTCCCGTCTTTGCCGTGCCTACCAACCTCAATGCGCAATGGCAAGTTTTTGTGGACCCCACATCGCAAATGCAGCCGCTAGATCTGCTTGCCCCCAAAGTGGAATGGCATGCCGATACCAGGCAAGGCATGAACGGCTACAAGGCGGGTGTGTTCTGGGCGCAGTTCCAAGTGCCTGCTGCGTCACCCGGTCAGAACGGTCTGCTACTGTCTGTGGGCTACCCCTATCTCGACAACATCGATGTCTATGTCTGGGGCCAGTCTGAACCATTTGCCTCGGCAGGCGATACGCGGCCCAGCCCGGAGCCCATCCTGTCCTATGCCAGCCATGTCATCCGCTTACCAGCCTTACCGACTGAACAACGCTACTTGCTGAGGGTGCAGACCACCAGCGCCATGAACGTCAAGGCGCAGTTGCTGACGCAGGAAGACCTACTGCAGTCGCAAAGCGCTGGCCAATTTCGGGCCGGTGCATTCGTCACCTTGTACTTACTCTCTGCAGTGATGTATGTGGTGGGTGCCGTTGTGATGCGCCAGCCGGTACAACTGGCGTATGCGCTGTACCTTATGTGCCTGCTGGCGATCTTTGTGGGGGTGAGCCAACCGATTTTGCTCAACGCCTGGTTGGGTACGCCACGCTGGGCCAACTGGATCACCGGCTTTGGCATCTTGTTCAGACCTGCGTCAGGCCTGCTGCTGTGGACCGTCATCCTTCGCCTGCGTAGTACCAGGCCGATGCTGTTCAAAGTCTATATTGGCTTGGTCTCGTATTGCGCGATCAGCCTGCTCAGCATCAACACTC
>CAIQYP010000156.1 GCA_903876045.1 uncultured beta proteobacterium | reverse complement strand
TTGGGATTTGGGGAATAATAGCTGTTGTAATTTTTTGTGGATTAATGTTTGGATTGAAGTTTGATTTAATTGGCAGAATGTTGGGAAAGGGGTGGATTTCGGGCGTCAGGCTGACCTGATCTAAAGACGGACCGAATGGCCGGTTTTCGGCGCCCTATTCGTAAACCCCAATTTCCGGTTTCAGCCCTTAGGAGCCAGCGTCGGCCGTCTTCCATTTGTAACAATTCAACCAGCATCCCCGTCTTGGCGCAGAGCCAGCAGTCCAGCAGTCCCACCCATAGACTACTTTGGCCAAATCCAAGTTGGACGCGATTTTTGAGCATACCTTTCGGCGTGAGCGACAGCCAAAATTCGCCTACGTTAGAAATACTGCTGAACCCCAAAAAACGTTGGAGCGGGCGATGAGAATCGAACCCACGTCTTGAGCTTGGGAAGCTCAGGTCCTGCCATTGAACGACGCCCGCTAAGCAGTTCGAAAATTCTAAGCACTTTTGTGCGGGCTGACAGGCCAACGCCTTCAATCTGATTCATGGCGCAACGCTGCCGCATAGTGAACAAATTTCTCAAGATGTCGTGCTGTTCGCCTCCAACCTTTCGACTTGTCGGTATCCTTTCACACGTCGTTTGCCTTCAATGCCTTTGACCTGTTTCATGGCCTCTTCGCAATTGCCAAGCACCGCCATTTTGTGGTTACCCGAACGGCACGACCCCGCCCATCGCCGCATCAAGACCCAGTCGCCCAACAGGTCCTGATACATCTCCACAAAATAGTGTCGACCATTTAGCGGGTTGAACCATTCCTGTCTCATGGCAATTTTCCTTCAGACCGGCATATTACCCATCACCATTTCGCCAACCAAAATGCAAAGCTCAACTGGCTTCGACTGGATAACATATATATCGACAGTAGCATTGCTTGGCCCTCAATAGGCATCAGGATGACTTGCCAGCTTTGACTACTTTGATGGCGACTTTCTTGGCTGAAGCCTTTTTCGCAATCGGCAATTTTGTCGATCCGGTGACTTTCTTTTCAACAGACTTCTTTGCTTTCGCTACAGTTGCCGTCGACTTCGTTTTCGCTGCTGGTTTCTTGGCTGAAGCCGCGCTTTTGGGTGACACCATCTTCACATTTTCAACGCGCACAGAAGGCTTTCGAGAAGTCTTTTTTTCAACTGACTTGACCGGCGGCGCTTTGCGTGAGGTCTTCGCCTTGTTGGTGCCGACCTCATGCTCTTCATCCATCTCAAGACCAAAAACATCGCCCAATATGGCATCGTCCAATATTTCAGCGCTGCTCAATGTCAGCTTCTGCTTGGGCAATCCAATGCCAGCCTGGCTAACTAGGTCCTTTGCATCGACTTTTCTCAAGCTAAAGAGTAATTCAGGGCTTTGATCAAGTCGCGCGCCCACACCGTAAAGCACCGCTGCGACATGCTTGCACATGCCCGCCCAGTCCGGGCAACTGCAGTCCAGCGCGATCTCTTTGGGCGAGGGAAACAGTCCCGCTTTGGGCTGGCATATCCGCTGCATGACCGCAGTTGAAAGTTTGCCTTGAAGCAACTCAACCAGCGAATCAATGGAGCCTGAGCAATCTTTGCCAATGGCCTGCCAATGCTTTTCAGGCACCGGTGTGATTTTTACAGTGACCTGGTACAGACTTGAGCCCATCACTTTTGCATGCACCTGGCCTTCGGTAATTTGAAGGTCAATGACAGAGCCATTTCTCACATAGGTGCGCCCACGCGGCAATCGGTTGGCGTAGTCACTGTAGGCTTCCAGGTTGTCGCACCAGGCCTTGCCCCAAAATGTCTTGGCAATCGCACCGCGGTAGGGTTGAATGGGCGACAACTTGACCCCCGATTGCAGAATTTTGGTGGCCTCTTTTAGCGCGGCCTTGCGCCGTTGTGCTACCGGGACGTAGGGTTTCCAACCGAAATAGCCCATGCTTATCCTTGAGTGGCCTCTTTGAAATTGTGAGCATATCAGCCCGTCTGCGTGGCATGGATATCGAGTCTGACCAAGTCCAGCAGCTCGGAATCACTCATTTTAGTGAGCAACAATTCTGCCCCACCTTCGAGCACATCTGTGACCAGTTGCTGCTTGGATTCGATCAGTTGGTCAATGCGATCTTCCACAGTGCCACGACAGATAAACTTGTGCACCAGCACATTCTTTTTTTGGCCTATGCGAAACGCCCGGTCGGTGGCCTGGTTTTCCACCGCCGGGTTCCACCAGCGATCGAAATGAATCACATGCGAGGCGGCCGTGAGATTAAGTCCGGCACCACCGGCCTTCAGAGACAGCACAAAAAATGGCGTGAGCTCATCTTCCTGAAACTGTCGCACCAATTCACGCCGCTTAGGAACTGGCGTGCCGCCATGCAGAACCAGTCCTTCGCGACCAAATATTGACCCCAAAAAATCCGCCAGTGGTTGTGTGGTTTCCCGGAACTGGGTGAATACCAAAACCTTTTCCTGGCGTGCCGCAATGACCTCAACAAGTTCACGCAGACGGTCGAATTTCCCACTGTCTGTTGATGACCATGCACCGTCGCCTGTCCATTGCGAAGGATGATTGCAGATCTGTTTGAAGCGCATCAAGAACGCCAAAACGACCCCCTTTCGCTTTATGCCTTCTGCGTTCTCCAGCGCCTTTGCGAGCTCGTGCACCGCGTCTTGGTACAGCGCCGCCTGGGGCGCACTCAAATGGCACCAGGCCTTGAGCTCGGTCTTGTCAGGCAAATCGTCGATGACTCGCTTGTCGGTTTTGAGACGGCGCAGGATGTAGGGCTGCACCAACTTTCTCAATGGGCCGAAATGCTTGGCTTTAGTCAAACGTTTTGCAAACTCAGAAAACACCGCCGCTGTACCCAGCAGTCCAGGGTGCGTGAAGTCAAAAATGGACCAAAGGTCAGACAATCGGTTCTCTACAGGCGTGCCAGTCAGAGCAATACGCGTTTGCGCCTTGAGTTTCTTGACCTGGCGCGTCTGTTTGGCAGAGGGGTTCTTTATGGCCTGCGCTTCATCAAGCACAGCCACTCGCCATTGAACAACTTCGAGTTGAGGCAGGCGCAAAAGCGAGCCGTAACTGGTGATCACAAGATCAATGCCCTGCAGCTTTTGCGCATCCAGTGACCGCAGATCCGCACCCGACATGGCGCTGGGGTGCACCATCAGCAAGCGCAGACTCGGAGCAAAGCGCCTGGCCTCTGCTTCCCAATTGGAAAGCAGTGAAGCTGGTACCACCAGCACACTAGGCGTATGAGCAGTCTCTTCGCGCTTGAGTACCAACAACAGGGCCAATACCTGTATCGTCTTGCCCAATCCCATATCGTCGGCAAGGCAAGCACCCAAACCCAGACGGTGCAGCAAATAGAGCCATTGCACGCCCGCCTCCTGGTAGGGCCGCAGATTGGCTTTGAGGTCATGGCCGACCATTGCCTTTGCCAAGCCTTCGGGTTTTCGCAATCCCTGCAGGGTCTGCTCCAACCACGGCCCTGCCACCATCTCTGACCACTGCAGATCCGCCGGCTCGATGTCTTGCTCCAGCACCGCACCAGACACCAGCTGTAAGGCTTGCGCAAACGACAAACCCGATTGCTGCGCCGACTGCTCGATACTCTGAAACCGCTCCAGCATGCGGGACAATTTCTTGCGGTCAATCTCTACCCAGCGTCCACGCATCAACTGCAAGCCGTCCAGCCCATGGAGCAGGGCTTTGATCTCAGCTTCGCTTAGAGGTTCGCCCTCAAGCGTCACTTCCATGCTGAAATCAAGTAACGCATCCTTGCCCAAAAGTGACGGCGCCTTGGCGCCCACTTGGGCACTGACATGAGGCCTAGGCGGACGGGCGCCCCCCCAAGCAAGCGGGGCACGCACCACGACTCCAGCGGACTCCAGTTTGGGAACATCGGTCAGAAATTGGTATGCCTGCGCCGGTGTCCAACGAAGCGCATGGTAAATCTGGCCGGCTTGCACCATGTCATGCAGCCACGGGCAAAGTGTGGCCGCACTTTGCACAGGTTTGAGCAAGGAGAGAAGTTGCGAGCGGCTCTTGCCGTCGGAGAATTCGCTCAGGGCTTTCGAGAGCGGCAGGTGTTGCGCTTTACCGCTGGATGACAGGCGAGAGGCGTAGGTGACCAAAAATGCAAACGGTGCATCCGGGTCTTTGCGGTTTTCTGCGAGGTTGAAATGCACGCGCCCGACTAGGTTCCAGGCCGGATGCTTTGATTTCAGAAAATCTTGCAACGACGAATTAGCCGCCGCAAGCTCAATCTGCAGCGCCCGCTCGAGTTCAATCCAAAGCGTGGCGAGCCCCGGCACACAAAGGTACTCAGCACCCGTCATGGGCGGCGCATCGGCGATCAGAGTGGAAAGCAGTCCTTCGTCGGGAACTGCGACCGCGATGTCAGCTCCTTCGACGCTAGCGCATACGGCTGTGACAAAGCGAGAAGCAAAATCCCGCCACCATCCAAACGTGGGCGGCAGCACCGTGCCGACCAGACACGCCCCCAGGTGCAGCAACCCGTGGCCAGCGGTTAATGCAAAAGCCTGTGTCAGCGCATCTCGAATTTCCTGCGGCAAGGCAGGTCCATCGGAAAGTCCTACCAAGCGCAGGTGACTGCTGGGGGTGAGCTGCAGATCAACGGTTTCGGGGATTTTCACAACCGCTTTTTCGCTAGCCTTCATTGCGATTCGATTTTCCGAGCCACATCGCCATGGCATTCAGCGCGCTTGCCCATCAGCAGCAGGTCGCCAGATTTCACCATGCCCGTGAAGTTAGTGATCGTGCCTGCCCGCCCGCAAGCGGCGCACCAGACGTTGCTCAACCAAGATTTTCTTGTGTCCGGCGCGATGGCTAACCACAGCTTCTTTGCCAGGTCGGAAAAACCGGGGAGAGACTCAATTTTCATTTCTTGAGTTTAGTGGCAGATTTATGAGGCAATTGCGTTGCAACCTCAAAATGCCCTGCTGCGATGGCGAGTTCAACAAGTTCCGGACTTATGCACCTATCTCGCTAAATGCGCCCATCCCCCTACGCCGTGCACGGCAAAGACGTTCAGTTCTTAGCGAGATCAATTCCAACTGCTACGATAGACATGGGATTCCCCTCTCGGAACAAGTTGATGAAAAGTTTGACCTCTCCATCGTGGCACTGAGTTGCCGCAAACCGCAACCCTCTGGGCGCGCGGCTTGCTCGGGACGGGGAAGTCCCTTTCATTCGAAATTCGGACACTTTGTAAAGTTGCACCGATGCAAGTTCCAACTGGATCTAAGTCTCACGGTGTCCAGCGCTGACGGACCTTTCCTTCCAGCGCGATTACCCTCAAAGAAGCCTGGGCTCGAATTTCAACAGTGGGCTGCTTTGTAAGTCTCTCCATAGTGGCCCGCTACGCTGTTCCTATCGCAATCAGTGAGTTACGGCCGCATCGCACCCCCAACTTAGCCCGTTACGTTTAATGCGAATCTCTCAGTGTGAACTGATGAATGGCTACCGCATCACTATCAATGCGACTGCCTTTCCTGCAACGACTTGAAAACCAAGCTATCAAGTCGTTAATGTTCATGTGGCTTATGTAGACATTGCGCGTCACATCAACCGTCCCAAGGCTCGGAGGTAGCGCCTCATCCCACGACTCAAAAGCAGTTGGTGCAGGTGCAATGAAGCAACCGTCATGGGTGGCGGATTGCATCAAGACCCAGAATTGGTCCTCTTCCATGCAATACGCAAAGAATGATGATTTGGGTTTCTTAAGTTCAGCCCATGATGGCACCGGCAACACAGGGGGGGTTGCGACCACCTCAGATATGCTGTGTTCCGGCACCCGCAATTGATCTGAACTGACAAATTGGACCAATCTGGCAAGTCGCTGCTGTTGCTCTGCATGCCTTTGACGCAAGGCCTCTCTTTCGGCTGCGGCCCGTTCTTGCTCAATTGCGCGTTCTTTCTCAAATTGCGCCAGGAGTGCTGCTGTGTTATTCAAAAGTAGTTCGCGCTCAGCGTGCGTTAATGGCCGACCGCCGCCACCGCCGAATCCGCTGAAATTTGAGGCACTTCCAACACCGTACCGCTTTGCAAAACAGTCGGAGCCTAGAACAATCAGTTGCCCCGCTTCCTCAACAATGTGGATTCTTGCGTAGACGCTGTGTCCGCAATGGGGCTGCTGGCAGCGGATGCGATGGGCCGGTTCAACCGCCACTATTGCAAGCAGTTTGTACGTCATAACAAAATACTCATTGCAATCCTCCCTTTCATCCTTTGCAGCGCTAGGGCATCGGTATTTGACGTCAGGTTCTCCAAAAATGCCAGACCAACCAAGCTAACGCTGTACCAATAATCGGCCACGATTTTATTGAAAGCTTCCAATCGGTTGAACTCGGCAGGCACATCGCCAGAATCGGTGCGGCCAAGGCCCAGTGCTTGCAGTCTGAGAACTGCGGCGACCAATCCCTTGAAGCCGGAACGAATAACATGGCTACTACGATCGCAAGCAATGGCGCAAGTGCAATGAACACTGCGTTGTACCAGCGCAGATTTGTAAAACCTACGGCCCCCAATATCCACTGACCTTGGCTGGCTCTGCGTGGCCACATTGAAAGAGTTACCGGTTTTCCATTCATGATCAGACCCACTATGAGATGTAAAAGCTCATGCACGAATGTGCCGGGTAACAAAATGATTGCTCGCATAGCTGGATGAGCAATGACAAGCTTTAACAGAACCCCAAGAATCAGAGACGGCACCTGGTACAAAAAGGCAAAGAGGACGGTGTAGGTGGTCAAAATCGTGAATTCAATTGACGATTTGATACTACAAACGCACCTTCACGCGATCTCACACCTTGTGGTAACTCCCACCTTGCAATGCCAAGTGCTTGGCAGACTAAATGGCTTCCAAAGGCCGCCACCTGATGGGCAAGAGCATTCACGTCGCCGCTTATCACCACCGTTCTCGATTCTGGTTGCGTACTCAAACAGAATCAGACTGCAGGCCCCAAAGCTCGATCACCGCCTGTATCCGCTTGTCGCCATCGGGCACGAGCTGGTAGAGATCGGCCTTACCCCAGCGCAGGGCGTCCAGACAGATAAGCATGTCGTCGCTGATGGCGACGTCCAGCGTCCTTAGGCCAAACAGATCGAACGAGAAATCTGCTCCGTTGTAGGTTGCTGCAAGGAATTTGGCGATTGTGCGTACTTGGCCAGAATCGCGGGTCTCCGCCAGGGTCAGTAAGCGCGCAAAGGAATGAGCAGCTTTGGCTTGGGCTTCGGCGCTGCGTTGCAAAAAGATGAAAGTTGTGGGGTTGTCCATGACGAGATGAGAGTGTTCTGCCGTTCAAAACTCGCTGTCCAAAATAGGCGCTACATCCTGCTGTTGCCCGAGCAATCGAACGAAATCAAGATGGGATGGGTGTTCGATGTAAAGCCAAATCAAGGGGAATCCTGTCAGCCTCCAAGTGCGAAGGTTCTCGATTTCCAGTTCCTTGCCGAGTATTGGAGAGCCCAAGCCCGGATTTTGTTCGAGAAGACGCAGGGAACTTTCTGCAACAGTTCGAAGTTGCAGTGCGACCTTTTCCGTGGCCTCACGCCGGTAGTACGCCAACTGGTGCCGTAAGTCGTATCTTGCCTTCTCGCGAAGCAGTGCCGGCTTCAAGCTTGAACCTCACCGCGGGCGACTGTTTCCATGTCCGCCCAGTCTGCGGAATTCATTGGTGTGGCTGAACCTGATGCAAGTCCTTCGGCCACGAGATCCCGTAGGCGGCGCTTTGCCTGCTCACGCTGGTCAATACGTACCAAGTCACGGATGTACTCGGAACGATTCCCGTAACCACCTGTGGCCACCCGGTTGTCGATGTATTCAACGATGGGCTCGGGGATGGCGAAAGAGATTGTGTTGGCCATTGTCTTGGATTCCTTCTGTTAAGGGAATAATGGCAATAAAGACAACAGTTGTCAACTCTCATGACATTCATTTTTGCGACTGCGTTTGATCGCGCAGCATCAACCCATCAGCAATACACCGGGCCAAATATCCATTCGCTTGTGAATGGGTGGAACACATGCTTGGCCTGCAATGGGACTTTCTTGCCGTCGTCGTAGGTCCGCCGGCAGGCGGCTTTCATGCAACGCGTATTGCAAGTCGTTAAGCCCGGGCGATTGGCTGGACGCTGCGCAAAGGGATCAGAGGGGTACAGTCGGGTACTGAGATCTTCGTGGCTGGAATTGAACTCACGCATTACCTATTTCTCAAAGGTGCAAACAGAACATTAACTGTCGGGTGAAACCATGGACAAGAAAAAGATACTGATCGTCGAGGACAACGTCTATGTGCGCCGATTGTTCGAGATCTCACTCGCCACTGATTACAAGGTGATAGAAGCTGCATCTCGCGAAGAGGCATGGTCCAAGCTTCACGAGGAACTTCCGGATATCGCCTTTGTCGATATCGGACTTGATGAAGCTCAAGGTGGCTTGATCCTTCTCGACGCGATGCGTAAGAATGAACGCTTCTGCCACATTCCAGTCGCGGTCGTCTCAGCCAGGTCATTGACTCAGGACATACAGTTGGCAAAGGAACGAGGGGCAAATGCTTATCTAACCAAACCCTTTTCGGCTGACCAGTTGATGGAGTTAGCCCAGAAGTTGTTCCTTTTAAATCTCCCCCATAGTGCGTAGGCTGCCTGCTAAGCTGAGGCGCACTCCCCCGTTGCTCCCACACACAGCGCACCACTCTCGTCATTCATCCCTACGCGCATCTCGACCTGCTGAACATTTTCTCGCACCATGGTTGTGGCCACAACCTCCCATTCGATGTGCGCACAGGCATCCGCAAACACCGGGCGCTTGAACTCCACCCCAAACGAGACCCCGACCACCGAATAGCCTTGCGAGTAATGTGAAGCCGTGAGCCCCAAGATCAGCGCGGTCGTGTGCGTCCCGCTCACAATCAGTTTTTTGTACCTGCTCAGCGATGCAATGTCGGCGTCATGGTGCAGGGGATTGGTATCACCAGTCTGCGTTGCAAATGCGCACACCTGGTCTTCATGGAAACGGTGCGTTTTCGCGAACTTAGCCCGCATCCACCAGACCACCGTACAGCGTCTGAAGAATTACGAGGGCCTGCTTTTGTGACGCAAGACTAGGCTGCGTGCGAAACGCGCGCCACGCCGGATCCGTTCTTTTTAATGGAACCCTCTGAATCCAAGTTGCGGGAACAGCCTGCAGGAATGCACGGTACTGTTGAACGTCAGGAGCCGTAACGCTCGAGAGCGGCTTTTTGAGTTCTTGCGCGCACCAGATTAAAAAGCGCTCAGCCAACCAGAGTCCTCTAGTGCCTTGATGGCAAGCGCACTGAGCTTCTGCGCGTTAGCCCACAGGTACAACTTGGCCAAATTGGATATCGGCTTTGTACCTCCGGCACAACTAATCAGAATCTCGTCTTGTCTTTGCGTTTCAATCGCAATGTCGAATGCAACCGTGCTCGAGATCCGTAAATCCACAACGGCATATCTGCCTTATGCCGTCATCAATTGAAAGTAGGTTTGAAATGACTACTGTTTGCACAGTGGCCTTGCCCCACTACTTTCTGTTAGGAGGTACCCCATGCTTGAAGACAGTTTTTCATTCGCTTTAGTTAACGGCAGGTTCCCCCACGTCGGTCACATGCTTCTGGACCATTGGGAAGATCCTGAATTCACCACCTACATGGAAAACCTGCTGCTCCACGACCGCCGTCGAAAAGGGTTCCCAATAGACGTAGAAGGCGCTCTCCATTCGTTGGCGATTGAGCATGACATGGAGTTTCCGTATTTCACCCATGCTGATCGCGACTTCTAGCCAAGACCAAGAGCGTCAGTTCGCATGCCTGCGTCGAAACCGCTGTGGGGCAGTGCCGTGGGAGAACCTGGTGGTAAGACCTTGGGCGCAATTGCAGGGACTGCGCATTCGGCATTCGGTATCAATGGGTTGAATGCAAGTCGCTTTGTTCCGGCCTCCACGCATCGAGTGCGCTGTAACTTTTGTTGGGCCGTTTTTGGAAGTCATGCCCATTGAAGTGGCCAGTGAGTTGGCCCGGTAGCCACCACACCATGTGGATTGCTGACTCAGAGTTACAGCAGGAGGCTATACTACTTCAGCAAAATAGGTAGTATAGTAAAATGCTTTACACAGAACTAAGCGCAAGTGCACAGGCGTCATTTGCAGGATTGGACGTTGCGGCCCGTGATGCGGAGCTGAGGCGAAGCGTGGTGGCAGTACCCGGTGGCTTTGTCAAAAAGCACGTCAAGGGCCGTGACTATTGGTACTACCAGCAAAAACAGCCCAACGGCAAAACTCAGCAAGTTTTTGTTGGCCCAGATGACAAGAAGACACGCGCGCTGATCGAGAGCCACGGCGCAGCTGATTCAGTGAAAGGCAAAGGCGCTTTGCAAAAGTTGGCAAGGGCCTCAATAGAGCTTGGATGTACAGAGATCCCTCTGAAGCATGGCCGGGTGATTGGCCGCCTTTTGGACCACGGATTTTTTAAGGCCGGTGGCGTGCTGGTTGGGACCCATGCATTCCTAGCCTATCAGAACATGTTTGGAGTGAGTTGGGATGCGGGCGCATTCACAGTGGATCTGGACTTCGCGCATGCTGGAAAAAACATCTCGCTGGCAATAGCCGCCAATGTTGAAGTTGACACGGCCAAGGCAATTGAGTCGCTCGAGATGGGATTCATCCCGGTGATGAGCGGAACTACATACAAGAAACCTGATGAGCCTGACTTTGATCTGGATTTTTTGACCACGTTTGGCAGGGCAGGCGATAAGCCGCTGTTCGTTCCTGCTCTGAACCTGTCATTGCAACCATTGAAATTTATGGAGTTCTCGCTTGAGGCGCCAATGAAAGCGACGCTGCTCTATCGCAATGGCCCGCTGGTGGTAAACGTGCCGCGCCCAGAGCGCTATGTCTGGCATAAGCTCATTGTTTGTGGGGAGAGGCCAAGAGAGATGCGTGTGAAGGCAAACAAAGACCTCATACAGGTGGCTTGCTTGCTGGACTACTTGCTGGAGAATGACGGCGACTTGGTTCGCGAATCTTGGGAGGACGCGAAACGCCGTGGGCCGGGCTGGAATCAGCGGCTACTTCAAGGGTGGGAAGTGTTGAATGCGAAGTTCGCGGCTCAACGGTTTGATGAACGATTAGGTGTTTGAAGCAGTGTCACGGTGGGTCAACAGACCCCCAGATGTGTATGTGCGCGGTTTGATTTACTCATAATGCGCAGAGGTCTACTACTCAGCCTTATCTCGTGGGTTACACCTCGCATCACAAACTGGTTTACAGGCGTGTAGACGGTGATACTTATATGTATCTCGTCGCTGGCCATCGGCAAGATTTCCCTACGCTTTTGATGAAGCGGCTATTGAAAATATGATCCGCCACACGTCGGAAAGGACAAATTCTCCAAAGTCAAAGGCGTGAGTCAACAAATTCATCAACATACGTCACTTCGTCAATCACCTGTCGCAACTCGCTCACCAGACCATCG
>CAIQYP010000155.1 GCA_903876045.1 uncultured beta proteobacterium | reverse complement strand
GCAACTGGTGCAGACCACCGACCGCGAGGTGGTGGGCCAACTCATCACCATGCCGCAGTATGTGGACGTGATCATCCCGCGCGGTGGCAAGGGCCTGATCGAGCGCATTAGCCGCGATGCCAAGGTGCCGGTGATCAAACACCTTGACGGCAACTGCCATGTGTACGTCGATGATCCCTGCGACATCGCCATGGCGGTGCGTGTGGCCGATAACGCCAAGACCAACAAATACAGCCCTTGCAACGCTGCCGAAGGCCTGCTGGTGGCGCGCGGTGTCGCGGCAGAATTTTTGCCGCTGATCGGCAAGGTCTACGCCGACAAGGGCGTGGAGATGCGCGTCTGCGCCGAGGGCCGCGCCATTTTGCAAGCTGTGCCAGGCGCGCAATTGGTGGATGCCACGGAGCAGGACTGGTACGAGGAATATCTGGCTCCCATCATCAGCGTCAAGGTGGTGTCGGGTCTGGATGAGGCGATTGCCCATATCAACCGCTACAGCAGCCACCATACCGACGCCATTCTGACCCGCGACCACATGCACGCACAGCGCTTTCTGCGCGAGGTCGACTCTGCCAGTGTCATGGTCAATACCAGCACCCGCTTCGCCGATGGTTTTGAATACGGTCTGGGTGCCGAGATTGGCATCAGTACCGACAAGTTTCATGCCCGTGGCCCCGTGGGTATCGAGGGGCTGACCTCACTCAAGTACGTGGTGCTGGGTGAAGGTGAGCTACGCAAATAGCACGCCCTGCGCTTGAATCCCACGCTGATGGCTCCAACTACTAGCGTCGCCTCTCTCCTATTTTGAAAGTTCCGCATGGTTCCGCATCTCGTCACCGCCCTGACAGGCCCTATCAATGAGTTGGAACAGCGCGTGCTGGATTCCATGCCCGCCATTGAGCGTTGGTTTCGCCTGGAGTGGATGGAGCACACGCCGCCGTTTTACTGTTCAGTCGATGTGCGCAATGCCGGTTTCAAGCTGGCGCCGGTAGATACCGATCTTTTTCCCGGCGGTTGGCACAACCTGACGCCGTCCATGCTTCCGTTGGCCGTGCAAGCGGCGATGGCCGCCATCGAAAAGATTTGCCCTGAGGCCCGCAACCTGCTGATCATTCCGGAAAATGATGTGCGCAGTACGTTCTACCTGAGCAACCTGGCCCAGATGCGGCGCATCTTCCACATGGCTGGCCTCAATGTGCGCCTGGGGTCGATCAGCCCTGACCTGAAAAAGGCCACGACCCTCAAGCTGCCTGATGGAGAGACTCTGACACTAGAGCCGGTGATTCGCACGCGCGGCCGTGTGGGTGTGAAAGACTTTGACCCCTGCACCATTTTGTTGAACAACGATCTGGTCACGGGTGTGCCTGGCATTCTGGAAGATCTGAACGAGCAGTATTTGCTGCCACCTCTGCACGCGAGTTGGAGCACGCGCCGACGCAGCACCCATTTCAAAACCTACGAAGAAGTCGCCAAGCGCTTTGGCAAACTCATTGGCGTGGATCCCTGGCTGATTAACCCCATGTTTGACCGTTGTGGTGGCGTGGACTTGCGCACGGACGATGGCATTGAAGCCCTGACGGCGCGGGTCGACGCGCTGCTGGCCAAAGTGAAGAAGAAGTACAAGGAATACGGCATCAAGGAAAAGCCCTTTGTCGTGGTCAAGGCCGACAACCTGGGCGGCAGCGCCGGGTTGATGTCGGTGCGCGACGCCAAAGACGTACCCGCTCTGGCTGCAAAAGCCTGCGCTGTATCGGGTAACCCGTTTAAGGGCACGCAGGAACTCATCCTGCAGGAAGGTGTGCTGACGCTGGAGCGCATGAACGACGCTGTGGCCGAGCCGGTTGTCTACATGATGGACCGCTATGTGGTGGGCGGCTTCTACCGCATACATGCCGAGCGCGGCATAGACGAAGACCTGAACGCGCCGGGCTCCAGCTTTGTGCCGTTGGCTTTTGACCAAAGCATGCATTTGCCCCAACCTGGCGTGCGCCCCGGTGCCAGCGCGCCCAACCGCTTCTACATGTATGGCGTGATTGGCCGCCTGGCCATGCTGGCCGCCAGCTACGAGCTGGAAGCCACAGACCCCGAAGCAGAGCACTACGACTAGAGAATGGTAAGCCCCCACGCTTGCCACTTCGTATGCTGCGCTGCCCCCTCAAGGGGCTAACCCGGCTTGGGGCGGCCCGGCGCCGGAGTGCCCGCATAGCACTTCGCCGGAGTGCGCACAAGTGTCGGTTGCTGCGTTGCAACACGGGGTTTTCGGCGCAAATATTTTGAACACAGAGGGCTTGCAGTTGGCTTGACCGGGCGCAAAATGGCGGTCCCGAACAGAATGGACACCGGCCGATGGATTGGCCGGCATAACTCGTGTCAGCATCAAAATCGTCTCTAGCTGCGCTTACCCTGGGCGCCATCGGTGTGGTTTATGGGGATATCGGCACCAGCGTGCTGTATGCCATGAAGGAGGTTTTTGGGTCCGGCCATGTGCCGTTTACCGAAGCCAATGTGTACGGCATCCTCTCCATCTTCTTTTGGACTCTTACCGTCATCGTCTCCATCAAGTACGTAGTGCTGGTGCTGCGCGCCGACAACCATGGCGAAGGCGGCTTGGTCGCCATGTTGGCGCTGGCCTCGCAATCGGTGAAAGACCGGCCTCAGTTGCGCCGTGTGCTGTTGCTGGTGGGTGTTTTTGGCACCTGCCTGTTTTACGGCGACGGTGTCATTACCCCGGCGATTTCCGTGTTGTCAGCCGTGGAGGGTTTGGAGGTTATTTCCCCAGCCTTTAAGAAGTATGTGATCCCCATGACGCTGGTCATTTTGTTTGGCCTCTTCGCAGTGCAAAAACGGGGTACATCCGGCATCGGTAAATTTTTTGGCCCGATTACCGTAGTTTGGTTCTTTTGCATTGCAGCCCTGGGTGTCTTCCACATCATGGAGGATCCGGAAATCTTATGGGCCATTAGCCCGACCTACGCCGTGGGTTTTATCTGGAACCAGCCTTTCATCACTTTCATTATTCTGGGTGCCGTGGTGCTGTGTGTGACAGGTGGTGAAGCGTTGTATGCAGACATGGGTCACTTTGGCAAAAAGCCGATTCGCGTGGCATGGTTTTCTATCGTCATGCCCTGCTTGACACTCAACTATTTTGGCCAAGGTGCGCTGCTACTGGTGCACCCAGAGACGGTTAAGAACCCGTTCTTCAACATGGCGCCTGACTGGTTCCTTATTCCACTGGTGGGGCTGGCCACCATGGCCACTGTCATTGCGTCGCAAGCTCTTATTTCAGGCGCATTTTCGGTTACCAAGCAGATCATCCAACTCGGCTATTTGCCACGCCTGCAGGTGCAACATACCAGTGTCAAGGACACCGGTCAGATCTACCTTCCCTTTGTGAACTGGGGCCTGTTTGTCACCATCGTCCTGGCCGTGGTGATGTTCAAGTCTTCCAGCAATCTGGCTGCTGCCTACGGAATTGCCGTGTGTACCGACATGCTGATCACCACCGTACTGACCTTCTTTGTGATTCGCTATGGCTGGAAGTACCCGTTGTGGTTGTGCATCGCGGCGACCAGTTTCTTCTTTGTGGTGGACTTTGCCTTCTGGGCCTCCAATCTGCTCAAACTACTGGATGGCGGTTGGTTCCCGCTGTTGATTGGCGGTGCGGTGTTCACGCTGATGTTGACCTGGAAAGATGGCCGGCGCTTGATGAACAAGAAGCTCATGGCCGATGCCATTGACTTGCCCAGCTTTCTGGAGGCCGTGTTCGTCAGCCCGCCGGCCCGCGTGGATGGAACTGCCGTGTTCCTGACCGCCGAGGTCGGTACCGTGCCCAACGCCATGCTGCACAACCTCAAGCACAACAAGGTGCTGCACGCCAACAACCTGTTTGTCACCGTGCGTAGCCACGAGACACCCTGGATCGGACTGGACAAACGCATTGAAATCGACTCGCTGGGCCATGATTGCTGGCAGGTGGTGATCAACTATGGTTTCAAGAATGACCCCGATGTGCCCAAGGCGTTGAACCACATTAAAGCGCGCGGTTGCGATCTGAATCCCATGACCACCAGCTACTTCCTGTCGCGCGACACCGTGGTGCCGTCATTGGGCGAAGGCATGGCGCCCTGGCGCGAAAAGCTGTTCGCCCAAATGCACCGCAATGCCAGCGCTGCGGCTGACTTCCTGAACCTGCCCAACAACGCTGTGGTGGAGTTGGGAAGCAAGATCGAAATTTAACGCGCAAGTCAGCACATGCGATTTTTCAAGGATTGGAGCATCTCCGCCTTCAGCGCCGGCTTTGTCGCTGTGCTGGTGGGCTTTACCAGTTCGGTAGCGATCGTGTTTCAGGCGGCACAGGCTTTTGGCGCCACGCCTGAGCTAATGGCTTCGTGGATGTGGGCAATTGGCCTTGGCATGGGCCTGTGCACCATGGTTCCTTCCCTTTGGCTCAGGAAGCCGGTAATGGTGGCCTGGAGCACACCCGGTGCGGCCGTGCTGGCCAGTGCCGGTCTGGTGGGCGGATTCACTATGCATGATGCGGTGGGCGCCTTCATGATGTGTGCTGTGCTTATTGTGCTGGTAGGCGCCACGGGCTGGTTCGAGCGCCTGATGGATCGCATCCCCGTAGCCATTGCCTCGGCCCTGCTGGCGGGTGTGCTGGCGCGCTTCGGTTTGTCGGCTTTCACGGCTGCGCAGACCGCGTTGCCGCTGGTGGTTTTGATGCTCTTCACCTACCTTGCAGGCAAGCGCTTTCTGCCGCGCTATGCCGTGCCGCTTACGCTGCTGGTTGCGATCGGGTTTGTGGCGCTCAACCATGGTTTCCTCAAGACCGAGATCCAATACAGCCTGACGCTGCCGGTGTGGGTGACGCCCGCCTTCTCGGTATCGGCTTTTGTCAGTCTTGCCCTGCCGTTGTTCATCGTCACCATGGCCTCGCAGAATCTGCCGGGTGTGGCCGCTATTAAGGCGGCTGGTTACGGCGATGAGCGTGCCAATGGCGGCGATGCGGGCATTCCCATCTCGGCCACCATCACGCTTACCGGTCTATGCACGTTGCTGCTGGCGCCGTTTGGCGCCTTCTCACTCAACTTAAGCGCCATCACCGCCGCCATCTGCATGGGCCCGGAAGCCCATCTGGACCCCAAGCGCCGTTACACCGCAGCCGTGTCGTGTGGTGGTTTGTATGTGTTGGTGGGCCTGTTTGGCGCCACCATCATCGGTGTGTTGACCGCCTTCCCCAAGGAACTGGTAGCGGCGATTGCCGGGCTGGCGCTTTTGGGCAGCATTGCCGGTGGCCTGCGCATGGCGCTGGACAAAGAGATGGACCGCGAAGCCGCCATCATCACCTTTTTGGTTACGCTGAGTGGGGTTACCGTAGCCGGTGTAGGCTCGGCTTTCTGGGGTGTGGTGGCTGGTGCGTTGGCGCTGGCCGTGCAGCATTGGCACAAACCGCAAACCGTCTGAACCTGAACTTCTCAAGAGCTGTATGAACATTCTTTTCGTTGCCGATCCGCTAGCGTCCTTCAAAATTTACAAGGACACCACCTTTTCCATGATGCGTGAGGCACAGCGCCGTGGCCATACGGTGGCGGCCTGCGAGCCTCAGCATTTGGTGTGGCAGCGGGGCGGTGTGGTGCAGGCACTGGTGCAAAGCATTCGCCTCACCGGTCAGGTTGAGCACTGGTTTGAGATGACGGCCAGCGGGACGCAAGCGCTGCATTCTTTTGACGCCATCATCATGCGCAAGGACCCGCCTTTTGACAGCGAGTTTTTCTACGCCACGCATTTGCTGGAGCAGGCCGAACGCGAGGGGGCCCAGGTCTTCAACAGCCCACGCGCCCTGCGCGACCACCCTGAAAAGCTGGCCATCATGGAGTTCCCGCAGCACATCGGCCCGACGCTGGTCACACGCGACCCGCAGGCCGTGCGCGCCTTCCACGCCGAGCACCGCGACATCATCCTCAAGCCGCTGGACGGCATGGGCGGCACCGGCATCTTTCGTGTCAAAGACGAGGGCCTGAACCTGGGCGCCATCATCGAGACGCTGAATGCCGAAGGCACGCAAACCATCATGGTGCAGAAGTTTCTGCCCGCCATCGAGTTCGGCGACAAGCGCGTGCTGGTGATTGGTGGCAAACCGGTACCCTTCTGCCTGGCTCGCATCCCGCAAGGTGGCGAAGTGCGTGGCAATTTGGCCGCTGGTGGCAAGGGCGTAGCCCAGCCGCTGACGGATACCGATCGTGCCATTGCCGAAGCCCTGGGCCCCATCCTGGCCGCACGTGGCTTGCTGCTGGTGGGCTTGGATGTGATTGGCGACAGCCTCACCGAAATCAACGTCACCAGCCCGACCTGCTTTCAGGAAATCACAGACCAAACTGGCTTTGATGTACCTGCAATGTTTTTGGATGCATTGGAATCAGCAATAAGAAATCAAGTTTAGTAGTGCAAAATCCTGTAGCGGCGCCAAATTTTCAATTTTTATAACCTGTGCCGCGCTTTTGGAGAGATCACTATGCGCTTGATTCCCTTGATTTCCACTGCTGTTTTGGCCGCAGGCTTTGGCGTGACGGCCCACGCACAACTGATCGGCAGTGTGACGGCTAGCCCTGCCACCGTAAAAGTCGGCGAGCCGGTCACGGTGACCGCCAATGTGGACGTGGTCAGCGGCAACTACTGCGGCTTTTCTGTTTTTTATGGCGATGGCAAGAACGCCGATGGCTACAGCGATGTCAGTCATCCCACGCCGATGGTCACGACCCACGTGTATGCCAAGCCCGGCACCTTCACCATCAGCATGGGCGGGCGCAGCGTAGAGTCACACCCGAACTGCGGCGGTGGCGACAAGTTCGCCACGGTCACGGTGATCGAAGCAGCCAAGCCGGTTGCGGCCGCCGCCGTCCCGGCCGCAGTGGCGAATCCAGTTGCCGCGGGTATGGCCACCCTGTGCGTTGCACCGTGGAAACTGTTGGGCAAATTCAACGTCAAGACCGGCGCCTACACCTGCGTAGCCAAGGCCAAGACGCCCCTGCCCGATCACAAGCAGATGTGCCAGGGTGATCTGACTTACTTTGAGAATGCCAAGAAAGGGCAGTACGGTTGCAAGCCTTGATTTGCTGATTGCTTTGTCTGTTGGTCTTGCCTTGTTCGCCTGCAAGTAGTCGGGCCGGCAGACCGGGGGTACGGTGCTTGGAGCGATAAGGTTGCGAATTGCAATTAGTCGACGTTCCCAGCTTTCTATATTTTGCCGGTGCCTCTAAACCAACAACGCCCCATCACAAAACGCCCGTAACTCCCCCGGCTGCATGGCCACCCAATTTTCATTGGTGGTCAACGGTTCGGTCACCACGATGGCCAGTCGGTCTTGCGGGCCGTTCAGGACGGACAGGTCCACGCTCACGTCCTCGTCCTTGAGCTGTACTTCGTGAAACGGATATTCGCGCAACACGTAATGCAGCTTGGTGCTGGCATGGGCCCACAACGCTTGGCCGTTGCTGAGCAGAAAGTTGAAGGTGCCGTGCTTCGCAATCTTGGGTGCCAACTCGGCCAGAGTGTGCGTCAGTTCTTCCACCGAAGGCACATTGGCGTGTGATTTGTTGAGCTCTTGCATCAACCAGCAAAAGGCCAACTCGCTGTCGGTGCTACCGACTGGTTTGAAGCTGCCGTGCAGTGGCGGGTTGAAATCTTTGAGGTCGCCGTTGTGGGCGAAGAACCAGTAACGGCCCCACAGTTCGCGCACAAAGGGGTGGCAGTTTTCGAGGGTGACCGCGCCCACCGTGGCCTTGCGCACATGGGCGACTACGTTGTGGCTTTTGATCGGGTAACTGCGCAGCATCTGCGCGATGGGGGAGGTGGCGGCACTTTCCTTGTCGACAAAGTGGCGCGCTGCGCGACCAGGTGTTTGGCCATCGGCCTCGAAGAAGGCGATGCCCCAGCCATCCGAGTGGTGGTCGGTACAGCCTCCGCGTTGAGAAAACCCGGTAAAACTCAAAGTCAGGCTGGCTGGCAGCCGACTGTTCATCCCTAGCAATTGACACATGCGATCAGTGTACTCCCGGCTTGTTGATCCCATTCCATTGGCACATCAGCCGTGAACGCGAAAGCCCGCAGCAGACAGCGCTTAAGGCGCGGCAAGGTGGGCTGACAAAGTGCACGGTTGATTTGACAATGGAATCAACTTCGGGGTTCAGTCCAGAGCTTGCCTCCGGTGGCCCAGTTCTCGCGCTTCACATCGGTAATCAGAATGTCCACCGAGTCGGGTGAACTGCCCAACACCTCGACGGTGACGCGGGTGATTTCCTGCACCAATCTGCGCTTTTGCTCGATGGTGCGGCCTTCGATCATTTCAATGTGATAGGTGGGCATGGTTTTCTTTCTATAAAGGTTGCGCGTGCTCAAAGCGTTGACTCGCGCGGTTTAGACTGCAGGCATTGTATGGATGGACTGCCTGTTTTGCCCCTGTTGAATTCGAATATGCACATGACGACCCCGTTGCCACAGCGCCTGCGTTGGCTGCTGGCGCTGGTGTTTGCCTTGCATGCTTTGTTGGGGGCTAACTTGGGTTTGTCGGTGGATGAGGCCCATTACGCACTCTACGCTGCACACCCCGCCCTGAGTTATTTTGATCACCCTCCCATGGTCGGCTGGGCGCAATGGCCCTTGGTCGCGTTGGGCGCGCCGACCGCGCTGTTGCGTCTGGTGCCCGGGTTGCTGTGGTTGGGCACGGTGTTGCTGGTGTACCGGGTGACGATGCGCATCGCAGTGGCCTCGATGTCTGCGAACTTGCAGACCTCGAATGCGCCGGCCGAACAATCCGCCTTCTGGGCCGTGATGGCACTGCTGCTGGCGCCGCTGTTGCACATCTTGGGCATAGGCCTGTTGCCCGATACCTTGCTGATGTTCTGGTCAGTGGCGCTGATGCTCCAGTCCCTGCGCCTGATGGAGCGCGGGCGGGCCGAAAGTCTTGCGCAATGG
>CAIQYP010000154.1 GCA_903876045.1 uncultured beta proteobacterium | reverse complement strand
GTCGTGGATGGAACAGGGTCCGATGACGACCAGCAACCGGTCGTCAGTACCCGCCATGATGTTGTGGATCGCATGGCGCGTGTCTGCAATCAGCTTTTCAACCGCGGTACCCTGGATCGGAAAGAAGCGGACCAGATGCTCGGGAGGTGGCAACACGGTAATGTCCTTGATGCGTTCGTCATCGGTAATGCCAGTGCGGTCGGCGCTGGTGTGGGCTTTGGTGGTCATGGGCTTCTTCCCTGGGTTAAAACAAACAAAAAAATTCGGCAAAAAAAAACCGCCGGGGGTGCCAGCGGTTGTTTGAAGATTCGGTACTTTTTCAGGTACGTTCAGATCTCTCTACCGCCGCAGGCGCTTGAGAACCAAAAATAGCTAAAGAAAAAAGTTGCTGAATGCATGGCCCGCAATGTAGCACATGTTTTCAACACGAAACTTTCACACCACCAGCCAGCGCCACAGGCCATAAACAATGAATCCACCCAGAATGGCGGCCAAAGTCTGGCGCGTCCACAGCGCAACCGCTATGGCTGCAATGGTGCCCGGCAAATACGCGTTGTGCAGCGACACATCCATGGCACCTTGCGGCGCCAACGCCATCGGTGCGATCAAGGCAGTCAGCACGGCTGCCGGAACGTAGCGCAGCGCACGCTCCAACCAGGCTGGAAATTTCACGCTATGGCCAAACACGAGGAAGCTCAGACGAATGCCGTAGGTGACCGCCACCATGCCGGCCAAAGTCAGCGCCCATTCAGCATTCATCGCCCGCCCCCTTGCTCGACAGGTTCGCGCACCTGCTCGGACCACAACTCGACCAGAACACCGGTGGCCACACCCGCCACAGCGGCCAACATCAAACCCAATTTATAGGGCAGACCTCGCGTCAACAGCGCCACTCCACCGGCAACCAGCGCAGCAAACAGCACCGGACGCTCGCGCAGTTGCAGTGCCACGATGGCCGCAAACGTAGCCACCATGGCGAAGTCCAAGCCCAGCGTGGCCAGCACCGGCACACTCTGACCCAGTAGCACACCCACAACTGTCCAGAGCTGCCAATTGAAGTACATGGCCAGGGAAGAGCCCAGCCAGTACCAAGCTCCATCGCGCGCATTGGCATGGTGACGCAACTGGCTTTCCACCACCGCAAACGTTTCATCGGTGAGCCAAAACGACAGAGCCCAGCGCCAGCGTGCCGGCAGTTCTCGTGCATAGGGCAGCAAGGTCGCGCTATACAGTGCGTGGCGCAGATTGACGACAAAGGTGGTGAGCCAAATCACCGGCAGCGCGGTGCCGCTGCTTATCAAGCTGACCGCCACAAATTGCGAGGATCCGGCAAAGACGAAAGCCGACAAGCCCAGCGTCAACCAGACCGGCAGTCCACTGCCTATGGCCAGGGTGCCGAAGATCACGCCGAAAGGAGCCGCACCCACAAGCATAGGAAAGGTGTCGCGCGCACCCGCAAGAAATGGACGCAAACCAGCCGCCTGGGGATTTAGGCGGTGCCGCCGACGGTCAAACCGTCGATACGTAAAGTGGGCTGTCCCACCCCTACCGGCACGCTCTGGCCTTCCTTGCCACAGGTGCCCACACCGGGGTCCAGTTTCATGTCGTTGCCAATCATGCTGACGCGCTTCAGGCACTCGGGACCGCTGCCAACAATGGTGGCGCCCTTGACCGGGTAAAGGATCTTGCCGTTTTCCACCCAGTAGGCTTCCGACGCCGAAAACACGAACTTGCCGGAGGTGATGTCGACCTGGCCGCCGCCGAAATTGGTGGCGTACAAACCTTTCTTGATGCTCTTGACGATTTCTTCCGGCGCCTTATCGCCACCCAGCATGTAGGTGTTGGTCATGCGCGGCATCGGAATATGGGCATAGCTCTCGCGCCGGCCGTTGCCCGTAGGCGCCACACCCATCAGGCGCGCATTCATGCTGTCCTGGATATAGCCTTTGAGAATGCCGTCCTCGATCAACACATTACGCTGGCTGGCATTGCCTTCGTCATCCACATTGAGCGAGCCGCGGCGGTCGGAAATGGTGCCATCGTCCAGCACCGTGACGCCCTTGGCGGCTACACGCTGGCCGATACGGCCGCTAAAGGCGCTGGAGCCCTTGCGATTGAAGTCGCCCTCCAACCCGTGGCCAATGGCTTCATGCAACAGAATACCGGGCCAGCCAGAGCCCAACACCACCGTCATCTCACCCGCAGGAGCCGGACGAGCATCCAGATTGGTCAGGGCGGCATGCACCGCCTGATCCACATACTCCTGAATCTGCGCGTCGCTGAAATAAGCCAGGCCAAAGCGACCACCGCCGCCGCCCGAGCCGACTTCGCGTCGGCCTTTTTGTTCGGCAATCACCGTCACCGACAGGCGCACCAAGGGGCGCACATCCGCAGCAATCGTGCCGTCGGCACGGGCCACCAGCACCACGTCGTATTCGGCGGCCAAACCAGCCATAACCTGCGCCACGCGCGGATCCTTGGCGCGAGCCATGCGTTCAACCTTGCCCAGCAAATCGACCTTAGTCTGGCTATCCAGCGTGGAGATCGGGTCTACGGCGGTGTACAGGCTGCGCGCGCCGCCAATCTTTTGCGTGGCGGTCTTCACCCGGGCAGATTTGGATGCGCTGGAAATGGTACGCACCGTGCGCGCCGCGTCCAACAGCGAAGCTTCGGAAATATCGTCGGAATAAGCAAACGCCGTCTTCTCGCCACTGACGGCACGCACACCCACGCCCTGGTCGATGCTGAAGGAGCCGGTCTTGACAATGCCCTCCTCCAGACTCCAGCCCTCAGAGCGGGTGTACTGAAAATACAGATCCGCCTCGTCTACCTTGTGCGCCTTGATTTCATTCAGGGCACGTGCCAGATGGGACTCATCCAGGCCAAAGGGAGTGAGCAGCAGGGACTTGGCCGTGGCCAGGCGTTCTAGGGTGGGTTCGCGAGAGATCATTTGCCCATTTTAGGCGTGCGCCATAGTGTGTGGCGGATGGCGTGGTAAGACCTTATGTTGCTGAGCAACTTTGGCATACGGATGATGTTTTTCTCTGCGGGGGCTTTTGCTGCCCCAATTCTTTTTTTACTCCCCACTCCCCCCAACCCCCTCGCCCCCGTCGGGCGATGGGGAGCTCAATGCGGACAGCCGATTTGGCTACCGCACGCCGAATACGGATTTACTCTCGATGCGTTACCAACACAAGTGCTTGGCAAGTGCAGCGCGGCAAGCCCGAAAAGTTCATCCCATTAAAGACGCTGCCGAAGCGACGTACCCAAATGGGCTGTCCGCTTTAGGCTCCCCTTATCCCGACGGGGGGTAAGGGGCTGGGGGATGGGGGAGTAAAAACTGGGAGAGTAAAAACTGGGGAAGTAAAAAATCTAAGACTGAACCAGTCTCTTCGAATTCGCAATCGACATCAAAATCCCCAACGCCAAACCAAGCGTAACCATCGCCGTGCCGCCATAACTAATGAAAGGTAAAGGCACTCCCACCACCGGAAGAATGCCACTGACCATGCCCATATTCACAAAGGCGTAGGTAAAGAAAATCATGGTGACGGCACCGGCCAACAGGCGCGCAAAGAGTGTGGGTGCCTCCAACGCAATCGCCAAGCCGCGCAGGATCAGGAAGATAAAGGCGGCAATCAGGCACAGATTGCCCAACAGTCCAAATTCTTCCGAGAAGGCGGCAAAGATGAAGTCGGTGGTGCGCTCGGGGATGAACTCAAGGTGGGTCTGGGTGCCCTGCATAAAGCCCATGCCAAATACGCCGCCCGAGCCAATGGCAATCATGCCCTGAATAATGTGAAAGCCCTTGCCCAACGGGTCGCGCGTAGGATCCAGCAGGGTGCAGATGCGCTGCTGCTGGTAGTCGTGCAGCACCGGCCAGCGCATGCCGTCAGCGCACAGCGTGGGTTCAAACACCACGATCAATGCAACCCCGATCAGCCCCAGCACCACCGGGGGAACGATCAGTTTCCAGCTCATGCCGGCAAAAAAGATTACCGACATGCCGGCCGCCAGAATCAGCAGGGCCGTACCCAGGTCTGGCTGTTTGATGATCAACGCCACTGGCACAGCCAGCAAGACTGTAGCCACAGCAAAGTCGAGTGGACGCAATTGGCCCTCGCGCTTCTGGAACCACCAAGCCAGCATCAGCGGCATGGCGATCTTGAGTACCTCGCTGGGTTGAATCGTGACGCCTACGTTGAGCCAGCGCTTGGCGCCTTTTTTGGTCACGCCAAAAACAGCTACGGCAATGAGCAAAGCAACGCCCAAGGTGTACAAAGGCACTGCCAGTGCCATCAGGCGCTGGGGAGGAATCTGGGCCACCACAAACATGATGGCAGCGGCAATCAGCATATTGCGCGCATGGTCTTCAAAACGGGTGCCGTGGTCCCATCCAGACGAATACATAGTCAACATGCCCGCGCATGCCAACAAAAACACGGCAAAAGCCAGCGGGCCGTCAAAACCGGCAAACCAGGGCGCGATGCGCTGGCGCATGGACGGTTGGGTAAATGGAGATGCCATAGTCCACAATTATCCTGCCAAGCGCATTCAACCATTTTTGACCCTGTTCACGCCCCGCCAGCCTCCCATGACCACTACCCATTTGCTGTATCTGCACGGATTTCGCTCCTCGCCGCAATCGGCCAAGGCCCGCCTGATGGCTCAGCATATGGCCGAGCGACACCCTCAAGTGGTCTGGCTATGCCCGCAATTGCCGCCCTCGCCGCGGGTCGCTATAGACATGCTGGCCACAGCCACACGGGATTGGCCCGCAGACGGCATGGCGGTCGTGGGTTCCTCATTAGGCGGCTTTTATGCAACCTGGGTCGCGGAGCGAATGGGCTGCCGAGCCGTGCTGCTCAACCCCGCAGTGAATCCAGCGCGAGATTTGGAGAAATACATCGGTGAACAAACCCAGTTTCACGCGCCCGAAGAGCACTTCTACTTCAAAGCCGAATATGTGCAGGAACTCCGCGACCTGCACTGTGGCGACCTGCGTCAACCACAGAACTATCTGGCCGTGATCGCCAAAGGCGACGAAGTGCTGGACTGGCACGAAATGCACGCCCGCTACCAAAGCGCCAAGGTACTGTTGCTGGAAGGCGGAGACCACGCCATCAGCAACTTTGAAGAACACCTGCCCGCCGTCATGACACACCTTGGCGCCTAGGTAAATTGTCCTCAGGCCCGCGCCCGCAGGGGCAAGGGGGTATGCCGGGCGCCGATTTGTGCGTACCCGCACTATGAGGCGCCCGGCATACCCCCTTGCCCCGAAGCAACAGCCACAGCAACACCATCGACGGCAATACAAGAAATAGCCCAGTCCCAAATACAGAGACAATCCCCCCATGTTTTTATTGTTTGAAGAAGCCGGAAAATTCATGGCCGGTCGGGTGCTGTCGGAGGCGGACGCCTCTGCACAGGTGGAGTTGGATAGCGGCAAGCGCGTCAAGGTCAAAACCAGCAACATGCTGATCAAGTTCGAGAAGCCAGCGCCGGCAGCCTTTGTGCAGGCCGCACAAGCTTGCGCCGAAACCATCGAGCTGGAAATGGCCTGGGAATTTGCGCCCGAAGAGGAATTCGGCTTTGCCGACCTGGCGCGCGACTACTTTTCGGACAATGCCACGCTGGAGCAACAGTCCGGCATGCTGTTCAAGCTGTTTGAGGCGCCGCATTACTTCCGCCGCGCCGGCAAAGGCCGCTTCAAACGGGCCCCGGCCGAGATCATTGCCCAAGCACTGGCCGCCATAGAAAAGAAGCGCTTGCTTGCCGAGCAAATCGGCGTCTGGGCCCAGGAACTAGGCCAGGGCAATTGCCCCCAGGCTATCAAGGATCAACTCTACAAGATCCTGTTCAAGCCTGACAAAAACGCGCCCGAGTACAAGGCTGTGGTCGAGGCCTCACGTGCCACCCACACCGCACCGCTGGAACTGCTGCAAAAGTCCGGCGCCATCCACTCGCCCTATTTGTTTCACTGGAAGCGCTTCCTGTTGGAGAACTTCCCCAAGGGCACCGGATTTCCCATCATCGCTGCGCCGCCGATTGTCGACACGCTGCCACTATCCACCGCGCAGGCCTTCTCGATTGACGACTCACAGACCACTGAAATTGACGATGCCTTATCCGTGCAAGGCCTGGGAAGTGGCACGGTCACGCTGGGCATTCACATTGCCGCCCCCGGTTTGGCCATACAGCCGGGCAGCCCCGTGGATGTGCTGGGCCGCGCGCGCCTGTCTACCGTCTACATGCCGGGCTACAAGGTCACCATGTTGCCCGACGATGTGGTGCAGAGCTACACCTTGCAGGCCGGTCGCGATTGCCCAGCCGTATCACTCTACGTGACGCTAGACGAAGCCACACTGGAGATCAAGGCCAGCGAAACCAAACTGGAGCAAGTGCCCATCGTGAACAACCTGCGCCACGATCAGCTTGACGCCGTGGTCACAGAAGCCTGGCTGCAGGACCCGACCTTCAACCACGACAGTGAGCCCGAGGAACTTACCGGCTTGCGCGTGCAATTGGCCTTTTTGCACCGCTTGGCCCGTGACCTGAAGTCCAAACGCGAAGTGGTGCGCGGCAAGCCAGAAACTTTTAACCGGCCGGACTACAACTTCCGTCTGCGCCGTGCCGACCCCTCGTTGGCGGGCACTGAGCCGACTGGCGACGAAATAGTGGAAATCAGCACCCGCATGCGTGGCGCTCCACTCGACTTGATCGTGGCCGAGGCCATGATTCTGGCCAACAGCACCTGGGGCAGTTGGATGGCCGAAATGGGTGTGCCCGGTATTTACCGCAGCCAAGCTTCTCTGGCACCGGGCGTCAAGGTGCGCATGGGCACGCGCGCCCTGCCCCACGCAGGCATTGGTGTGCCGAGTTACGCCTGGAGCACCTCACCGTTGCGCCGCTATACCGATTTGGTAAATCAATGGCAAATCATTGCCTGCGCGCGCCACGGCAAGACGGCAGCGCTGGTAGCTCCGTTCAAGCCCAAAGACGCAGACCTGTTTTCCATCATCTCGTCGTTCGATGCCGCCTACAGCGCCTACAACGGTTATCAGAACGGCATGGAACGTTTCTGGACTCTGCGCTACCTGCAGCAAAACAACACCACCGAACTAGTGGCGAGCCTGTTCAAAGAAAACCTGGTGCGCGCCGACGACATCCCGCTGGTATTGCCCGTGATGGGAGCGCAAGGGCTGCCTCGTGCAGCTAAGGTACGCGTAAAGTTGGGGGATATCGACCTCATCACACTCGACGTGAACGGCACCGTGCTGGAACGTCTGGATGCGCCGCTGCCTGAGCCTGGCACGGAAGATGAACCGGATGACGAAGAAGAAGTGGCCGGCCCGATTGCCATAGCCGTTG
>CAIQYP010000153.1 GCA_903876045.1 uncultured beta proteobacterium | reverse complement strand
GCGCGCGAAGCCATGATGGCTTCAGACACGTTACGCGGTGCTTCAGAGTAGTGCTTGAATTCCATCGTGTAAGTAGCGCGGCCTTGCGACATTGAACGCAGCGTCGTGGAATAGCCGAACATTTCGGACAGGGGCACTTCGGCCTTGATGGCTTTGCCGCCACCAACCATGTCTTCCATGCCTTGCACCATGCCGCGGCGTGAGGACAGATCGCCCATCACATTGCCGGCGTAGTCTTCCGGTGTTTCCACTTCAACCGCCATCATGGGCTCCAGAATCACGGGGCTGGCCTTGCGGCAACCTTCCTTGAAACCGAAGATGGCAGCCATCTTGAACGCGTTTTCATTCGAGTCCACATCGTGGTACGAACCGAAGTGCAGTGTCACCTTGACGTCCACCACCGGGTAGCCGGCCAGCACGCCTTGGTTCAGGGCTTCGATCACACCCTTTTCCACTGCCGGGATGTATTCGCGAGGAACCACGCCGCCCTTGATGGCGTCGACGAATTCAAAGCCCTTGCCGGCTTCGTTGGGCTCAACCTTAAGCACCACGTGACCGTATTGGCCCTTGCCGCCGGACTGGCGCACGAACTTTCCCTCGGCATCTTCCACCGTCTTGCGAATGGTTTCGCGGTAGGCAACTTGGGGCTTGCCCACATTGGCTTCCACGCCGAATTCGCGCTTCATGCGGTCGACAATAATTTCCAGATGCAACTCGCCCATGCCGGCGATCAGGGTCTGACCGGATTCTTCGTCGGTCTTGACGCGGAAGGACGGATCTTCCTGGGCCAGACGCTGCAAAGCGATGCCCATTTTTTCCTGGTCAACCTTGGTCTTGGGTTCCACGGCCTGGGTGATCACGGGCTCAGGGAAAATCATGCGCTCAAGCATGACGATGGCCGTCGGATCGCACAGGGTTTCACCCGTGGTCACGTCTTTTAGTCCCACGCAGGCGGCAATGTCGCCAGCGCGAATTTCGCTCACTTCTTCGCGGTTATTAGCGTGCATTTGCACGATACGGCCGATACGCTCTTTCTTGCCGCGGATCGGGTTGTACACGCTGTCGCCCTTCTGCAGCACGCCGGAGTAGACGCGCACAAAGGTCAACTGACCCACAAACGGGTCTGTCATCAGCTTGAATGCCAGAGCCGAGAATTTCTCGTTGTCACTGGCTTGGCGCACAACTGGAACGTCATCCTCGTCAATACCCTTGACAGGAGGAATGTCCACGGGTGAAGGCATGAATTCAATCACAGCGTCCAGCATGCGCTGCACGCCCTTGTTCTTGAAGGCCGAGCCACAGTACATGGGCTGGATTTCGCTGGCGATGGTGCGGGTACGGATGCCGAACTTGATTTCTTCTTCAGACAGCGAACCTTCCTCCAAGTACTTGTTCATCAGTTCTTCAGAGGCTTCAGCAGCCGCTTCGACCATCTTCTCGCGCCACTCATTGGCCAAGTCGAGTAGTTCGGCAGGGATTTCACGGTAATCAAACAGCATTCCCTGGGAAGCTTCGTCCCAGATGATGGCCTTCATCTTGATCAGATCAACCACACCGGTGAAGTTTTCTTCAGCGCCGATTGGGATCACCATGGGAATAGGATGTGCCTTCAGGCGCAGCTTCATCTGCTCGACAACCTTGAAGAAGTTGGCACCGGTGCGGTCCATCTTGTTGACAAAGGCCAGACGTGGCACCTTGTACTTGTTGGCTTGGCGCCAAACGGTTTCCGACTGGGGCTGCACGCCGCCCACGGCGCAGTACACCATGCAGGCGCCGTCCAGCACGCGCATGGAGCGCTCGACCTCAATCGTGAAGTCGACGTGTCCGGGCGTGTCAATGATGTTGATGCGATGCTCGGGCAAGGACTTGTCCATACCCTTCCAGAAACAAGTCGTGGCAGCGGAAGTGATCGTGATGCCACGCTCTTGCTCCTGCTCCATCCAGTCCATAGTGGCTGCGCCGTCGTGCACTTCACCAATTTTGTGATTCACGCCGGTATAGAAAAGTACACGCTCGGTCGTAGTGGTTTTACCGGCGTCAATGTGAGCCGAGATACCGATATTACGGTAGCGCTCAATAGGTGTATGGCGAGCCATGATGGATCCTTGGTTGATCGGGAGATAGATGTCTTCAGACGCTACGCCTGCAACGCGGCGTAACGAGAAGGCTTCAGGCTAGGAGCAAACCCGCTGACGGTGCTAACAGCACGGCCAGGGTTTGCAACGACGCATGAAGCCTTCGCAGTAGCCGCTCTTTAGAAGCGGAAGTGGGAGAAGGCCTTGTTTGCTTCAGCCATGCGGTGCACTTCGTCACGCTTTTTCATGGCGCCGCCACGGCCTTCGGCCGCATCCATGAGTTCGCCAGCCAGACGCAGGGCCATCGACTTTTCGCTGCGCTTGACTGCGGCTTCGCGCACCCAGCGCATGGACAAAGCCAGGCGACGGACCGGGCGCACCTCAACAGGCACTTGGTAGTTAGCACCACCTACGCGGCGGGATTTCACTTCCACCATGGGTTTAACGTTGTTAATGGCAACGCTAAAAGCTTCCACCGGATCTTTATCGGGGTGCTTCTTCTCAATAAGTTCCAGGGCACCATAAATGATG
>CAIQYP010000152.1 GCA_903876045.1 uncultured beta proteobacterium | reverse complement strand
CTGACGTTGGACGCGCCACAGGTGGTGTTCACTTTGAGCTCGGTGCGCAGGCGGTGCACCAGTTGCATGACTTGCACGCCGGCCTGGTTGATGGCGCCAATCGGCATGACCAGCGGGTCGACCACGATGTCACAGGCTGGAATGCCGTAGTCAGAAGCGCGGTTCACAATCTTCTTGGCCACTTCAAAGCGCACGTTCGGATCTTGCGAAATGCCGGTTTCATCATTGGATATGGCGACCACGGCAGCGCCATATTTCTTCACCAGAGGCAACACAGTTTCAAGACGGTCTTCTTCGCCGGTGACGGAGTTCACCAAAGCCTTGCCCTTGTACACGGCCAGACCGGCTTCCAGGGCGGCCACGATGGAAGAGTCGATGCTCAGTGGCACATCGGTAATGGATTGCACCAGTTGAATGGCCTTGGCCAGCATGCCGGGCTCATCCGCCAGCGGGATGCCGGCATTGACGTCCAGCATGTGGGCGCCAGCCTCGACCTGGGCCAGGGCGTCGGCAATGACGCGGCTGTAATCGCCAGCCAGCATTTCAGCGGCCATGATTTTGCGGCCTGTCGGGTTGATGCGCTCGCCGATGATGACGAAGGGGCGGTCAAAGCCAATGACGACTTCCCGGGTGGCGGAGCTGATGATGGTATCGGTCACATTGTTTCCTTGGTTTCAGTTTTAAGAGCATCGCGTTCGGGGTACCACGGCACACGGCCCTGGAGCACACCCGATCTATCAATAATTTCGGCCACCGACTCTTCCTGTCGGAACGCCATGACGTGCACGCCGGACACGCCTTTGATTTCTTTGATCTCCTGGATCAGGTCAATACAGATCTGACGACCTTCTTGCGCGGGCTTTTCGGCACCGGCCATACGCTTGACCACAGAATCCGGAATATGGATTCCGGGCACATTCGTGCGCATCCAGTCGGCCGCTTTGGCGGTGCGCAAAGGCCCCACACCAATCAGAAAGAAGGCCTTTTCCAGTAGGCCCTGGTCTTCCATCTGCTTCATAAAGGTCTTCAAGCGCGGCACATCGTAGCAGTACTGGGTTTGCAAAAACTGGGCACCGGCGGAGATCTTCTTGGCAATACGATCGCCACGCCATTCATAGGGTGGCACAAAAGGGTTGGCTGCCGCGCCAAAGAAGACGCGCGGCGCAAAGGTGACCTTGCGCCCGCTTTGGAACTTGTGCTCGTCGCGCAGGGTGCGGCCAATTTCCAGCAGGCTCATGCAGTCCAGATCAAACACCGGCTTGGCCTGCGGATGGTCGCCCGACTGCACCCCATCGCCGGACAGGCACAGCATGTTCGCCACGCCCATGGCAGCGCCGCCCAGGATGTCGCCCTGGATTGCAATACGGTTTTTGTCGCGGCAGGAAATCTGCATCACCGGTGCGTAGCCGATGCGGGTCAGCAGGGCGCACACCGCCATGCTCGACATATGGCAGTTGGCACCGCTGCCATCAGTGGCATTGATGGCGTCCACGTAGCCGTCAAATATGCGGGCGCGCTTGTAGACGTCTTCCGGGTCGGCCGAGTCCGGCGGGTCGAGTTCGGAGGTGACCGCAAAAGCACCGGCACGCAGCACGCGCTCCAGACGCCCGGGCGAAGTGTGGCCGGGCAGGATGGGCAGTGGATAACCCGGGACTGGTTCGTCGTCGAATTTCATGGTGCTTTGGGTGTGGTGCTGGTGGTGGGGGCTGCGGCCTTTGCTACAGGAGCAGCGACTGGCTTGGGTGGTGGCGGATTCCGGTCGCGTGCCACTTTCAGCCAGGACGAGCGTCCTTCGAGGCGGCGGTCAACGGGCAGTTGCACGATACGGATGGCTTTCTTACCTTCAACCATGCGCTCACTTCCTGCAAAGGCCTCCACCCAGACGCAGCGCATCTCGGGTTTGACTTCGCAATTGCCGTTGGCGCGTACGCCGCCGCAGGGGCCGTTGCGGATGTTCTTCGGGCAGTTCATGGAGCAGGACATGCCGGTAGAACTCAGGGCGCACTGGCCGCACATCTGGCAGTCAAACAAAAAGCCCTTGGCAAGCCTCTCAAAGGCGGCCACCGGCTTCTCTACACGTTCGTATCCAATCCAGTTCCAGACCGGATGCAGGGCAACAAAGGCCTTCTCGAAGGCTTTGTAAAAAATCTCCATGCCCCGGGCATGACGAACCGACCAGCGACGTACCGCGTACATGTCAGGCTTCTCCGCTGGTGTCCGTGGCAGCCTCAGTAGGGGCGGCAGTCACTTTGGTTTCGTCTACGCCGTGGGCGCGGATCAGGCGCAGCAGGTCTTCGTCAGAGTACTGCGCTTCGATTTTGGCCGCTTCAGCATCGGCTTCGGCTTGCATGTCGTCGCTACAGGCACGTGGCTCGCTGCGTTTCCAGTCAGCCAGATAGTCTGCCGAGCCGGACTTGCCAGCACGCATGGCAGCTCGGTCTACCGCTTCCTGGAAGCGGTGCGAGAGTTGCACTTTGCCGGTCTCGCGGCCCTTCTTCACCACCACTTGCGCGGGGATGTCGCGCCAGGAAATTACGATTAGTTTTGCCATGTAATGATGCTCTCTGTCATGGTTGATGTTGCCAATGTGTGGGCACGCTCCAGGCTGGTGGCAAGTTCGCCATAGCCGGTTACGTGGGCTTCAAATTGCAGCCCCAAGCGCTTTGCTGCTGCGCGCCCGGCGGCCATTTTTTCTTCCGATGGCACCTGTGCCAGATAGGTCAGCTTTTTGTAGTGGCCGAAATACATCGGCAGCAGTTCAGGATGCTTGTCGATACCCAGGCCATGAATGATCAGGCGCTCGAAGTGCTGCAGCAGAAAATCGGTCAGGTAAAAGGTACCCAACTCGGCTTCGGCCAAGTCGGCAAACTGCGTGCTACCGGCAAAAAATTCGTAGCAGTGGGAGCCAGGAATACGCTCCACGCCTTCTTCTGCCAGAACGGTGTCGAGCAAACCGCCGGTGCCGCAGTCGGCATAGGCGACAAAGATGGAGGTAAAACGCCCGCGTGCAGCCTGAATTATGGCGCGCACGGCGGCCGGAATCTTCTCGGGGCGGTTATGCAGTACAGCAGGCAGACATTGCACCACCAGATGCGGCCAGTCGTTAAGCGTGCGCAGCGCAACAATCTCGCGTGCGAGCGCGCCACAGGCAATGATCAGGCTGGCTGGCTGGGCACCCATGGCTGCTACGGGGTTCGTGGCGGACTTGGGTGCCAGCTATGGCGTGGCGCTTAGGCCGCTGCAGCTGCGCGGCGTGCGGCGATGAGCGTTTTGGCCGTTTCGACCGCAATGCCGGCATCGCGGCAGTAAGCGTCTGCGCCCACGGCCTTACCAAATTCTTCGTTGAGTGGCGCGCCACCGACCAACACGATGTAGTCGTTGCGAATGCCTTTTTCTTTGAGTGTGTCGATCACGACCTTCATGTAGGGCATGGTCGTGGTCAAGAGCGCGGACAGACCCAGGATGTCGGGCTTGTGCTCCTCAATCGCGGCCAGGTATTTTTCGACCGGGTTGTTGATACCCAAGTCGATCACCTCGAAGCCCGCACCTTCCATCATCATGCCGACCAGATTCTTGCCGATGTCATGGATGTCGCCCTTGACGGTGCCGATGACCATCTTGCCAATCGGCTCGACGCCAGTTTCAGCCAGCAGGGGACGCAGAATTTCCATTCCGCCCTTCATGGCATTGGCCGCCAGCAACACTTCGGGCACAAACAGAATGCCGTCACGGAAGTCGACACCGACGATGCGCATGCCTTCGACCAGGGCGTCATCCAGCACGCGGGCTGCGGTCCAGCCGCGGCCCAGCAGGATGTTGGTGGCTTCCACCACCTCTTCGCGCAGGCCGTTGTACAAATCGTCATGGACTTGCTCGGTCAACTCCTCGTCGTTCAAGGTGTTCAGATCCAGATCGTCTTCAAATTCTTGGGCCACCGCTAACTCCTGGTAAAAAAGATGTTCCGGACCCTGATTGCAAGGACAGAACGTGTTGAAAATGGTACGAGCCGCGTCTTGTCCGGGCTGACAAAATAGCGACTTTCGATTGTCGTCACACGACAGTGGGATTGTCGCGCAAATGCGCTGGTCGCTGGAGTCGAATTCGCCGTCGCTGGAAGATAATTCGCGCCGCTGTCAATCCCTAAACTGCCAGCGTGGCAGCACAATGTGAGCCCATAAAAACTGTTCGATAACCTCCGGAGCCCTATTCCCATGACCGTTCATCTTGAAGGCAAGCCCCATTACATTCTCACGGCCACCTGCGACAGCCGCATGGGTACCGTGGCCCGCGTTTCGGGCTTTCTGGCATCGCGCAACTGTTACATCACCGACATGCAGCAGTTCGATGACGTGATCACCGGACGCTTCTTTACCCGTATCAGCTTTTATGGCAACCCGGGAAGTACACCCGAACTGGAAGCGCTTCGGTCGCAGTTCCAGGAAGTGGCCGCGCTGGAGGAAATGGAATGGTCGATTGTGGATGCCGAAAAGAAGCAGCGCGTGATGATCATGGTGTCCAAGTTCGACCACTGTCTGGTCGACTTGCTGTATCGCAACCGCACGGGCGAACTGAAGATGGAAATCACCGCCGTGGTCTCCAACCACCCGGATCTACGTTCTCTGGTGGAGGCCCAGGGCCTGCGCTATGTGCATATTCCGGTCACCGCAGACACCAAGGCGGCGCAGGAAAACAAGCTGATGGACTTGGTGCATGAGACAGAAAGCGAACTGGTGGTTCTGGCGCGCTATATGCAAGTGCTTTCAGACGACTTGTGCCGTCGCTTGCGCGGTCATGCGATCAATATCCACCACAGTTTTCTGCCAGGTTTCAAGGGCGCCAAGCCCTACCACCAAGCCCATGCCCGTGGCGTAAAGCTGACGGGTGCCACGGCCCACTATGTTACGGCCGATCTGGATGAAGGTCCGATCATCGAGCAGGTGGTGCAGCGTGTGGACCACACCTACACACCGGAGAAGTTGGCTGCGGCAGGACGGGATTCCGAGTGCCGGGCTCTTGCCACTGCTGTGCGGCTGCATGTGGAGCGCCGGGTATTTTTGAATGACTCGAAGACGGTGATTTTTGGTTGAGTTTGTTTTTTAGTTGGTTTTTTTACTGGTTTTTTTTACGCCCCCATCTTTTACTCCCCCATCCCCCCGCCCCTTACCCCCCCGTCGGGGTAAGGGGAGCTTTAAGGCGGACAGCCGATTTGACCTCTGCGCGCCGAATACGGAATTACGGGAGGGGCGTTGCTACTGTTCTTGTTTGCGCACATCCCACGCCAGTAGTTCCGAACGCCGGAGGCGAGCGTAAAAAACTGAATGAATTTGAAACATAAAAATTGAACGTCCCGCATGTAATCTCGCATTCGGCGCGACGTAACCAAATGGGCTGTCCGCCTTAAGCTCCCCTTACCCCGACGGGTGACCTTGCCCTCGAAAAACGTATCCCTTGCTGAGTGTTTAAATTCACACAAGGAGAACGGAAATG
>CAIQYP010000151.1 GCA_903876045.1 uncultured beta proteobacterium | reverse complement strand
GATGTGATTTTCTACGGCGGCTATGCCGGCCAGGCTGGCCCCATGGTCAAGCAGTTGAAGGGTCTGGGTATCAAGTCCAAATTGCTGGGCGGTGATGCGATCTGCGTAACTGAAACCGGCAAGCTCGGTGGCGATGCCGTCAACGACACCGTGTTCTGTGCACAAGGTGGTGCGATTCTGGACAAGGTTGCTGCAGGCCCGGCCTTCAAGGAAGCCTACAAGAAGCGTTTCAACCAGGATCCGGATGCCTACGCTGCGTCCTTCTACGACCAGACCATGTTCCTGGCAACCACCATGGCCAAGCTCGGCACGGTGGACTCCACCAAGGTCAGCGCCGAGTTGCACAAGGGCAGCTACAAAGGCATCGTGACCACCTACGCCTATGACGAAAAGGGCAACCTGCAAAAGGCCCCAATCACCGTGTACGGCTTCAAGGCTGGCGCACCGATTCCTTTGCAATAAAGCATTCACGCGTAAGCGTGTGCAATGGGGCAGCGGCTGTAATGGCCGCTGCCCTTTTTTTGGAAAAATGAATGGCCAATGTCGCAGTTATCGGAGCGGGTTTTGTCGGGCTTTCCTCGGCCTATTGGTTGATGCAGGATGGGCACCAGGTCACGCTATATGACCCCGCCGGCGCTGCTGGTGGTGCATCTTTTGGCAATGCTGGCGCCTTTGCCAACTACGCCTGCATCCCTGTAAACAATCCGACCGTGTTTCGTGATTTGCCGCATTACCTGTTGTCGGGCACTAGTCCCTTGCGTTTGCGCTGGGGTTACCTGCCACAGCTTGCACCCTGGTTGCTGGGCTTTTTGCGCAGTTCGACAACCGCGCGCTATACGCGTTCGGCAACTGCCTTGGCTACCTTGCTGGGGCGTGCGCAAGAAGGCTATACCGGCATGGTTGCGAAAGCCGGGCTGGATGGCTTTATCCGTCCGCGCGAGTGTCTGTATCTCTATTCCAGCATGGCGGCCTTTGACGCCTCCAAACCCACGCTAGAACTGCGCAGCAAGCTGGGTGTGAAAACGCGCATTCTGGACAAGGCCGCAATCAACGCCCTGGAGCCACGCTTGCAAACGCTGTTCGAGCGCGGGGCACTTTTTGAAGGCTCCTGGCATTTGACCGATCCTTCGGCTTTTCTGCACGCGCTACAAAGCTGGCTGGTTGGAAAAGGGTTACAGATCCGTGCAGCAGCGGTCCAAAGCATTAAGCCTCAGGGCGATGGCGTGACGCTGGGCACATCCGACGGCAGTGCACTGCATGACTATGTCGCCCTGTGTGCCGGCGCGCACTCCAAAGCGCTGGCCGCGCAGTGCGGTGACGCCGTCCCGCTTGAAACAGAGCGCGGCTATCACCTGATGTATCCGGGCACCTCGCACCTGATTTCGCGACCGGTGGGCTGGGCCGAGCGGGGCTTTTACATGACGCCCATGGCGCAGGGCATACGGGTGGCGGGCACGGTGGAGTTGGCGGGGCTGGGCTCAGCCAAGCATCAGGGGCTGATGGACTTGTTGCATTT
>CAIQYP010000150.1 GCA_903876045.1 uncultured beta proteobacterium | reverse complement strand
CTGTACTGCCCTGCGCGAGCAGGGCATCCAGCACGCTGCCCAGGCTGCCGCCTGAACCACCCAGTGCCGCCGATATCGAGGTCGACGAGTGCGCCGTGCCGAAGGTATCGAACTCGCTCTCCGCGCGTTGAGGAAAGCCGCTCAAACCGCCCAGTTGGCGCAGACTCGGCATGCGCGCGCGGCGACCCGTAAGAATTTTGTGCGGATAGGTCTGGTGGCCCACGTCCCATACGAGTCGATCATTCGGCGTATTGAACACATAGTGCAGCGCAATGGTTAGCTCTACCGTACCCAGGTTAGAGCTCAGATGGCCACCGGTAGTGGCCACACTGTTAAGCAAAAATTGCCGCAATTCGCCTGCGAGCGCATGCAACTGCGGACGCTGCAACTTGCGTATGTCAGCCGGGCCGTTAACGGTTTCCAGCAAGGGGTAGGATTGATTCGGCATTTTTGTACTTGTATATTTTGCAGTGCGCTAGCTCGCGCGATTTACCACCATATCGGCAAGCGCCGCCAGCGCCAGAGTGTTGTGCAATCCACTCTGACGCAGCGCCTGCTGGGCCTGTGCCAAAAGTTCTTGTGCATAGGCCTGGCTACGCGCCAGTCCCATCAAGGAAACATACGTGGGCTTATCATTATCGGCATCCTTGCCAGCCGTCTTGCCCAAGGTAATTGAATCTGCGGTCACGTCAAGAATGTCGTCCACCACCTGAAATGCCAACCCGATGGCCGCCCCATAGTCCCTCAATGCAGCCAGGGCCACTGCGTTCGGCTGACCACAATAGGCGCCCATCAACACACTGCCTTGCAACAGAGCGCCCGTCTTTAGTTGGTGCATTTCGCGCAGCTCATGTTCCGTCAGCTTATGCCCAACGCTGGCCAGATCAATTGCCTGACCACCGGCCATGCCCGCACTTCCCGCTGCACGCGCGAGCAGACTGCACAGGCGCGCCTGAGTCGTGCACTCTACGCTCGCGTCATCCGGCGTGAGCAACTCAAAGGCCAAGGCTTGCAACGCATCTCCGGCCAATAAGGCGCTAGCCTCGCCAAAACGCACATGGACCGTGGGTTTGCCACGGCGCAGCACATCGTTGTCCATGCATGGCATGTCGTCATGTACCAGGGAGTAGGCGTGTATTAACTCCACCGCACAGGCGGCCCTCAAAGCTGCTGCTGCGCCGGAATCGCCACCAACTGCTTCATGAGCGGCCAAGACCAACAACGGGCGCAATCGCTTGCCGCCATCGAGCACCGAATACCGCATGGCGTCCACCAGCGCCGCAGGGGCTGCGTGAACCGCGCCTACGGGTGCTTCGGCGGTGACCCATTGTTCCAGTGCGCGTTCCACCTGGTCCAGGTGCGTGCGCGACCAAGACTCGAGCTGAAATGCGTGAGAATCCATTGCCTCGTTCCTTGGTGCTGCCGTCATTGCGCTTTCCAGGCCTTGAGAGCACCCTCGTCGAGTACCTTAATCTGTTCTTCCACCGCCTGCAATTTGTCGCGACAAAACTGCAGCAAAGCCGCACCCCGTTGGTAACCACTCAGCAATTGGTCCAGTGGCATTTCGCCCGACTCCAGACGGCGCACCAGAGTTTCAAGCTCTTGCATGGCGTCTTCGTAGCTTGTCGGTAACGCAATGTCCTCTGAGACATTGGATGGACTCGACGCGGACTTGGTGTGGGCACTGGCCTTGGGCATGGATTCTTAAGAGTTTTGATTCGCGGCATATCCGCATGGCCTGATTTTAGGCGCTCAGGATTAGCAGGAATTTCATATGGGAACACATTCGTCCGGAAATCCATTCCGGGCTTACAATGCAGCCCCGGCAGCTCTCGAGGTAACTGCCCTTCAAGCCCCTTTGATAGGGGGTTTATTGACCTTTTTTAGGACCGAGTTGTGCAACTACTGTGCAAAACATTCATTTCCCAGCGTTTTGATCTATCCATTAGCGTAGCGCCACTGCATGCGGCGAGTCAGGCTAAACATGTCTGATCTCAGCCTCCCCATGCAAGAGGCGCATAGCCAACTACCCGTTTCCAGCTATTTTGATTCCGCGCTCTATGCGCAGGAGATGCAGCACATCTTCCAAAGCGGCCCTCGCTATGTAGGCCACTCGTTGAGCGTGCCGAACCCCGGTGACTATTACGCTCTACCGCAGGAGGGCGAGGGCCGGGCCCTAGTGCGCAATGGCAGCGGCATCGAGTTGGTCTCCAACGTCTGCCGCCATCGCCAAGCCATCATGCTCAAGGGCCGCGGCGCACTCAATGAAACCGCCAAGGGAAGTGCTGCAGGCAATATCGTTTGCCCACTGCACCGCTGGACCTATAGCGGCGCCAGCCATTGCAACGCACCTGCGGGCACCCTGTTAGGCGCCCCCCATTTCAGCCATGACCCCTGCCTGAACCTGAACAACTACAAGCTGCAGGAATGGAACGGTTTGCTGTTTGAACACAATGGCGTGGACGTCGCTGCGCAACTGGCCAATATGGGCCCGCGTGCCGATCTGAACTTTGATGGCTACGTGCTGGACCATGTCGAACTGCACGAGTGCAACTACAACTGGAAGACCTTCATCGAGGTCTATCTGGAGGACTACCACGTTGGTCCATTCCATCCGGGCCTGGGCCACTTTGTTACCTGCGACGATTTGCGCTGGGAGTTCGGCAAGCACCATTCGGTTCAGACTGTGGGCGTGGCCAACCGACTGGGCAAGGCCGGCAGCCCGGTGTACGAGCGCTGGCATAAGGCGCTACTGCAATACCGCAACCATGTGCCGCCCAAGCACGGCGCCATCTGGCTGACCTACTACCCGCACATCATGATCGAGTGGTATCCGCATGTACTGACAGTCTCCACGCTGCACCCGATGGGCGTGAACAAGACCATGAACATGGTCGAGTTCTTTTATCCGGAAGAGATTGCCGCTTTTGAGCGCGAGTTTGTCGAGGCCCAGCAGGCCGCCTACATGGAGACCTGCATCGAGGACGACGAAATCGGAGAGCGTATGGATGCCGGGCGCGCTGCCCTTCTGGCACGCGGCGACAACGAAGTCGGCCCCTATCAAAGCCCGATGGAAGATGGCATGCAGCACTTTCATGAGTGGTACCGCCAGCGCATGGAAAGCGCCACCTAGTGCAAGCTCTTTGGATGGTGGTGGCGTCGTTCTTCTTCGCCAGCATGGCGGTGGGCATCAAGTTCGCTTCGCACAGCTTTAGCATCTTTGAGTTGGTGTTCTATCGAGGCATCGTCAGCGTCATTTTTATGGCGGTGGTGGTACGGGCAAGAGGTGCCAGTCTGCGAACGCCAGTGCCCATGATGCACGTAACGCGAAGTGCTGTCGGAGTGGTCTCGCTCGGTTCGTGGTTTTATGCCATTGCGCACCTTCCACTGGCCACCGCCATGACGCTGAACTACATGAGTGGTGTCTGGATAGCGGCGTTTATCGTCGGCGGCGCCCTGCTCTATGGCCAGTCGGAAAAGCAAGGGCCCTTGCTATTCACCGTGCTGATGGGCTTTGCCGGTGTGGTGCTTACGCTTCGCCCCACCATCGATCACGATCAATTGTTTGCCGGTGTGGTGGGGCTGCTTTCGGGCATGGGGGCCGCGCTGGCCTATATGCAGGTGACGGCCCTGGGACGGGCTGGTGAACCCGAAGAGCGCACCGTGTTTTATTTTTCCGTCGGCACGGCTATCGTGGGAGCCGTCGGCATGCTCTTTACCGACATGACGCCATGGGTCAACGTGCGCTGGCAGGACGCTGCCTGGGTTGTTCCCATCGGGGTGCTGGCCTCGCTGGGCCAATGGTGCATGACGCGCGCTTATAGCCACGGCGCCACCCTGGTAGTAGCCAGCATGCAGTATTCGGGCATTGTGTTTGCTTCAGTTTTCAGCCTGACCCTGTTTGGCGACCACATCACCCTGATGGGCTGGATCGGCATTGCCGTCATCGTTGGCAGCGGCATCTTGGCCAGCATCTTGCGCTCCCGTGCACTACCCGATACGCCCGCTGCTGAAATGCAATAGGGCACGCCACTGGCCAATGTTTCTTCTCCCTGGTCCTCTGCAAATTGAGAATTCGCAACGAGTGATGTTCAGACGCTGCAACTATTGAAGTCGTGCTGACTCCCAAAACATGTCCGTCACCGCCAGGCGAAATTGCAGAAAGTGCGACCATGAGAACTGACTCTGAACTGAAGGCTGACTTATTGGATCGCTTCGATGCCATACCTTCGATTGAGGCATCCGACATCGACATATTCGTGGACGCGGGCACGGTCTCTTTGCATGGCCAAGTCGATACACACCAAACCCGCTTTCTCTAAAGCTAATCACGGTGGCCGTCACTCCTATGCACGGAAAACCGGCGACCACAAAGCACCCTAACCACTTGCTGAAGACGCACCT
>CAIQYP010000149.1 GCA_903876045.1 uncultured beta proteobacterium | reverse complement strand
CTTGGACTCCTGGCTGGCGGGATGGTCGAGCTCGAAGACGTTCAGACTCCCTGCAAGTTCCGGATGTCGCAACCCGAAGGAATCTAGTCCCGCGCCGACAATCACGTATTGTCGAATGCCTGACGCCACAGCCCTGGTCAATGCATCTTCACAATACCGGGCCCGCCCGAGAATCTGTCCATGGACCGGACGCAACGTAGCCAATAGTTTATTGACGACAATATGATGAAGAATTCGAGATTGGGAGATGATTCGCCAGAAAGGACTTGTCAACCCGATCGCGAATTCATCTCGAAATACAACAGGACTGTCATAGATCAGGTGCGCCGCTCTGACAGCTGCAGCAAGCTCTGCAGTCTTGCTCGCTCGATTCGATCTCATGCCCTTTCCTCCTAATCCCCAATGGGCGAGTCGCAGCATGATAGCGGACATGGCGGCTCGACGCTATCTGAACAACGGCCCCATGGTGCACATGAAGAACCTTTCAGAACCGGCGTTTACAAGACGGCCTCTGTTTTCAAATTCGTACCAGCGAACGGCAGGTGTTCACTTTTTCTTAAAGGCTCCTTTGGGCACCAATCCGAATGACACGAACTGATTCTAAGGGGGGTCGAACTGGCCTCCGGGGCAGCGGAGTGTCATGTGCGCCCGCTTCCGGCCCTGAACGGTAGTTCCACAGACGGGCCTTTCAAGCATGGGCGCATTGCCTCGCCAAAGAGCGCATCGAGGTGATCCAGATCAGCGAATCAACGGGCGTGGGCTTTGGCTTGATTTCGCCCCTGGCAATTGCCAGCATGCGGGCGCGAATTTGTTCCGGCTCTGTCTGTCCAATACGTAGCGCCAGCAGCACGTCGCCCACCTGCACGACCGCACGGGTGGCAGCCTCATCGGCTTTTCCCACCATCAATCCAGTCAGGGTGCCGTCCTCGCCGCGCGCATCCGGATGCAGGGCGCGCAGGCTCAGGCCCGGACGACCGCCGTTGGACGGTGCTTCGGTGGCAGCCGCCGTCGCCTGCCCGGGCTTTCTGGCGCGGTGGATACCTGGCGCGTGCCGCTGATGCTGATGTTGACCACCGCCGGTTGTGCGGGCGCTTAGAAGCCGACCTTCACGCCCAGCGTGAACTGGTCTGCGTTGGGGCGGTCGCCAAATCCGACCAACTGATAGCGCTCCCACTCGCCACGGATGGCGACGGTCTTGGACAAGGCGTATTCGGCACCCAGTCCGGCCTTGAAGCCGTTGCCGCCATCGTTACCGGTAGGGGTGTTGACAGACAGATGCGCCACACCCACGCGGCCTAGCAGGTTCCACTGCGGGTTGAGCGGCAGGATGCCCACTGCATCGACAAAGCTGCCGTAGCTGTCGACTTGGCCGGCGGTGCTGTTGACGGCGCCCAATTCGGTCACGCCGGCTTCGACGGCAAAGTTCGGGTTGAGCTGGTAGCCGCCATAGAGTTTTCCGCTCAGGGCGGAGCCACTGGTAGCGTTGCCGTTAACGGTATTGGGGTAGCTCTGGCTGCCCAGGCTGCCACCCGCGTACAGCCCCTCGGCGTGGGCGCTGATGCCCACCAGGCTGCCGGCCACCAACAGAGTGGCAAATACGGGTTTGAGTTTGCGTGCGTACATCGTTCGTCCTTTGAATCATGCACACCGGAAGAGGTGTGTGCGCTGATCTTCAGGCGGCTATCCGCTGTAGCTCGTGTACGCCGTGCGAAGCTTTGTAAGGAATGCAACCGTCGTGTGAAGTGACCCGACTCAGGCCGAAACGCGCCCCTTGCCCGAAGCCTGCGGACACAGCTTCAGAAAAGCTTGTTCCAGACTCAGGCCACCGGACTGCGCAATGAGTTCAGACGGCAAACCATCAAACACAATCTCGCCTTGGTTCAGCACCAGCACCCGATCGGCCTTGGCCACCTCGTCCACCAGATGCGTGGCCCATAGCACCGCCACTTTGCCCTCTCGGGCGAGCATCTCGACCGAACGCATCAGGTCGTGGCGCGAGCCCGGGTCCAGACCCACCGTGGCTTCGTCCATCAGCAAGAAGCTGGGCTGGTGCAATAGCGCACGAATCAGTTCTACCTTGCGCCGATTGCCACCGGAGAGCGAGCGCACCGCCACACCTACCTGGCCTTGCAGACCGTGTTGCTCCAACCCGGCCTTGATACGCTCCAGCGCCGTCTTGCGCGCGATGCCATGCAGATCGGTGTGAAACAGCAGATTGGCGCGGATCGATAAATCCAGATCGAGTGACGATTGCTGGAACACCACACCGAGCCCGGCCAATGCCTTGGGCGCATCCCGTCGAATATCGAAACCGAGTACCGACAGATCACCCTGGTCGGGCACAAACAGGCCACTTAACAACTGCACCAGGGTCGACTTGCCTGCGCCGTTGGGGCCGAGCAGGGCCACGAACTGACCGGGATAGAGCGAAATGCTGATCG
>CAIQYP010000148.1 GCA_903876045.1 uncultured beta proteobacterium | reverse complement strand
TACCAACCGCGCACCACGCATTGTCGAGCGCGACCACAACATCGATGAACTGGTGGGCATCCTGACTTCGCAGGATCAGCGCTACTTGAGCGATGGATTTATCGTGACCGAAAACGGTCACTATGTTGGTTTGGGCACGGGTGATCAACTGGTGCGCTCGGTGACCGAGACGCGCATCGAAGCCGCTCGCCATGCCAACCCACTGACATTTCTACCGGGCAATATCCCGATCAGCCAGCACATTGAGCGTCTGTTGAAAAAGCAGGTGGACTTTGTCGCCTGCTATGCGGACCTGAACAACTTCAAGCCCTACAACGACTACTACGGTTATTGGCGCGGCGATGAAATGATCCGACTGATTGCCGGCATCGCCATGGAGCAATGTGACTCCCAGCGTGACTTTTTGGGACATGTGGGAGGTGACGATTTCTTGCTGCTGTTTCAGAGCGCCGATTGGCTAAAGCGGTGCGAACGCCTGGTAGCCGATTTCAACGCCCGCGCAATGGAAATGTTTGATGAAGATGCCCGTGCAGCCGGCGGTATCAACGCGGAAGATCGGCATGGCGTGAAGCGCTTCTTTCCCTGTACCACGGTGTCTATTGGAGCTGCGGTCATTCACGGGGGTCAATACACACGAGCCGAAGAAGTGGCCAACCTGGCAGCGCTGGCGAAGCACCAGGCGAAGTACATGAACGTGGGTGTCTACCAACTCACGGGTTGAACGAGCGATTGCTATTTTTTGGCAACAAGCAGTCGGGGCAATCGCAGTTGTGTCACCAATAGGGCCGTCATGCCGGCTGTCACCATTACTGAAAAACCCAACACCAGCAGGTGCAAAGAGACGTCCAGAGCAATGGCGCCTGCGTAGGCGGCCAGCATCAGAAGCATGCCTCCATTTTCATTAAATCCCTGCACGGCAATTGAGCGTCCAGCCGTCAGTAGCGTGCAACCACGGTGTTGCAGCAATGCGTTCATGGGCACCACAAAGAAGCCGGCCAAAGCTCCTACCAACATGAGCAGTAGCGCCGCTGTGAAGGGGTTAGTTATGCACAGCAACAAGGGTACCAGCAGGCCCATAACTATGCCCACGGGCAACAACCGCTCTGCCTGTTTCAAACCTACAAACCGACTGGCTAGCACTGCCCCTACAACAACGCCTACGGCAGTGACGCCTTGCAAGTAGGCGGCTTGTGCCAAAGGCAGACCCAGTGCCTCATGGGCCCAGCGCAGCACAATGAGTTGCAAGGTGGCGCCCACGCCCCACAGCAGGGTGGTGACCGACATCGACAGGCCACCCAGGGCGTCGCGCCACAGCACTCCGTTCTCCTGCACAAAGCGCTTGATCAAGGCTTTGGGGTGGATCGAATGCGGGTCGTAGCGGGCGCCACTGTCCACCACGGCAAGACTGAGGAACATGGCCAGCGTGTTCATACCCAGCAGAACCAGCATGCCCGCAGCCAGAGCGGTGGGTTGCATGTCTGCAATCAAAGGGGGAAACGGCAGACCCATGCGTGGCATGAGTGGGCTTACCAATAGACCACCCAGCACGGTGCCGAAGATAACGGCACACACCGTGGCACTTTCAAAATAGCCATTGGCACGCACCAGATCACGCGCGGGCAGGATTTCGGTAATCAGTCCGTATTTGGCAGGCGCATAAATGGCCGAACCAAAGCCCGCCAAGCCTATTGCCAACACCGGGTCGCAACCCGATAGCAACAGCAGCATGGCAGCCACTTTGAGCGCGTTGGCCAGCAGCATGACACGGCCTTTGGGGAAGGCATCAGCCAGTGGACCGACAAAGGGCGCGAGCAACACATAGAACAGGGTGAAGCTGATTTTCAGCAGCGGAATAAGCCAACCCGGGCCCGACAATTCCATCACACGTGCGATGGCCAAAATCAGGAAGGCATTGTCGGCCAGCGTGGATAAGGACTGCACACCCAGCAGCAGAAAGAAGGCGCGCGGCATGGGCTTAGTCGCGCGGAGTTTTAAAGGCAAACCACGCGGCAATGGCAGTAAAACTGGCGATGATGGCCACCACGATCCAAAAGCCGTGCGGGTGTTCATTGAGTGGAATTCCGCCGACGTTCATGCCCAGCAAACCAGCAATGATGTTGATGGGCAGCGCCAGCACGGTGACGATGGTCAACACAAACAGGCTGCGGTTGTTGGCTTCGGCCACCCGACCGGCAATTTCTTCCTGCAGCAATTTGATGCGCTCTTGCAGTGCCGCCATATCGCTGAGGGCCACGTTGAACTCTTCAGTGGACTGCCGCAACTCTTGCAAATCGTCTTCCACAATCCAGGTGGCGGGCTTTTTCAGTAGCCGGAATAGTGCAGCAGGCTCGGGAGCGAGCAGGCGCTGCAGACGCACCAACAGGCGACGCAGGGACCCCAGATTTGCACGCTTTTTTTCCAGGCGGCCAGCCAGCAACGTGTCTTCAATGCCATCGACGCGAGTGGTAATGCTGCGCACGATGTTGACCAGCACATCACCCTGGTCATGCATCAGGTGCACCAGCAACTCGACCGACGAGTTGAGTTTGGCGCCGCGCTTGACCGCATCGCGCAATCGGTCAATTGAGCGCAACGGTTGCAGCCGTGCACTGACGACCAGACGAGGGCCTACGGATAACCAAAGCGTGGAGATGTCGGAGGGTTCGAAGGCAAAGTCGTAGTGAACGTCGTTGACCACGGCCACCAGCATGTCGTCGTCCAACTCCACACGCGTAGAACGCGAGCTGTCACGCAGTGACTCGTAGAACTGATCCGACAGGGTGACGTGCTCGCGCATCCACTTCTCGGCGGCGATGTGCGCCAGATTGAAGTGCAGCCAGACGAAGCCTGGCGACTGTGCGGTGGCCAACGCGTCCTGACGCAACCACAGCAAGGCTTCGTCCGTGCTGAGAGGTTTGCCCTCACCACCATCGTCGAAAAGGAAACCGCAAATCAGACCAGAAGCATCGGCTCCGTAGGTGGATGTGGTGCGTGTGCTCATGGCCTTAACCTGGATTTCTATTCAGCACAAGATACAAACGCATGGGATGGATTCTCGATGTCGCGCGTGACAGGTTAGTGACATGAAAATGAATCACTTGTGAAGAACCTGGGTTAATCTGTCACAAATATGAAATACCAATGCAGCATGCTCTAACATTGCGCTGCATTGACTAAAGAGCCCGGATCAAGGGCCGATGCAAAACATCCAAACGCAGAAAATGCAACCCGTACCAACACATGCCATCTGAAAGTCGCCTTGCCGCTGTAGACCTGGGGTCCAACAGTTTTCGCCTTGAAATTGGGCACATCGATCACGGCGAATTCCAACGCACCGAATACATCAAAGAGACCGTGCGCCAAGGTGCCGGCTTGGACGGAGACCGCAACCTGACGCCATTGGCCATGCAAGCGGGTTGGGATTGCCTGGCCCGCTTTGGCGAGCGACTGGCAGGTTTCAAGCCAACAGAAGTGCGGGCAGTTGCCACCCAGACCCTGCGCGAGGCACGCAACCGTGAAGACTTCTTGAAAGGTGCCAGCGCGATTCTGGGCTTTCCCATTGAGGTCATCTCCGGTCGGGAGGAAGCGCGCCTGATATACCAGGGCGTTTCGCACATGCTGCCGGCGTCCGATGAGCGCCGTTTGGTGATTGACATTGGCGGGCGATCGACCGAGATGATTCTTGGGCAAGGCCTTATTCCCAAGACCATGGAGTCTTATCGGGTGGGCAGTATTGCCTGGTCGAATCGCTACTTCCCCGATGGCCTGCTAACCCGCAAGGCGTTTGAAATGGCAGAGGTCGCAGCTACTGCGGTTTTGGATGAAGCTTTTGATGCGTACAACCCGGCGCAATGGGACACGGCATACGGGTCCGCCGGCACCGTAGGCGCGGTGAGCGATGTGCTGGTGGCCGCTGGTTGGCCCAGCGGGCATGTGACCAAAGAAGGTTTGGACTGGCTGTTGGACCGCTTGATAGCAGCCCAGTCGATCGACAACTTGCGCATGCCAGGCTTGCGCGAAGACCGCGTGCCGATCATTGGCGGCGGCTTGGCCGTGATGCGAGCCATCTTCCAATTGCTGCGCATCGAATCCATGGAGATGGCCAACGGTGGACTGCGCCACGGATTGATTTGCGATTTGTTGGGTGACACCGGTTATTCGGGTGATTTGCGGGTCAACAGTGTCAACCGCCTGGCAAGCAAATTTGGCGTAGATACCGTGCACGGTCGGCGTGTAGGAGGAGTCGCCAGCACATTGCGCCAACAACTATTCGGCCTATCTGATCAACCCGCTGACGGAGATGACGAGCGGGCCTTGCGCGAATTGCATTGGGCTGCCGAACTGCACGAAATCGGTAGCCGCATTTCCCACAGCGATTACCACAAGCACGGCGCCTACATATTGGACAACGCGGACGCGATGGGCTTCTCACTGTCTGAAATGCACCGTCTCAGTGTTCTGGTACTTGGGCATCGCGGCAAACTGCGCAAGCTCGGAACTGCGTTAGACGATCAGGAATTAGTGCGGCAGCTTGTATGCCTGCGTCTGGCGGTGATTCTTTGCCATGCGCGCAGAGACCCGGATCTGTTGGGCGTGATCATGTTGAAACCAGAGGCCGAAGCTACCGCCATTACGCTGCAATGCCGCGACGGCTGGGCTGCAGCCTACCCCCAATCTGCACACCTTCTACGCGAAGAAAGTTTGGCCTGGGAGAAAACGCCTTGGCGACTGGATATCGCAGGCCTATAGAGACTACAGGCTAAAAGTCCATGGGGACAAGTCAACGTAGGAAATTCGGCACCTACGAATAGCTATTCGCCATTAGCTATTCGATAGGGCACTGCACCAGCGGTTGACCGCCGCAATATCTTCGGGCGATGTGCGGCAGCAGCCCCCGATCAGCCGCGCTCCGCGGGCATGCCAGCCGCGCGCCTGCTCGGCAAAATGCGAGGCACTGGGATTGCCGTGCCACTGTTTGTGCGTGGCATCGTAGTGCTCGCCCGAATTGGGATAGACCAGCACAGGCTTGCGCGTATGCGCCCGGGCCTGCTCTACCAGCGAGTCGATGTATTCCGGCGCGGTGCAATTAACCCCCACCGCCAGTACCTGCGCATAAGTGTCCAGTGCGGCAACACAATCTGACAGCAACTCGCCCTGGCTGTTATGCATACCGTCACAGCAGGAAAAACTAATCCACGCAGCCGCCCCGGGAAACTCGGTCAGCAAGCAAGCCAAGGCCCGTGCCTCGGCCAGGCAGGGAATGGTCTCGCAGGCCAGCAGGTCAGCGCCTGTTTGCAGCAGCACTTGCAGGCGTGGGCGGTGGAAGTCCATCAGCTGCTCTTCCGTCAGGCCATAGTGGCCTCTGTATTCGGAGCCGTCGGCCAGCATCGCGCCGTAGGGACCGACCGACGCGGCCACCAGCGGCCGTATACGCCCGACGCGATTGGCGGGCTCGCTCCAGAACGCATCGCGCGCCTCTATGGCCAAGCGCACCGAGTCGGCCATCAAAGCCGCCGCAGCCGCATGGTCGTAACCACGACGCGCAAACGATTCAAAGGTTGCCTGGTAGCTGGCGGTGGTAGCCACATCGGCCCCCGCCAGAAAGTAGTCGAGATGCACCTGGCGAATCAGGTCGGGTTGCTCGATCAGCAGCTTGGCCGACCATAGCGGATCATTCAGATCTGCCCCCCGCCGCTCCAGTTCGGTGGCCAGCGCACCATCGAGTAAGAGCAACTTGCGATTGGTAAAGAAGGCATCAAAGAGACTGGCGCTAGCTGAGGATGTGGTGATTGGCATAGGCGTAGAGATGGTTGAAGTCCCGGTAACCCGAGACTAACCCTAAAGTACGGCATCTTCACTGGGGTTGAAGCGTGCGCGCCCTCGGCCCACAACCCGCCCATCTGAATTTCTGGGTATCTAATGTCGGCATGGATGCAACGAATGAACGGCACGGCTTATGGCTCATGGTGGCGGGTGGCGCTTTGCTGGGCACCATCGGTGTCTTTGTGCAGGAGGCCGGTCAGCACCCGTTGATCACCGTCTGGTTTCGCTGCGCGTTTGGAGCGCTGGCGTTGCTTATATGGAGTGCAGCCAGCGGCACCTTGAAGGACTTGCGACTGAGCGGCAAAAGCCTTGCCGTGGCATGCGCCACCGGATGCCTGATGCTGCTGAACTGGACTATGTTCTTCGCTGCCATTCCGCGCACATCGATTGCGGTGGCCACCGTGGTGTTTCATATTCAGCCGATCTGGGTGATCTTGTTCAGCGCTATCTTCTTGCGTGAACCCGTGTCCAGAAGCCAATGGATCGCTACGCTCGTTGCATTGCTCGGGCTGGCACTGACCACAGGTTTGCTCGACGATATAGCTTCGGCGCAACCAGCCAGTAGCGAGTACATTGCGGGCCTGCTATTGTGCTTGGGCGGCTCTTTGAGTTACGCCGCTGTGACGTTGCTGGCCAAATCCAAGCAGGTCATCAGCCCTTTCACGCTATCGTTCTGGCAATGCGGGGTAGGTACTGTGGTGCTGGCGTGGGCACCGTTCGTATTAGGTTGGCCCCAACAAGCTTCTGCATGGGCCTGGCTTGCAGGCTTGGGCGTTATTCACACCGGTCTGGCGTACGTCATTCTCTTTGCAGGCATGGCGCGGCTCACGCTCGGCAAGATTGCTGTGCTGCAATTTGTCTATCCACTGGCGGCAGTGTTGTTTGATTGGGGCATCTACGGCACCCGATTGAGTCCTGTGCAACTGGTGGGCGTTTCACTGATGGGCATGGCCGTATGGACGATCAGAAAGCCGAACCGTTGAAAGGCAAAAGCTGCTGCTTCGCTGTTATCAACAAGCCGCAGGAATCGCTTCGTTTTGCAGTACCTCAGTATGTGCGGCCAGCAGTTCGTCCCAAAAGACAATCTCCAGACGTCCGTCCATGTGCTCGACCAAGGCGCTGCGGCTTTCCACCCAATCACCATCGTTGCAATAGAGCGTGCCATTGATGTCGCGCATTTCGGCACGATGGATGTGTCCGCACACCACACCGTCATGGCCCCGGTGTCTGGCTTCCTTTGCCACGGCGACTTCAAAGTCGGTCACATAGTTCAACGCCGACTTGACCTTGCCTTTGAGGTATTGCGAGAGTGACCAGTAGGGCAAGCCCATGCGTGCGCGCAAGCTGTTCAAACTGCGGTTCAGTTTGAGGGTGAATTCATAGGCGTTGTCGCCCAAATAGGCCAACCATTTGGCGCACTGGATAACACCGTCGAAATAGTCGCCATGCGTAACCCAAAGCGATACGCCCTGCGCGGTGGTGTGCACGGTATCGCGCTGTACCGTGATGTCACCAAACTTGTGGCCTACAAAGCCGCGCGCAAACTCATCATGGTTGCCTGGCACAAACACCACATGACAGCCCTTGCGCGCACGGCGCAGCAGCTTTTGCACCACGTCGTTGTGCGCCTGAGGCCAGAACCAGCGGCGGCGCAGTTGCCAGCCATCGACGATATCGCCCACCAAATAAAGGTATTCGCTGGAGTGGTGCTTCATGAAATCCAGCAGCGCATCGGCTTGACAACCTGCAGTGCCCAGATGGATGTCAGAGATAAATACTGCGCGATAGCGAATCTTGGGGGCATCGTCCCCATGCTCATCCCCGACACCACCATCAGCGCCCTGCCAGCCACTGACAAAGGAATCAGCGATGGCTCGCATTACGCCCCCAGAAAGTGCTTGCGATAGCGCGACGGCAAATCCGCAATGCGCATCAACATGGGCAAATCGGCGGTGTTGAAATCAGGGTCCCAGGCCGGTGCACCCAGCACCTTGGCGCCCAGGCGCAAATAACCTTTGATCAGTGCCGGGGCTTCCACTGCAAGCGTGTCGTCGAGTTGCTCTACCGGCAGCGGCAAACGCGGACGCACATGGTATTCAATCGGTGCCAAATGGGTGGCCTGCAATTGACGCCAGATGCTGGCTGCCACATCGCCACTGACCACACCGTTGTGCAGCATAGGGATGCTGGCGCAGCCAATCATGGTGTCGAGCTGATTGCGCGTCATGAACTCGGCCAACGCACCCCACAGCGCCATGATGACGCCGCCGTGGCGGTGCTCCGGGTGAACGCAGCTGCGGCCCAACTCCACCATGCGCTCGCGCAAAGCGCGCAGGCGTGTCAAATCAAACTCGGTATCACTGTAGGTGCTCCCCACCCGTTTGGCCTGTGCCGGGGTGAGGACGCGGTAGGTGCCGATGACCTGCTGCGTGGCCTGGTCGCGCACCAACAGGTGCTCGCAGTAGTTGTCAAACAAATCCACATCGTGACCGGCGATGGAGGTGTTCAGGCGTGCGCCCATCTCACCGGCAAACACATCAAAGCGCAACTTTTGCGCAGCACGAACCTCGTCCTGATGCTTGGCCCAGGAGACTTCAATGCAAGCGGGCTTGGTCTTTTGCGCTTGATCACGGAGTGCAATTGCGGGTTGCGCAACGACATCGTCGCGCGTGATCATGCTGTTTTCGTTCATGGTGTTCATGCACGAAATTGTCTAAACCCGGCATGACCCAATCATGGCAAGTACATGAAGAATTGATGACACCGATGCCGCGTGAACCGGGGGTCAAACTCGCGACCTATGCCTTAGCGACCTTTCGTCTGAGCGAAGCAATTCCCAAGTTAGCGAAAATTCTCAAGCAAAAAGGTGCTCGCGTATTGCTTGTGGTTGGTGACCACTTCGACCAGTCTGCTCAGATTAAAAGGTTTTACAAAGTAGGCGTTTGCTCCGCTGCGCCGTGCTTCCTCAAAATCTTTCAGATCATTCAGTCCGGACATCAGAATTACAAAGATGTCGGCAAGTTCAGAATCTGATTTGACCATTTCACACGCATGAAAGCCATTGATCGTGCCAGGCATAACGATGTCAAAGAGGACGACGTCAGGTCTGACTTCCTTGATCATCTGTAAACCAGACGCAGCATTTTCAGCCTCCCATAGCACGGTGGCATGTTTGCGCAGCATCAGGCGAATGATGATCCTTGCATCCTCTTGATCATCAACAATCAAAATTTTTGTCATTGCTAACTTGCCTACTCAGGTCCTCGTAGCACCAAGAATCGAGTCAGCGGTGGTGCTACATTGGTTCAACTTTAACTGGAACATTACTCCCCCATGCACCCGATTTTCTTATTCTTTCATTTGATTGGCGTCGTACTGTGGGTGGGCGGCATGTTCTTCGCCTGGGTATGCCTGCGCCCGGTCGCCGCAGCGCAGTTGGCGCCGCCCGCGCGACTTTCGCTTTGGGCTGCAGTGTTCGCTCGCTTTTTTCCCTGGGTATGGGGGGCAGTGGCCTCTACTATTTCCAGTGGGTTGGCGACCTTGCTTTTTGTCGGCATGAAACAAGCGCCACTGCACTGGCATCTCATGCTGTTGCTTGGACTCGTGATGAGCGGTATCTTTGTCTTTGTTTTTCTTGACCCCTACCCAAAGCTCAAGGCTGCCGTAGCAGTTCAGGACTGGCCAACCGGGGGAGCGGCGTTGGGCCGGATTCGTCAACTGATCGGAATCAATCTGACGCTGGGCTTTTTAACTATTGCAGTTGCCTCGCTTGGACGTTTGTTCTGAACCCTGCGCGACTGGCCTTCAACTCAGTTTTGCTTCCTGAAAATCACTTCGCCTGTGGGCGCATAGACCACCCGGATTTCACCCTTACAGGCGACGCTCAGGCTTTTGGCAGCCATAGCTACCGCCAATGAACGGTCATGCACCATGAGTTCGTTGGCGCTGGTAGTGGCCCAATGCCGGCTTTGCAGACCGCAGTCACTTTCAATTCGAAAGTCTCCGCGCCCACTGTCATTGGACGTCTGCTCTTTGATCATCTTGTCTCCCCTATTCATTTAATTTATAAGCGGTACTTTGCCGCTGCTCACTTGCGTAATTCGCTGCAATCCAACCTCTTGGAATGGCTTCTGACGCGTCTTGTGTAACGCGTAGCCTTCGGTGTCGCACCGGACTTCGCCGTGCTTCTTCTGTCACTTTGCTCTATTGAGCCAATGCCACACAGCAAAAAGCCCATCCAGAGGATGGGCTTTTTACAGAGAAACCATGGAGCGGGAAAAGAGGCTCGAACTCTCGACCTATACCTTGGCAAGGTATCGCTCTACCAACTGAGCTATTCCCGC
>CAIQYP010000147.1 GCA_903876045.1 uncultured beta proteobacterium | reverse complement strand
CTTGGCCTCATCCGCGGTCATGTAGTAGTCGCGTTCAGTGTCGCGTTCAATTTTGTCCAGCGGTTGACCGGTGCGCTCAGCCAAAATCTTGTTAAGTTGCTCACGCGTTTTCAAGATTTCGCGCGCGGCAATTTCGATCTCGGTTGCCTGACCCTGACTTCCGCCTGAGGGTTGGTGGATCATGACTTTGGAGTTGGGCAGCGAAAAGCGCTTGCCCTTTGCACCAGCAGCCAACAAGAAGGCGCCCATGCTGGCAGCCATTCCGGTGCACAAAGTGGACACATCAGGCTTGATGAAGTTCATGGTGTCAAAAATCGCCATGCCTGCGCTGACCGAGCCGCCGGGCGAGTTGATATAAAAGGAAATATCCTTGTCAGGATTTTCGCTCTCCAAAAACAACAACTGTGCTACCACCAGATTGGCGGTCTGATCATTAACCGGACCAACCAAAAAAATCACGCGCTCTTTGAGCAGACGCGAATAAATGTCATAGGAGCGCTCACCGCGGCCCGATTGCTCGATAACCATAGGCACCATGCCTAGGCCTTGAATGTCCAAAGCGCTAGGCGCTGCATATTTCACGTTCATAGCGTCTCCAAAAATGTCTACTAACTTTAACTAAAAACCAAGAGCAAAAAGCAAATGGGGCTTTGGTGCGGAACTGCAAGCCCCGCACAAGCCCCATTTACCAAACTGCAAACAGATTAGTTTTGCGCCATCAGGTCGTCAAACGATACCGACTTCTCACTCACCTTGGCCTTGGACAGCACATACTCGGTGACATTGTTTTCAATCACGATGGCTTCCACTTCGGCCATACGGCGGTTGTCTCCGTAGTACCAACGCACCACGTCAGCGGGCTTCTCGTAGCTGGCTGCCAGTTCGTCGATGTGGGCCTTGATTTGATCAGGCTTGGCCGACAGGTCGCTGGAACGAACCAATTCTGCAACCACCAGACCCAGACGCACGCGACGCTCCGCTTGAGGGCGGAAGATATCGTCAGGAATCGGCGCTTTGTCAGCGTCTTTGATGCCACGTTGCTTCAGATCAGCGCGGGCACCTTCGACCATGCGGTCAAGTTCAGCTTGCACGCTGGACTTGGGTAGGTCGAGTTCTGCTTTAGAGATCAGCGCATCCATTACAGCTTGCTTGTTGCGATTCAACAGGCGGTACTTGACTTCGCGTTGCAGGTTCTTGGTGATGTCAGCGCGCAGGCCTTCAACCGTTGCGTCTGCAATACCAAGCGTCTTGGCCAGGGCGCCGTCGACTTCGGGCAGATGGGCCGCTTCAATCTTCTTGACCGTGACCATAAAGTCGGCAGTCTTGCCGGCTACGTCCTGGCCATGGTAGTCAGCCGGGAAGGCCAGCGGGAAGGTCTTGCTTTCGCCCGACTTCATGCCACGAGTGGCTTCTTCAAATTCTTTCAGCATCTGGCCGTCGCCCAAGATGAACTGAAAATCGGCAGCCTTTCCACCGGCAAAAGGCTCACCGTCAATCTTGCCTTCGAAATCCACGGTCACGCGGTCGGTATCTTGTGCAGCCAAGTCCTGCGCGCGCTGGGCGAAGGTGCGACGCTGCTTGCGCAGGATCTCAACTGTCTTGTCGATGGCCGCGTCGGTAACTTCCGTGCTGATCTTTTCCACTTCGGCGGTGGACAGATCGGCGATCTTGACTTCTGGGAAAACTTCAAAAATGGCGTCAAAAGCCATCTGACCTTCGACTGAGGCTTCGGACTCTGTGATACGGGGCTGACCCGCCACGCGCAACTTGGCTTCGTTGGCGGCGGTAGCGAAAGCCTCGCCAACCTTATCGTTCATCACCTCGTAATGCACTGAATAGCCATAACGCTGGCTCACCACGTTCATGGGAACCTTGCCAGGACGGAAACCGTCCATTTTCACCGTGCGTGCGAGCTTGCGCAGGCGCGACTCGACTTCGCTTTGAATGATGCCAACAGGCAGCGTCAGCGTGATCTTGCGTTCCAGCTTTTCCAGAGTTTCAACAGTAACTGCCATGGTCTATCTCCTAATTGGGGCAGAAAACAGGCACCGTCTAGCGACGGCACCTGTTCCGCAATTTCTATCAAGGTGGTGCGCGGGGGGGGACTCGAACCCCCACAGTATTGCTACCGTCAGGACCTAAACCTGGTGCGTCTACCAATTTCGCCACCCGCGCAAAAAATACAAACAAGTTAAACACTGCCGGACAAAGCTTTTGTCCTACCAATGCAACCCATTCAAAATCGGTAAGTCTGCTATTTTAACCTGCTGCGGGGGTGTCTTTGCGAACTTGGAACCAAGCGGCGTACATAGCGGGTAAAGCCAGCAGCGTCAAAACCGTGGCAACAATCAAACCGCCCATGATCGCCACAGCCATTGGCCCCCAAAAAACCGACCGGGAAAGTGGAATCATGGCCAGAACAGCGGCAGCTGCAGTCAACACGATCGGGCGCAAGCGGCGCACTGCCGACTCCACAATCGCCTCCCATGCAGGTACCCCGGCGGCCCGGTCTTGCTCAATCTGGTCGATCAGAATCACCGAGTTGCGCTGGATCATGCCCATCAGGGCAATCACGCCCAACAGTGCAACAAAGCCGAAAGGGCGATTCAGCAGCAGCAACGCGCCCGCTACACCCGCGATTCCGAGTGGCCCTGTCAAAAAGACCAAAGTAGCTCGGCTGAAGCTGTGCAACTGAAGCATCAGCAGCGTGAAAGTAATAAACAACATCACCGGAACGCCCACAACGATGGAGTCAGATCCTTTGGAGCTTTGCTCCACCGCACCAGCCACGTCGATGCGGTAACCGGCAGGCCAATGGGCACTGATTTCATTGAGCTTTGGTTGCAGTTCCGCCGTCACCGTAGCACCTTGCAGACCTTCGACAATGTCGCATTGCACGGTAATGGCGTAGTCGCGGTTCTCGCGCCACATCACGCCGGGCTCCCAGACAAAAACGGGCTTTGCAATTTGCGTAAGCGGTATCGATTTGCCCGATGCTGTCGGCAAATAGGCATTGCCAATGTCAGTAATCGCGTTGCGTTCTTCCAGCGGCTGGCGCAAAACGATATCAATCAACTTGTCGCCCTCTTGGTACTGGCCAATGGTGCTGCCCGAAAGAATGGTGCGGGCTGCCTGCGCAATGGACTGGCTCGTCACACCCAGGGCGCGTGCCTTGGCCTGGTCCACATCCAGACGCAGAACCTTGATGGACTCATGCCAGTTGTCATTGACGCCACGGGTATTGGGGCTGGCGCGCATGGCGGTCTTAACGGCATCTGCATAGCCGCGCAGCACTACCGGGTCAGGTCCGACCACACGGAACTGCACGGGATACTCCACCGGTGGGCCATTGGGCAGCAACTGCACGCGCCCTCGCACCTCAGGGAACTCTTGCGCCAGCAAAGTTGGCAGCTTGACCTTCAAGGTCTCCCGTGCCTTGAGGTCTTTAGATACCAGCATGAATTGCGAGACATTGCTTTGCGGGAATATCTGGTTCAGTGACAGGTAGAAGCGCGGCAGGCCGGAACCAATCCAGGTGGTTACCTTGGTAACGCCCTCTTCTTTCAGAAACCGCGCTTCAATGCGTCGCGACACTTCCTCGTTGGCAGCAAAGGATGTGCCTTCCGGGAACCAGGTATCCACCAGAATTTCTGGCCGCGCCGAATCGGGGAAGAATTGCTGCTGCACCTGGCCCATGCCCACAATGCCCAGTGCAAATACCAGTGCCGTGGCTCCAATGGTGATCCAGCGATGCGTTATGCACCAGTTCAAGAGCCGGCGAAAACCCACATAAAACGGCGTATCGAAGTGCTCCTGGCTTGGCGCTTCACCCTCACCGATTTGCACCACATGGGGCTTAACCTTGAGCAGCACGGTGCCTAGGTAGGGCACAAAGTAGACCGAAACAATCCAACTCAACACCAGTGCAATGACTGTCACAGCAAAGATGGCAAAGGTGTATTCACCCGTCATGGACTTGGCCATACCGATGGGCAAAAAGCCCGCTGCGGTAATCAGCGTCCCGGTCAGCATGGGCATGGCAGTGAGCTCGTAGGCAAAAGTGGCAGCGCGCACCTTGTCGTAGCCCTCCTCCATTTTGCGCACCATCATTTCCACAGCAATGATGGCGTCGTCCACCAGCAGACCCAACGCAATGATGAGTGAGCCCAGGGAAATCTTGTGCAACCCAATGTCAAAGTACTGCATAGCCAGAAAGGTGACGGCCAGCACCAGCGGAATCGTGATACCCACTACCAGCCCCGGGCGGAGGTCCACGTAATAGCGCTTCCAAAGCGGATGTTCACCTGGGCGGCGGTGAAAGCCCAGTGCCACAAAGCTCACCGCCAGCACGATCACCACGGCTTCAATCAAGGTGCGCACAAACTCGCCCACCGAATTGGAAACGGCACGCGGTTGGTCCTGCACCTGAGACAGGGTGATGCCTGCGGGCAGTGTCTTTTCGATCTTGGCAAAGGCCTTGTTTAAAGATTTGCCCAGCTTGATGATGTCGCCGCCCTTGGCCATGGATACGCCCAGGGCGATAACCTCTTTGCCCTGGTTATGCACCTTCACACTCGGCGGATCAATATAAGCTTGGCGAATGTCGGCGATATCCCCGAGACGAAACTGATTGCCCGAACTGCCCCGTATCGGCATGGCGCGCAGTTCGTCTACCACTTTGAATTGGCCGCCCACCCGGATCTGCACCACATCCAATGGCGTTTGCACGGCGCCTGCACTCTCCACTGCGTTTTGCTGGCTGAGTTGGGACAACAATTGGTTCATGTCCAGCCCCATCTGGGCCAGGCGTTTTTGTGAAATCTCGACAAACAGCTTTTCGTCCTGATCACCAAACAGAGCCACCTTGCCCACATCCGGCACCCGCAGCAGTTCCAGTTTTGCTGCATCAGCAAAGGTTTTGAGGTCTGCGTAACTAAAGCCGTCGCCTTCCAGCGCGTAGATCACACCGTAAACGTCACCAAAGTCGTCGTTGAAAAACGGCCCCTGCACGCCCTGCGGCAGGGTATTGCGCATATCTCCAATCTTCTTGCGTACCGTGTACCAGACATTGGCCACCTCGGAGGGCTTGGACGAATCGCGCAACTCCAGCGTGATCTGCGACACGCCAGGCTTTGAATAGCTACGAATCTTGTCTGCGTAGGGCACTTCCTGGAGGGTCTTTTCCAGTTTGTCGGTGACCTGCTCTGCCACCTGCTGCGCAGTCGCGCCGGGCCAGTAGGTTTGTACGACCATCGCGCGAAAAGTAAATGGCGGGTCTTCATCCTGGCCGAGTTGGAAGTAGGCCGCCACGCCCAGCAGCATCAAAACCACCATCAGGTAGCGAGTCAGTGGCCCATGTTCCAAAGCCCATTTGGAGAGATTGAATCCCGCTTGGGGTTGTTCCTGCTTCATATGCAACTCACTTCGCCGCAGCGGATGCCGGTGTCACTGCGGCCTCAGCCCGGGCCGCCTGGTACAAGGTCACTTTTTGTCCAGGTTGCAACACGTGCACGCCGGCCACCAGCACCAGCATGCCAGGCTCCAGCCCACTGCTGATAACGACGTCATTACCGTCTGCCGTGGCGATTCCGATCGGTTTTAGCTGCACCGTCATGCTGGCCTTGTCCAGCAGCCATACCGCACTGCTATTGCCATCTCGCAGCAGCGCACTGGTGGGAAGCTTGATAACCGGTTTGTCACCGTGGGCAAATGCCGCCGCGGTCACTGTCACCGTGGCCCCCAAGGGAAGCACCTCTTTGCCATCCATGGTGAGCTTGACGCTATAGGTGCGGGTAACCGGGTCGGCGCTGGCCGCCACCTCGCGCACCTTGCCGAGCAAAGTCTGCTGGCTAGCCCAGAGCGACACCTGCGCTGCAGTGCCCACGCGAACGGCCTGCACCTTGTCCTCGGGCACCGAGAAGACCACATCACGCGGGCCGTCCTGGGCAATTCGCACGATCGGGGTACCGGCAGCAACCACCTGCCCCACTTCGGCATCCACAACAGTCACGACTCCCGAGACATCGGCAACAAGGGTGGTGTAACCAACCTGGTTGCCCTGCCCGTTCAATTGGGCTTGTGCCTGGTCAAACTGAGCTTGTGCCGCTTTCAAAGTGGTCTCGCGCCGTTCCAGTTCGGCGCTGCTGATGAAGTTCTGTTCGCGCAGGTCTTTAAAACGACGGAAGTCTGCGGCAGCCAGATCACGATTGGTCGCTGCAGCGGCAACTTGCGCGCGCGCCGCGTCTACGTTCAGCTTGTAATCCTGCGGATCAAGTTGCGCTAAAACCTCACCAGCGCGAACTTTTTGGCCGAGTTCCACTTGGCGCCGGATGATCTTGCCTGCCACCCGAAATCCCAGACGCGACTCCACACGGGCGCGCACTTCACCCGAATACTCGACGCTGCTGTGTTGCGCGTCCGCCCCCACGGTCATAACCTTGACAGCACGCACCGGCTCTTCGGCCGGTGTCGGCTTGGAGCAGCCAGACAGCACGCTTAAGGCAAGCAACAGCGAAATACACGAAGAAAAATGCTTTCGAACCATGGGTAGGACCTGAAATATGAAATTTGGAGTGGAATCGGGCCAGTGTTTTTAATGACCGATTGGTTATTAATTTATTGTAAGAGAAAAAACATGTCAAGCGACAGGGCAAAATCCCCCTATGACAAGCCCAGCTAAAGCCGCATCCATAGAGCATTACGAAAACTTTCCGGTGGCGTCTGTGCTCTGCCCCGCGCACTTGCGCGCTCCCATTGCTGCGATTTACCACTTCGCCCGGACTGCGGACGATATTGCCGACGAGGGAAGCGAGTCGGCGCAGGAGCGACTGGAAGCACTGACGGCGTATCGTCAGCAACTGGTTTTGGTGTCAACGCACGCAACGGTCGGTGTCGAAACGCCGGACCCGCGCTGGGCGGCGGTCTTCGCTGCACTGGGCACCGCAATCCACACGCAGCGGTTGCCGGTTCAATTGCTGCACGACCTGCTAGACGCCTTTGCCCAGGACATTGCCAAGACGCGCGACCACGCAGGCTACACAGATGAAGCCGAACTGCGCGACTACTGCCGCCGTTCCGCCAATCCAGTGGGCCGTTTGCTGCTGCATCTGTATGGCGTATCTGACAACGATGCCCTCCTGCAAAGCGATGCCATTTGCACGGCCCTGCAACGCATCAACTTCTGGCAGGACCCCAGCGTGGACATTCCACGCGGACGACATTACTTCACCGCTGAAACCAAGGGCCGGCACCAAGTGGATGAAGCCGACCTGCTGGCCCTGCGCCAAACCCCGGCAATTACCGCGATGCTCAAAGCTTGTGTGCAAGAGGCCCGCAGCACCATGGATTTTGGCGCCCCACTGGTACACCGCGTACCCGGACGCGCCGGTTGGGAACTGCGTTTGGTAGTGCAAGGCGGGTTGCGCATCCTGGACAAGATCGAAGCGCTGCAATTCGCCACCCTGCGACAACGCCCCACACTGCGCGCATGGGACTTTGTCGTGATGGGTTGGCGCGCACTATGGATGTGACAATAGGCATATGACCCCTGAACAATATGTCCAGCAAAAGGCCGTGGCCTCAGGCAGCAGCTTTTATTACGCATTCCTGTTCCTACCCGCGCCACGGCGCGCCGCCATCACCGCCTTCTATGCTTTTTGCCGCGAAGTGGACGACGTGGTGGACGAGATGACCGACCCCGGTGTGGCCGCAACCAAATTGGCCTGGTGGAATGGTGAGGTAGCGCAGGCCTTTGGCGGCCAACCCAGCCACCCGGTGATGAAGGCGCTGATGCCCCGCGCGGCCAACTACGGAATCGAGGCGCGCCACCTGCATGGCGTTATTGAAGGCTGCCAAATGGACCTGCAACAGACTCGCTATTTGGATTACACCAATTTGCAGCGTTACTGCCACCTAGTGGCCGGCGTAGTCGGAGAGGTTGCCGCCCGCATTTTTGGCCAGACCGACCCTGCCACCACGGCCTATGCCCACACCCTGGGGCAGGCTCTGCAACTTACCAACATCATTCGCGACGTGGGCGAAGACGCACTGCGCGAACGCATTTACCTGCCGATTGATGAACTCAAGCGCTTTGACGTGAAAGCACATGAGATCCTGAAACGTGGCTATTCGGATCGATTCACCGCGCTGATGCAGTTTCAGGCGCAGCGTGCCCACAGTTTGTATGACCAAGCACTGGCGCTTCTGCCGGCGGCCGACCGACGCTCACAAAAGCCGGGCCTGATGATGGCCAGCATTTACAGGACCTTGCTGCGCGAAATTGAGGCCGAAAACTTTCAGGTTTTGCATCAGCGCATCAAGCTCACCCCTGCACGCAAGCTCTGGCTGGCCTGGAAAGTGCAAGCCCTGGGACGCATGTGAACCCAGCACAGGTCGCGGTCATCGGCGGCGGCTGGGCTGGGCTGGCAGCGGCCATTGGGGCCACGCAGGAAGGTCATCAAGTCACCGTTTTTGAAGCCGCGCGCCATTGGGGTGGCCGCGCACGAGCGCTGCCATGCCGCATGCCCGATGGCACTGAGGCAACTTTAGACAATGGCCAACACATCCTGATTGGTGCCTATTCAGACACTCTGGCACTAATGCGCACCGTGGGTGTGGACCCCGATGCTGCCCTGCTGCGCTTGCCGCTCACCTTGCTGTTTCCTGATGGTGAAGGTATTCGGCTACACGACTGGCCCATGCCGCTTGACGTAGTCGCCGGCATATTTACCGCCGGGGGCTGGAGCCTGGCCGATAAGTGGTCCCTGCTCCGGACGACCAGTCGCTGGCAACTCTCGGGTTTTCAATGCGCGCCCAACCAGTCGGTTGCTGACCTATGCCGGGGACTTTCACATACCGTGCTGCAAACATTGATTGAGCCGCTGTGTGTCTCAGCGCTCAACACGCCGGCTGAACGAGCCAGTGGTCAGGTCTTTTTGCGCGTACTCAAAGACTCGTTATTGGGTGGCAAAGGCAGTTCCAATTTGCTGCTGCCGCGCACGGATTTGTCCTGCCTTTTTCCGGATGCAGCCGCAGAGTGGCTTAGCAAGCAAGGTGCAACATTGAAACTGGGGCAACGAATAGAAGACCTGGAGCGTCAGGGCAGTTGGCGGATAAATGGAGAGGCTTTCGACTCTGTAATCTGGGCCACATCTTCATCTGTAGCCAGCCAGGTTTTGGCCAAGCCCACGGATCAAAGCACAACTGCCCAAGCCATGCGCAACTGGGCGACTCTGGCCGCAAGCCTGCGCTATGAAAGCATTGCCACGGTGTATGTGCAGGCGGGTAGCGCGCGTCTGCCCCAGCCCATGCTGGCTTTGCGCAGCAGCACGGCCTGCCCAGCCCAGTTTGTGTTTGACCGTGGCCAACTGGGTGGCCCGACGGGCTTACTGGCCTTTGTAGTCAGCGCCAGCAGCGACGAACGGGCAGCGCTTCAGACCAAAGTGCTGCAGCAAGCGCGCTCCCAATTGGCCGTGCTGCAACCGGTCCGGGATTTGGTGGCGTTGCAAACCGTGGTTGAAAAGCGCGCGACTTTCGCCTGCACGCCTGGTTTGGTCCGTCCCGCTCAACAGATCGCACCCGGCTTGCTGGCCTGTGGCGACTATGTGCAAGGGCCTTACCCCGCCACGCTGGAAGGGGCCTTACGGAGCGGCCTTGCGGCGGGGCGAAACAGCCAGATCCACGCCAACACGCGCTAGACTTAGCTGGCAAGCCAACCGGAAGTAATGCATGAAGAAAATAGCCATCGCGATAGCAGCTGTTGCGGCTTTGCTCCTCATCGTGGGTGGATTGGGCGGCGGCTGGTATATCCATACCAAGCTGCCGGTGCGCAAAGGTAACGTCAGCCTGGATCACTTGAAGGCAGCGGTCACAGTGCAATATGACGACCGCGGAGTGCCTCACATTCGCGCGGCAAACGAAGCCGACCTGTACCGAGCGTTGGGTTATGTGCATGCGCAGGATCGCCTTTTCCAGATGGAGATGGTGCGACGCCTGGCCAATGGCGAACTGGCTGAAGTGTTGGGGCCCAACATGCTAGACGCCGACCGGCTATTTCGCACTTTGGGCCTGCGCGAACATGCCAAAGTGATGATCGCCCGGATGGACCCCAACAGCGCTGCAAGCCAGGCCTTAATGGCCTATCTGGACGGGGTCAACCAGTTTCAGTCCAGGCACCCTGCTCCCCTGGAGTTTGACTTGCTTGGGATTTCCAAGCGCCCGTTTACACCCGAAGATGCGGCCGCGGTCAGTGGTTACATGGCATATAGCTTTGCTGCCGCCTTCAAAACCGAGCCGCTGATGACCTATATCCGCGACAAACTGGGGCCCAGTTATCTGGACGTGTTTGAGGTGGAGGGTCACCCGGAAGGTGGCCTGCAAAGCCTGAACGGCGCGCTAGCCAGTGCGCAAACGAAACCGAAAAATGATGCTTACAAGGTTCCACAGCAACAGGCCCTGGCTCTATCGGAAAATGACTGGAGTGGACTGAACCACCTTGCACGAGTCAGCCGCGATGTGTTGCATACGGCTGGAATTGGTGAATTCCAGGGCAGCAACGCCTGGGTTATCTCGGGCAAGCGCACGCAAAGTGGAAAACCCCTGCTGGCGGGTGACCCCCATATTGGCTTCTCGGTCCCCGCCATTTGGTATGAGGCGCACCTGACAACGCCAGACTTTGACTTGTACGGCCACTACCAGGCACTTAATCCGCTCGCTTTGCTGGGCCACAACGCTCAGTTTGGCTGGAGCATCACCATGTTCGAGAACGATGACATCGACCTCATCGCGGAAAAGGTCAATCCCGCCAATTCCAACCAGGTTTGGCAGGCCGGTCAGTGGGTTGAAATGCAACAGCACACCGAAAATATCAAGGTAAAGGGCGCACCAGATACGGTGCTCACGCTGCGTCGTGGCCCGCACGGGCCCATCATCACCGACGCCTTCAAGGAAGACTATGGCACCACCCCGATTGCCATGTGGTGGGCCTTTCTGGAGACCGAAAATCCGATTCTCGAAGCTTTGTACGCGCTGAACCGCGCTGACACGCGTGAGAAAGCCCGCGCCGCCGCGGAGCAGATCCATGCACCCGGCCTCAATATCCTTTGGGCCAACGCCAAGGGAGATATAGCCTGGTGGGCGGCAGCAAAGCTGCCCCAGCGTCCCCAAGGTGTCAACCCGCTCTTTATTCTGGACGCCAGCAAAGGCGAAGCGGAAAAACCGGGCTACTACAACTTTAGCTTCAACCCGCAGGAAGAGAACCCGCAACGCGGCTACATCGTCTCGGCCAACCAACAACCCGGCAGCGTGGTACCCGTGCCGGGTTACTACTTGCTACCTGACCGGGCCAAGCGCCTGGACGATGCGCTGCAGAACAACAAGACCCGATGGGATATGGACGCCGCCGCCAAGCTGCAACTCAATACTTGCAACGACTACCCAAAACGTGTGCTTGCCGGGCTGATGCCGATGATGGAACAACTGACTACCGACCCGGTCGACCGCGCTTTTTTAGAACCGCTGCAAAAGTGGGATGGCTGCTACGAGTCCAACAGCGTGGCGGCCAGCCTGTTCAGCCAATTGAGTTATGAACTAGCCAAGGCCGTATTTGAGGATGAGCTCGGGGCGCAGCAGTTCAACAATCTACTGGATTCACCCATGCTAGACCATGCCCTGCCTCTGCTTGCGGCCAGCAATTACTCCCCCTGGTGGGACAATGTCAAGACGCCACAAAAGGAAAATCGCTATGAAACGGTGCGGATTGCTTGGAGCAATACCCTGCAACATATGCGCAAACTTTACGGGGCTAGTCTGCTCGACTGGACTTGGGCAAACACCCACACCCTCACACATGTTCACCCACTGGGCATACAAAAACCATTCGACAGGGTTTTCAATGTAGGCCCCTTTTCCGTGCCGGGCGGACGTGAAACGCCCAACAACTTGTCCGGCCCTGTGGGGCCCGCCCCCTGGGCAGTTAGCTACGGCCCGTCCACGCGCCGTGTAATCGACTTTGGCTCACCAGGAAAATCAATTGGCATCAACCCCGTAGGCCAGAGCGGAGTGCTGTTTGATAGTTACTACTCCGACCAGGCCGAGCGTTTTGCCCAAGGCGGCTATGTACGCGAGCGCCTATATCCCGCCGACATCAGCACCCACACCCAAAGCACGCTGACCCTGAGCCCCCAGCATTGACGGTTCGTTTCCGAACGCTAAATAAACAACATGCCGCAGAGCTCTGCCATGCTAGTGACGCTGATCTCGGGCTGCTGATCGAAACTCCAGACCTTATCGCTGCGGTTCACCCAAGCGGTTTGCATACCAACCTGCAGCGCGCCCAAAACGTCCATGCTTTCGTCGTCCCCAACATGCAATATCGCTTCGGGTGGAACCTGCAGCTTGGCCGCCGCGGCCAAAAAAATTCGTGCATCTGGCTTGGCCGCCCCCGCATCGCACGCACTGACCGAGCCGCAAAAATAAGCGCCAATCCCGATGCGATTCACGTCCGCGTTGCCATTGGACAAAGCCAGCACCGGCCAGCGTGCAGAGAGACTTTCCAGCGCCGGCAGGCTGTCTTCAAACAACTTGACCTCCTGACGTGCCGCAAAAAATTCTGCAAATGCAGGCTCTGCCAACGACTGATCTTCGCCACAGGCCAGGAGACCATGGCGAATCATCTCCCTGCGCATAAAACTCAGATCGTGGTGGCGTTGCGGCCAAGCCGCAGCAACCTGTTCGCGCAAGACATGGCGTAGTTGGGGGTTCCTAAAAAGTACTGCGGTGGCAGGTGCCTGCGCACTCAACCAATTCTGCAAACGCAGCTCGGCTACGGCAATCGTGGGCCAAATTGGCCACAAGGTATCGTCTAGGTCCAGGGTTATTGCCTGGATGCGTGAAATTTCGAGCATAGGTGCGGGAGAATACCGCATGCCTTTTTCCCCCGAACCCACCTACGCCCATGGCCAGACTCCCCGCACCGCTGTACTGTTGTGCAACCTGGGCACTCCCGACGAACCCACCCCAAAAGCGGTACGCCGCTATCTGGCCGAATTTTTGAGCGACCAGCGGGTAGTGGAGATTCCACGCCTGCTCTGGCTACTCATCCTGCACGGCATCATCCTGCGCTTTCGCCCGGCCAAGTCGGCAGCCAAATACGCCAGCATCTGGACGCCTGAGGGCTCGCCGCTGAAGATCTGGACCGAAAAGCAGGCCAAGTTGCTGCAAGGTTGGCTGGGTCAGCGCAACCACCACGTCAAAGTTCGCTGGGCCATGCGCTATGGCAGCACATCCATCGCCTCGCAACTCGATGCAATGAAAGCCGAGGGCGTTACCCGTGTGCTGGTCGTAACCGCCTACCCGCAATATTCGGCAACCACCACGGCCAGCGTTTTTGATGCGGTTTATCAGTGGGCACAAGGCTGCCGCGCAATCCCCGAACTGCGCTTTGTTAACCACTACCACGACCATCCCGACTACATCGCCGCACTGGCCGCAAGCGTCGAGAGATATTGGAAAAGGAATGGCAAACCCGACAAGCTGGTGATGAGCTTTCACGGAGTACCCGAGCGAACCTTGCATTTGGGCGACCCCTACCATTGCGAATGTTTCAAAACCGCGCGCCTGCTGAGCAACAAGCTGGGTCTGACCAAAGCGCAATACCAAGTCACGTTTCAATCGCGCCTCGGCCGTGCCAAATGGTTGGAACCCTATACGGAGCCGACCCTGATTGCCATGGGCAAAGCGGGAGTCAAACGTGTTGACGTGCTGTGCCCCGGCTTTACCAGCGACTGCCTTGAGACATTGGAAGAAATCAATATGGAGGCGCGTGAGGCCTTTTTGCACGCGGGCGGTAAAGAGTTCCATTACATTGCCTGCCTGAATGACGACCCCGAATGGATAACGGCCTTGTGCAATGTGACACAACAGCACTTGCTAGGTTGGAACACCTTGGACGAAGTCAATCCACAAGCGCTTGCCGCTAGCCGCGACGCGGCCCTGGCGCAGGGCGCCACCAACTAATCTTTACCAAAGATTTGCTTCCTTTTCACGCGGGTCATTCGCATTTAAGAATGCGGCCCTATCATTTAGCACCATGAAAACTGCTGTCCGTTGCGCCCTTCTAGCCATTTATTCAATATCAGTTATCGCCTTGGAGGGATGCTCCGCAAAGCCGGATGCAGGCGCACCCTCAGCCGGACCCGCTGCCACTGCAAGCGCACCTGCCGCTGCTGCCTCAGCACCTTTGCAACCTGTCACCGTCAGCACGGTCAAGGCGCAAAAGCGGGACTTTGCGATGAACCTGCAAGGGAATGGCGTCGTCAGCGCGCTAACCAGTGTGGACCTGCGTTCCCAAGTCACAAGCACTGTGTCCAAAGTGCATTTTTCTGAGGGCCAGTTTGTCAAGGCAGGCCAGTTGCTGTTTACATTGGACTCTCGCACCGATGAAGCCAATCTGGCCAAGGCACGTGCCCAGCTGGTAAAAGATCAGGCCACTCTGGCTGATACCCAGCGCCAGTTTGAACGATCCAAACAACTTCTCGAACAAAACTTTATTTCCCAGGGAGCTGTCGATACGACACAGTCCTTGGTGAGGTCGGCTACCGCCAGCACCGTAGCGGACCAAGCTGCCATCGATTCAGCGCATGTGGCTCTATCGTATGACCGGCTTGCCGCTCCGATATCGGGCCGTGTAGGAGCCGTCAGCGTGTCCACCGGTAGTCTGGTTCAAGCCAACACCACGCCACTGGTCACCATTACCCAGTTGGACCCCATTGCAGTGGCCTTCAGCATTCCGCAACGCAATTTGCCCGACGCACTAGCTGCACTTAAGGGTGGCGGCGCTGCCGTTACGGCCAGACTGGCCGATGGCGGGGGTAGCTACAAGGGTCGACTGCAATTTGTTGACAACAGCGTCAATAGCGGTTCCGGCACCATTCAGGTCAAGGCCGTGTTCCCCAATAAGGAAGGCAAGCTGTGGCCGGGCGCTTATGTGGAAATCTCGCAAACCGTTAGCACCTTGGCCAACGCCACCACCATCCCGCAGGCCGCCATAGTGCAAGGCCCGCGCGGCACCATTGTGTATGTGCTGGAAGCGGGCAAAGCCAGGCCCCAACCCGTCAAGGTGGTGTATTCGGAGGCCGGTGAGGCCGCTGTGACCGGCATACAGCCTGGCGACGTTGTCGTGATGGACGGTAAGCAAAACGTGCGGCCCGGCAGCCCCTTGGTGGAGCGCGCCAGAGAACCAAAAATTGGCGCGTCCAATCCTGCGCCAGCGGACGCCAGCAAGCCGGCAGGTTCGCAGGCCGCAGGGACCTCGAAACCATGAATATCTCCGAGTTGTTCATACGCCGTCCGGTGATGACGGTGCTGTTGAATCTGGCCATTGTGCTGGCCGGAGTAATCGGCTACCGAAGCATTCCAGTTGCAGCCCTGCCCAGCTACGACACGCCGGTTATCAATGTCTCGGCCAACTTTGCCGGGGCAAACCCCGAAACCATGGCCAGCTCAGTGGCACTGCCGCTGGAAAAACAGTTCCAGACCGTACCCGGCCTCAAGACCATCAGTTCAACCAGTATTCTGGGCAGTACTTCTCTGACCCTCGAGTTTGAGGAGGGTCGCAGCATTGACGCCGCAGCTGTGGACGTGCAAGCCGCCCTGCTGCGGGCTCAGCGGGCGCTTCCTTCCGATATGACGGAAACGCCATCCTACCGCAAGGTGAATCCGGCTGATGCACCAGTGCTCTTGATTTCGATGCGCTCGCCGTCGCTGGCGCCTTCTGACCTGCAGGACTATGCCGAGCATTTGATTTCCCCCACCCTGTCCATTTTGGACGGAGTGGCCCAGGTTAATGTTTTTGGGTCCAAGCGTTTTGCCATTCGGGTACGCGTCAAACCTGCCGCCCTGGTTGCGGCCAATATGGGCCTGGACGAATTGAGCGCGGCCCTGCGGGGCGCCAATGTCAACACCCCTGTCGGTACGCTCGAAGGCCCCAAGCAAACCCTCGTTTTACAAGCCAATAAGCAACTTGAGAACGCTGCAGCATTTGCAAATTTGATTGTGGCCATGCGCGCAGGCAGTCCGGTGCGCCTGCAAGATGTGGCATCGGTCGAAGACAGCGTAGAGACGTTTAAAAGCCAGGCAACGTTCAACGGCGAAAACTCCATCACTCTGGCCATACTGCGCCAACCTGGCGCCAACACGGTGCGCGTGGTGGATGCTATACGCGCAACCCTGCCGGCGCTTCAAGCGCAGATGCCGCAATCGGTGTCACTCACCCCTATCAATGACCGCTCCACCTCGGTACGCGAGGCCTTGCACGATGTGACGCTCACGCTCATGGGCACTATTGCCCTGGTGGTACTGGTGATCTTTCTGTTCCTGCGTCGCTTTGTGGCCACGGTCATTCCGACACTGTCGCTGCCAGTTTCTCTGATCGGTGCCGTGGCGCTGCTTTGGGGATTGTCCTACAGCCTGGACAATATTTCCCTGCTGGGTCTGACACTGGCCGTGGGCCTGGTGGTGGACGACGCCATCGTGGTGCTGGAAAACATCATCCGCCACGTCGAGAACGGTGAAGAGCCTTTTCAGGCAGCATTGCGCGGCGCGCGCGAGGTCGGCTTCACCATCCTCTCGATTTCCTCTTCGCTGATTGCCGTCTTCATTCCGATCTTCTTCATGCCCGGCGTGATCGGCCTTTTGTTCCACGAATTTGCGGTGGTGGTGGGCCTGTCCATCATCGTCTCGGCATTTGTGTCGTTGACGTTGGTGCCGATGCTGGCCAGCCGCTTTCTGACAGATGAGGAACACAAGAAGCCACCGGGCTTTCTGGTCAAGTTGTTCGAAATCGGCTTTGACAAGCTTTTGGCAGGCTACACCCGTCTGCTGGACAAGGCTCTGGCACACCGCAATTTGATTTTGCTTTTGGCAGCCGGCACATTTGCCGCCACTGCCTGGCTCTTCGTGACGATCCCGAAGGGCTTCTTCCCGGAAGAAGATATCGGTCAAATCCAGGTATCGACTGAAGCCTCCGAGGACATCTCTTTTCCGGATATGGTGCGCTTGCAAGAGCGCGCGGCAGCGGTGTTCCGGGCCGATCCGAACGTTGGCGCGGTCAACTCCTTCAACGGTGGCAATAACGCGCTCAACACAGGGCGCATGTTCATTACGTTGAAGCCCCAAAGGGAGCGCAAGCCCATGAAGCAGGTGGTTGAGGGGCTGCGCAAAAAGTTGCGTGATGTTGCCGGCATCAACGTCTTCATGCGCCCAGTACAAAATCTACAGCTCGGCGGACGCCAGAGCAAGGCACAGTTTCAGTACATCTTGCAGAGTGTCAAGGCCGACGAACTCAATGGATGGGCTGCCAAGTTGCAAGACAAACTGCGCGCCGACCCACTATTCCGTGATGTCACCAGCGACGCACAGTTGCGCGCCTTGCAAGCGCAACTAAAGATCGACCGCGACCGTGCTAACGCCCTCGGGGTTTCGGTGGACGCTATCCGATCATCCCTGTTCAGCGCCTTCGGTGAACGCCAGGTTTCCACCATCTACCTGCCCACTGACAGTTACAAAGTCATCATGGAACTGGCACCGGAAGCCAAGCAGGACGAGTTGGCGCTGAATGCAATCTATGTGCGCTCCAATACTGGCGCATTGGTACCCATGTCCTCCTTCACCACTGTGGAACGCTCGGTGGGTGCCACATCCATCAACCACGTTGGCCAGTTGCAGGCGGTCACCGTGTCGTTCAATCTGGCTCCTGGCGCTGCCTTGGGAGATGCGACAGCCCACATTGATGCCGCACGTGAAGCCATCCAACTTCCCACCTCAGTTATCACCAGCTACGGTGGCGACGCGGCAGTTTTCAAAAGTTCTCAAGGAAGTCAGGCCGTTCTAATCATCGCTGCCCTACTGGTAATTTATGTGCTTCTGGGCGTGTTGTACGAAAGCTTTATTCATCCGCTGACGATTCTGGCAGGCCTGCCGTCGGCGGCAGTGGGCGCCTTGGCCACGCTGATGCTGTTCGACCAGGATCTGACGTTGATTGCCACGATTGGCATCGTGCTCCTGATTGGCATCGTGAAAAAGAACGCCATCATGATGATCGACTTTGCGCTGGATGCGCAACGACACCACGGCATGACGCCGCCAGAGGCCATTCGTGAAGCTTGCATCATGCGTTTTCGCCCGATCATGATGACGACCATGGCGGCACTGATGGGCGCGCTCCCAATCGCGATAGGTATTGGCGCAGGTGCCGAACTGCGGCAGCCTTTGGGACTGGCCGTGGTGGGTGGCCTGGTGTTTTCGCAGGCAATTACATTGTTCATCACACCGGTGCTTTACGTGGTGCTGGACCGATTCAGCGGCCATGGCCCCGTGCTGACACCAGAAGTGCCGGTGCAGGAAGACGCTACGCTCTCTCTTGAGCAGACCATTCATCCATGAACGGGGTTCGCATCGACAAGTGGCTGTGGGCGGCGCGCTTTTACAAGACGCGTTCGCTGGCCACGGAAGAGGTGCAGAAGGGCCATGTTCAGGTGAATGGCGCCGATGTCAAAGCTTCGCGTGAAATTCGGGTTGGCGACAGAATAGTACTGCTGCAGGCCAAGGCGTTGCGAACCGTGGTCGTGAATGGGTTGAGTGAACAACGCGGTTCAGCCACCATTGCCCAGCAGTTGTATGAAGAAACTGCTGAGAGTAAAAAGCTCAGGGAAGCCGAGGCTGAGCGCCGGCGCCTGAGCCCTGAGCCTGCGCTGTCGATTGAAGGTGGCCGCCCAACTAAACGCGACCGCCGCGATCTACAAAAGAGTTGGGGAGACCGCTGGTCTGCCTCCCTGGATAAGCCTTGATTGCGCTTGTGCGGCTACAGAGTACGATGCGCAACGGGTGTTTCTGGCACCGGGTATCCCGCGGCACCGAAGGTGCTGACAATCGCCTTGTGCGTATCAAAGTACACCTGCCAGTAGTTGTCTGTGTACGTGTAGGGGCGTACGCATAGCAACGGGCCTTCAGGGGTGAACTGCAAAATTTCGATGTCCGGCAGCGGTGCGGTTGCGACATTTGGAATAGCTGCAATTGCTGCCCGTAGGCGAGCAATGGCTTCGACCACATCCACACTATTGGCCACTTTGGCCAAGCAATCGACGCGGCGGTGCGGCAAGGTGCTGAAATTCTGAATCGAGCCGGAAAACACATTGTTATTACCCACAATGGTTACCACGTTGTCAGGTGTGATCAAAGTTGTACCAAACAAGCCCAGTTCTTTGACTGTGCCGGTGACACCGCCAACTGTGACGAAATCCCCTACCTTATAGGGGCGAAGCACCTGCATAAATACCCCCGCTGCAAAATGGGTGAGCAAACCGCCCCACGCAGTGCCAATTGCCAAACCAGCACCAGCCAGCAGTGCGGCAAAGGAAGTAGTCTTGACACCAAAAATATCCAGAATGGCAAGAATCAGGATGACGTTGAATACCACCGAAATAATCGAGGTGAGGTAATTCGCCAGCGTTTGATCGACCTTACCGCCGCGGCGCAGCGCAGTTCCCATCAATCGCAGGGCGAACCCGATTAGCCAGCGACCAATAACCCATGCAGCCAGTGCGCCCAATAATTTCAGACCGAAGTCAGCCCCCTGTGTAGACAGAAACGTCCAGATGTCCTGCGAGTTCATAGTAAATTCCTTTAGCCGTTGAGTGGAAAAACAAGGTCTATGGATTTGGTCAACTAATGCAACTGGTCCATAAACGCCCCCTCCCCGAATCAAAATCGTCTGCGAAGAACGGTCTGTTTACTATGGCTCAGGCGGCAGTGACTGTGGTTTTGACAACCAGCACTCGCGTGATTGGCCGCTTTTTATCAAAAGAACTGAAGCCGCAAGAATTTAGAGGCCTTTGACTGGCTGCGGCTTAGCGAAATCTGCAGTTTGCGATGTGTGGCGGTTTTACAAATTTCTAATACGCTGGGCTTTACATATCCATCGCAAACCACTAACTTCACTTTCTATCAAAGATAGTTAGCGCACCCAAAGCGCACTTTTGCAGGGAGATATAAGATGCATAAAACAAACTGTCCATTAGGCCTCAATGGCTGGAAGCGGGGTTAATCGCAGATGGAACGCGACCAAGCTTATAAATATGTGTCCGAGTTGCTGCACTTACTGGTGCGGCGAAGTGGCAGCGACCTTTTCATCACTGGAGATTTTCCACCGGCGATCAAGGTCGATGGCAAGATGTCAAAGGTCTCGCAGACCCCCCTTGCTGGAGAGCATTCCTTGGCTATGGCACGCGCCATCATGAGCGACAAACATGCGATGGAATTCGAGCGCAACAAGGAATGCAACTTTGCGATCTCTGTCAGAGATCTGGGTCGCTTTCGGGTCAATGCCTACATGCAAAAGGGCAAGGTCAGTTTGGTACTACGTGTCATTCCCTTGCAAATTCCCACCATTGATGAGTTGGGCTTACCGGAGGTTCTCAAGGATCTTGTGAGTGTCAAGCGTGGTTTGTGCATCCTCGTCGGTGCCACGGGTTCGGGCAAGAGTACGTCCCTGGCTGCCATGGTGGACTGGCGCAACGAGCACTCCTATGGTCACATACTGACCATCGAAGATCCAATTGAGTTCATGCACACACACAAGAACTGTCTGGTGAGCCAAAGGGAGATCGGCATTGATACCGACGACTGGTCGCTGGCCTTAAAGAACAGTTTACGCCAGGCCCCCGACGTCATACTGATGGGTGAAATACGGGACGCCGAAACTATGGAGCATGCAGTCGCCTTCGCCGAAACCGGTCACCTGTGCCTGGCCACTCTGCACGCCAACAACGCCAACCAAGCGCTGGACCGCATCATCAATTTCTTTCCTCCCGCGCGACGTGTTCAATTGTTGCTGGATTTGTCGCTCAACCTGCGCGCACTCGTCTCGCAGCGACTTATAGAAAACGAGGATCGCAAAGGACGTGTAGCGGCAGTCGAAGTCATGATCAATTCACCACTGATCTCGGACCTCATCAGCAAAGGAGAAATTGGCGAAATCAGGGAGGTGATGAAGCGTAGCGGTAATTTGGGAATGCAAACCTTTGACCAGGCTTTGTTCAACCTCTATGAGGGCTACGCCATTTCTTATGAAGACGCGCTGCGAAATGCCGATTCACAAAACGATTTGCGCCTGCAGGTCAAGCTCAAGAGTGTGCGAAGACTTTCGACCGGGGCGGGTGAACTTGAACCAGCTTTTTCGCTTAGCCGCTACTGAGTGGCAGATGAAAGCCGTGTACATATTTCAGCGCACTTTGACTACTACACTGCCGGGTGTTAGTTTCCTTGGACTGAATACGGTAGCGGTTGCAAGTTCCAATATATGGCGGGGAGCAGCATGCAACATTTGAACTATGAATTTTTAGTTGTGAAGGATTCCTACCCTGCCGTTGCGGCCAGGCTGCAGGAACTTTGGGGCACAGAAGCCTTCCGAAGTTATGCCGAAAATTTGATTCAAGAGCGCACCCGTGTGACACGTACCGGGTTTCCTGGCAATGTGCTTCTTGCTATTTCCGAACTGATTTCAATCCACGATATTCAATTTCCAGCACTTGCACCGGTTCCAGATAGCTTCTGGTCGTCCATCTACTGAAAGCAATTCCTGATTTTACGGGCCACCGCCCCAACGCCCTGCAGTGGCCAAGTTCATGATTAGCGTGGCGCTTACATGGGTATACAAAAAAGTGATAAAAATGCGATAATTTGCTATACTGGCCCCAATAAAGTGCGCCACAATAATTAAGACGACTTACTGGATGTAGCAGGAGACAAACATGGCGCTATGGCAAAGAAAGCAAGCAAGTTCAGTTGCAGATGCTGCTACTGCTTTCATGGACGGCCTCCAAGATGAGGATGCACGCGCGAAACTCGTCAAAATAGTTCACCTAGCCAAAGCCGTAGAACGCACAGACTGTGCGGGATCGTACACATTGACTGCGCTACGCTCAGAACTTTGCAGCTTCTGCAAGAGTGAAAAAATCCATCCGTGTAACGGTTATGTGCAACAAAACGGTTGCGCATTTGTAGAGACTGGATTGGCATTGACTCCAAGCTACTTTGGCGCACTGTCCTAGCTACAGCGCTTAGCAAGCGGCGCGGACTGACATTCACCGAACCGCCATAGACCTGATCCGCGTCACCCAAACTAAGTCGCTAAATCAAGCTAGCCTCCGCTTCGCGCCGAATCGTCAGGCCCTTTAACACCTTACCGCCACTCTTGTTCCACTTTCGCAACTCGGCTGGAACGGCGGCCCAGTCTGCTGCGTTTACTCGCTTGCGTAAGTTACTAGCGCGCAGGTTCCCGGCCCCCAGATTGAATGTCCAGTCGATCAGTGCAGCGACACGACCTGGAGTTTCATGGACGATTGCGGGGCAGAGCTTAACCACCGCCGGAAGGTAGACATTTTTGACATGCCAGAGCAGCAAGGCATCGGCACGGTCCCGTGTGATGGGTGCGTCGGTAAGTTGAACCAGAGTGCCATCATCGTAGTAAGTTGCCCCGTACCCTATGGTTGGTACACCTGCCGGGCACAGATACGGCGTCAAGTAAAGTCCTTCATAGCGCCGAATCAGCGCCTGACTTGTCGACAAGGCATCACCGGTCAATGTTTCCATGTCGATCAGACAACCGGAAGGCAGTCATTTGCCACGTTTAAACAGGCTGCGATCCGCCAGATAGATGCCCAGAGCACATCCCGCGATGGAAATTGTGTTTTCGCTCAGGTGGCTTATTGCCCCAATCTCTCCCAAGGTGAGCATGATGACTGACCATGTTGCGACACCCGGCCGAATAACGGCATTCCAGCCATCGACCCAAGCAATACCCGATTTGGCAGCAGTAGCCTTAACAGCTTCAAGCCACCCCTCGGCCTCAATATTGCCCACTGCCGCATCTGCTTGTACTTGAATGGTTTTAACCCCCAAGTCTGCCTGGGTCTTTATGGCCTCAAGGTTCCGGACATGTTGGGCAGCATCCACCTCAGCCTGAAAGCGCATGCGCTCAATTTCCTGAGCGTGGTCTTGTTTCTTGTTTAGGTAGCTTACTACTTCACCAAACACCAAGCGAAAGACATTTCCGCCAAGAAATGAAAGCAATGCAGTAATCATGCTGACTTCCTCCCAATCAAATCGAATGTTTGACGTAAGCCGCTGTGCTACCAGCGCCGTTTCCAAAAATCATAGCATGACGGCTGACAATGAAGCAACATGTTTCACAGCCCGATTAATAAGGCCCCCTAGCCATATCTGATGTGACATTTTTTCGATCCCAAATACCTTTACTTTGCCACTTATGATTAATTTGGTTGCCTGATGCGACATTGTTATTGCGTGGTGCCATTTGTTTTCCATTCTTAATATTATTGCTTCGGTAAGTGTTTATAGTCATTCAGATATTCACCACCTTCGGCAACTCACAGCGACTGGATTTTTCTGTAGCATGATTGGCAATTGCGCAAAACCACGACATCCCTAAATAGCTTTCATCGACGTGCTCTCCAAACGAACCATGCAATGGCTTAAGACCCGACTCACGGGCAGCCATCCGCCAACCGCAGAACAGCGCGCCAGAGATCTGGTTGCGGCCATCGATGCCGGCGGCCTGCCACTCAACCCTGCCCGCGTTAACGACATTGCCAGGCAGCTAGGTCTGGAAGTTTCCAGCAAAGCTCCCATGCAAGAAACCATAGCGCGGATTCGGCTTGCCCTAGATCGCACTTAATGGGTCAAGCAGAATTCCCCCAGATTCCCAATCCATTGGAATGTGCAAAAGAGCAGAAAAGTGATGTGAAAAAAATTGATCGGGTGGCATTGGCAGGATAATTGAACCAACAAAATCAAGGTTGCTGCTATGAAAACTTTCCACGCCTCGCGCCGTTACCTACTGAGCCTGGGTTTGTGTCTATGTAGCATGGTTGCGCTGGCCCAAACGCCCGCCGTGTTTCACCTGGGTATCGCACCGCATACTAGTGCGCGGGTGATTCTGGAGATGTACCAACCCCTGCGAAGTCAACTAGAAAAAGCGCTCGGCATCCCGGTTGAGGTTGTAACCGCACCAGACTTCACCGAATTTGCAAAACGCATGTTGCACCAAGAATACGACATCGCGGTTACGACTGGCCACCAGGCTCGTCTAGCCCAAACCGACGCCGACTACATTCCCTTGATCACCTACGCAGCGGATTTCCGTGCTGTGGCTCTGGTGGTCGGCAACAGCAAAGTCAAAACGGCCAAGGATTTAGTGGGTAAGCCGGTGCTCGGTTTGTCACCAACGTCTCTTGTCACGCTTTGGGGCCAACACTGGATGAAGCAAGGTGGCGACAGTGAGGCCTTGCGCTACGTGAGTGCATCCGATAGCGTGGCACGCTTGGTGCTATCAGGTGAGGCTGCTGCCGGATTCATGTCACTTGCAAACTACCAGAGTCTGAACCGTGAGTTGCAGGCCCAAATGCGTTTTCTAGTGGTTAGCGAACCGATGGCGGGACGGGTTTATATGCTGAATAAGCGCCAGGCGGCCCGCAAGGATGCAGTTGATGCTGCACTGTCTGCATTCTCTGCCAGTGCCGAGGGCAAGGCCTATTTTGAAAAATACAAGCTCGACGGTTACCGCAAACTCAAACCCAAGGAATTGGATTTGATGGAACCCTACGCCAAGGAAGTTCGCAACTCACTGCAATGAAATTTTCCGGTATAGGCCTTGGCATGCGTTCGGTGCGCGCGCGCTTTCTGCTGGCTGCAGTCGTAGTTGAGGCAGTGATGTTGACGCTATTGGTCAGCAACAGTCTGCGTCTAATGAACAGCTACCTTGTCGAGCAGGTCGAACAGCATGTACGCCAAATCACTCCTATTCTGAGTGCAGCAACCATCGCCCCGCTAGCGCAACGGGACTATGCAACGGTGCAGTCAGTTCTTGATGAGAGCCTGAGCCAAAAAGGCGTTCGCTATCTTGTCGTCGTGGATACCCAAAATAACCGGGTTGCAAGCAGTGGCTGGCCTAAAGACCAAGAGTTGCCAAACAACGATACGGGGTTTGAACTATCGTTGAGCATGACCAATCCGGTGCACCATGTGCAAACGCCGGTTCTGATGTCCGGACAGCGATTGGGCACTTTATACATGGGCATGGATCTGTCGCACATTCAGGCAGCGCGCCGCGCCTTGATAAGCCAAGGCTCATTGATCGCGCTTGGAGAGTTGCTCCTATCAGCCGTGCTTTTGATGATTCTGGGTTTGTGGCTGACTCGGCATTTGGTCGATTTAACGCGTGCCAGCCACGAAGTGACCGAAGGTAATTTGAGCCCTGCACCCGTCAACGAAGGCGATGACGAACTAGGCCAGTTGGGTGCGGCCTTTAACACCATGTCACGCACCATCAAACAACGGGTACAGGACTTGGTACAAGCCAAGGACCAGGCAGAACAGTCCAACCGTGCCAAGAGCGAATTCCTGGCCACCATTAGCCACGAAATCCGCACGCCCATGAACGGCATCATGGGAATGACCGATCTGGTGCTGGACACACCGCTGACCCAGGAGCAAAGAGAACTGCTGCAGGTGGTGAAAACATCCGCAACTTCGCTGATGGGCATCATCAACGAAATACTGGATTTTTCCAAAATTGAGGCTGGCAAGGTCGAACTCGATGCCATCGAGTTCGAACTGGAGCAGTTGTTCAACCATTGCCTTGCGCCACTACGAGTGCGCGCTCAAGCCAAGGGCCTGGAATTGAACACCGTGTCCTCAGGGGTGCTGGACACCTACCTTATCGGTGACCCCAACCGCCTGCTTCAGGTGCTGACAAATCTGGTTGGAAACGCGATCAAGTTCACGATCAAGGGCAGCGTCACAGTCGGATGGGAGCGCAAGCCGGACCAGCCCCACAGCTACCGGTTCTGGGTCAGTGATACAGGCATTGGCATTGGACCCGACAAGCAACTCACTGTTTTTGAAGCCTTCACACAAGCGGATAGCTCGACCACCCGCAACTTCGGGGGAACCGGTTTGGGCTTGACCATTTCTAACACTCTGGTTCGTCTCATGGGCAGTAATATCCAATTGCAATCCACCCCTGGGCAAGGCAGCACCTTTGAATTCACCGTTCGAATGAAGCCCGGCAAACCGCTTCCCTTGCAGCCTGAGAGCCCTGTCGTACAACAGATTAGTCAAGATGCAAAAACTTCATCAAGCCAATGTCTGCGGGTGCTGCTGGTTGAGGATCACGTCATAAACCAAAAGCTTGCAATCAGCCTGATCGAGCGTGCCGGCCACCATGTAACGCTGGCCAAAAATGGTGAAGAAGGCCTCCGTGCTGCAATACAGCAAGACTTTGACCTGATCTTCATGGACATGCAGATGCCGGTGATGGACGGGCTGGACGCCACGCGCGCCATTCGCGCCTTTGAGGCTGCCAACCATCGCAAACGCGTGCGCATTGTGGCCATGACTGCCAACGCCATGGCCAGTGACCGAGAGGCTTGCCAGCTCGCGGGCATGGACGCGTTTTTGTCCAAGCCATTCAAGGCTGATGAACTACGCTTACACCTCGGAGCGCATGCAGACTCCGTAACGAGCGCCTAAGCAGCGTTGTGGCGTAGCCATTCCAACACGCCCTGCCCCGCCGCGCGCCCAGTAGCAAAGCTGGCATGCAGCAGGTAACCACCAGTTGGCGCCTCCCAATCAAGCATTTCTCCAGCACAAAACACGCCGGGTAGTTGCTCCAACATGTGGCCCGCATTCAGCACCTCAAACAGCACACCGCCGGCACTGCTGATCGCCTCGTCGATTGGACGCGTGGCTTGCAAAGTGATGGGCAAGGCTTTGATCGCTGTCGCAAGTTGCGCAGGATCGTTAATGGCTGTCTTGTCCAGCAACTCGTGCAGGATGCCGGCCTTGATACCGTCCAGGTTCAGGCGGCTTTTGAGGTGGCTGGTCAAAGAGCGCGATCCCCGCGGATGACTAACTTCTTGCAGCACTTTTTCAACTGCCATGTCGGGTAGCAAGTCCAGCGCAAATGTGGCAGTGCCATTGCGCATAATCTCATCGCGCAACTGGGCCGATGCGGCATACACCAAGCTTCCCTCCACGCCAGATTCGGTCGCGACAAATTCTCCTTTTCTCCGCCAGGTTTGACCGCTAGCCGACGCCAACGTAATGGCAATCGACTTGAAAGGCTGACCGGCAAAGCGGCTCCTGAAATGCTCGCTCCAACCTCCCTGCACATCGAAACCGCAGTTGGATGGCAGAAGCGAGGCCACTGCCACACCTTTTTGCGTGAGCAAAGGCACCCAAGCACCATTGGAGCCCAATCGCCCCCAACTGCCGCCCCCCAGCGCGAGCACCACCGCATCAGCTTTAAACTCACTGGGACCTTGGAGCGTATCAAAAAGCAGGCTATTGTTCTCGCCCCAACCCGTCCAACGGTGGCGCATATGGAACTGCACACCCGGCCCTTGCGCGGGATGGCGCAGGCGGTGCAACCAGGCGCGAAGTAAAGGCGCAGCCTTCATATCTTTGGGAAATACCCGCCCCGAGGTACCGACAAACGTTTCGATGCCCAGACTTTGGGCCCATTCACGCAAAGCCGTGGCATCAAAGTCGCTCAGCACCCGCTCGATAGCATCACGCCGCGCACCGTAACGTCCGGCAAAGGTATCTGCACCTTCTGAGTGGGTGAGGTTCAGGCCTCCTTTACCGGCGAGCAAGAACTTGCGCCCGACAGATGGCATGGCATCAAATAAATGCACGGAGATGCCAGCGTCAACCAGTATCTGCGCGGCCATAAGGCCAGCAGGGCCGCCACCGATGATGGCAACGGGAATGGATAGTTTCATAGGGGATTTACTTCAATCAGCGCGCCCTGCGGCGTCAAAAATGCAGCGCGAATCAACTGGCCCGGAGTGGCCTGTGCAATTGCGGCGCGGTAACCCAGGAGTTGAGCACACAAATCAGCATCCATTTGAGGCGCGGCCTTGGATTTGTAATCGAGAACCCACCATAGCCCGCCCGAGCGCGTTTGCACCAGTCGGTCGATGCGCAACAAGCGCCCTCCACGGCTGATCGGCACTTCGTTGTGATGCCATTGCAACTGGTCCGCGTCCCAGGCCCAGGCGCCGGCACCAGTGACAATGGCCTGAGCCATCTGAACGGCTAAGGCCAATTGGGTCGCGGTCACGATGAACTGTGTGGCAACGGATTCGCGCTGGGCGTCGGACCAGTGTGGCGTGTGGATACCGGATCCTATGGGGCCCCCAGCCAGCGCTGCGTAACCACCACTGCGCACCGGTAGCCACTCCAGCAGGCGGTGCATGGCTTTGCCGATGCGGGCTTCATCACTATCCTGCGCAAGTTCAACCTGCGCTGCGGCGTCACTAGCGGAGGCAGCTTTGACCACTGAGCCAAGGCGAGCTTCCACTGGTAATTCGGGCAGCACCAGCAAATCGAATGAAGCCGCGCCCTTGGAGCCGCCCCCTGGATCGTCTGTTTGCGCAGTGGTCTGCGGGGAGAGCGCATCAGGCACCGGCTCCAGGGCCTGGGCATGCGGCGCCAACCGGCCCCACCAGCTTGACGGATTGGGGTTGCGCGGCTGCATGCTGGAGAGCACTAAGGTGTGCTGCGTGCGCGTGAGTGCCACATAAAGAGCGTTGAGTTCTTCCCGACTGCGTGCGGACAACTCGGTGGCCAGGGCATCTGCCACGCACGCAGGGGCATGGGTTTCACTGGCTAGAAACACAAAGCGGCGTGGATAGGCATCCTCGCCCGGCCAATCCACCAGGGCGTCCATAGTCTGTGCGTTCGGCTCACGGGCATCCGTATCAAGCATCAGCACCAGCGACGCCTCCAGCCCCTTGGCGCCGTGGATGGTCAACAGTCGCACGGCATCGCTATCAGATCGAACCGGCGCTGCGTTACCACCAGCGCGCAATGCACGTACAAAACTGTAGGCCGTGGTGTATCGACCACCGTCCACCGCCAGCGCGGCGTGCAACAAGGCAACCAAATTGGCCACCACGCCCGCGCGCATGCTTGCGGGGGCAGCTGCAGCAAAGCGCGCCAGCACATCTCCGCTTTGATAGATAGCACTTAGCGCGTCGTGAGGCGGTTGTTGCTGCACCCAGCCCTGCCAGAGCAGCAGCTTTTGTGCTGCCGCCTGTAGTGACGCAGGCAATGACGCCTCAGATTTCAGCACCTCCATCCAGCACGGCGGTGTGACGGGCGGCGCCTCGGCCTGCGCGCGCCGTAGCTGCAGCACCAGTTGCACCAAATCCGCGTCGCTCACGCCAAACAGCGGCGACTTGAGTGCACGCGCCAGTGCAATGTCATGGCGCGGCGACACCAGTGTGTCGAGCAAAGCCACAAGATCCTGCACCTCGGCAAAGTCCATCAAATCATTTTTTTCAGGCTGCTGGGCCGGTATCTGCAATGCAGCCAATTCAGTCTGCAGCAGGCCCAGACTGGCACGCTTGCGCGCCAACACCATGACATCTTTAGGCGCCAGTGCGCCAGTGGCATCGTTTAGTTTGGTGTGCAGCCAGCGTGCGGCCTGTCGACACTCCAGTACCTTGCGACTTTCCTCTTCCTCAAAGCGCGGCTCGGTCAGGGAATCGCGCCAGCGTTGGCGCGCTTCTGAGGCAGGCGCTGCTGCTTGGGGAATAGGCGGCAATTGCAGCACCTGACCGCTTTCAATGGACTCGGTGCTGTGGGTTCTAAAGCCATCAAACTCCTGCTGCTCTTGCGCCTCAAGCATCACGGCGTTGACGGCGCCAATGATGGCCTTTGCGTTGCGCCTGGTGTGGTCGCAGCTTAAAACGTCACCTCCCAAGCCGAACTTCACGAAGTCTTTGGCGGCGCGAAACACCTGCGGCTCAGCACGACGGAAACGATAAATGCTCTGCTTGGGGTCGCCCACAATAAACACGGCCGGCGCATTACCGGCGCCGGCGTAACCCGAAAGCCACGCATGCAAGGCCTGCCACTGCAGCGGGTTGGTGTCCTGAAACTCATCAATCAGCAAATGGCGCACGCGCGCATCCAGCCGCTCTTGAATCCAGCCGCTCAGCACCTCGTCGGACAACAGTTGTAGCGCAGCGCTCTCCAGATCGCCCATGTCGATCCAGCCGCGCTCGCGCTTGAGTTGGGCGTAGTCAGCCAACAGGCCGCGTGCAAGCCGTGCCATACGTTGCTGGTGCAACCAGGCGCTGAACTGCAATTGGACCTGACCCAGTCGCAGCAAGAAATCCTGCGCTGCCTGCACGGCGTCAACGCCCGCGTATTTGTCGCCCAGCTTGCGCGGTTCGCCCTTCTGCGTCAGCAGTGCAGCGCTGACGCCAACAGCGTTTTGATCGGTCAGCGCTCGCTCCAACGCAATGGCGGCCTTTTGACAAGTTGCCCCCTTTTGCTGCCCCAGCACGGTCGCTGCGCGCTGCAGCATGGCGCGTGTTTGCGGGCTGCGCAAGGCATCCTCCGGTACGGCAAAGGCTGCAAAGTCAGGAAACTGTTTAGCGAAAGTATCCACCGACTGAGTCACCATGCCGTGCGCATCAGCCAGCGCGAATTCTGTTCTTTTGGCAAGCGCAGACTCAAGCGCCTTTTGGGCATTGAAGCGCCCGAAGGCGGCCACTGCGTCGGCATAGTCGGCGCGCGCTTGCGGATCGGCCGCCACACGGGTCTGAAAGCGCCGCCATACCAAGACCGTGGCCTTTTTGTCGTCTTCCAGCAATTGATATGCCGTGGGCAGACCCAGCGCATGCATCACGCCTAACGGAGCACTGCGCAGTAGCGAGGCAAACCAGCTGTGAAAGGTGCGCACCTGCACCGGTCTGCCGCATTGCAATAGCGCTGCGTGCAAGCCACGCAAGGTTTGCAATTGCGCATCAGTGGCAGGCTGTGCCATGCCACGCATGCGAAGCTCTAACTGCAAGGTGGCGTCGCTGGCGGAAGCAAATTCGTGCAACCACTCCTGCAGGCGCTGGCGCATTTCTCCGGCTGCTTTCTTGGTGAAGGTAATGGCCAGAATGTCCTGCGGCGCACACCCCTCTAACAGGGCGCGCACCATGCGTGAAACCAGCATCCAGGTCTTGCCGGCGCCAGCGCATGCTTCAACCGCCACGCTGCGACGTGGGTCACAGGCAATCTGGTAGAAGTGCTCCCGCGCAATCGGCGCGCCATCGTGTTCAAAAGCTACTGTGTCCACTGGGGAAGTCATGCTGCCTCCCAGAAGTCTTTGCGACAAAGACCCCGTGCCTGGCAGTAGTCACAAGCGCTTCCCTGGCCCAAGGCAGGCAGCACCACTCCTTCGGCAATGCGTTGCAAATCGCCCAGCATGCCTTCAATCAAGGCATCACGCGCTTCAACAATCTCGTGCTGCTCGATGCACTCGGTCTTTTTCTCTGAAATATTGATGTAGCCACCGCGCAAGGTGTCGTGTGGCAGCAAAGCGGCATAAAAAGCCATTTGGGTATCTTCGAGCGGATCTTTGGCTCGGGCCTTTGTTTTGGTGCTGTTTTCGGTCTTGTAGTCCAGCACCATGACGCGGCCATCAGGAAGACTATCGATGCGGTCGATACGGCCACGAATTTCAATGGCACCCAGCCGCTGCACTTGATCCACCTCACCACTTTGGTAGGTGGCGGCCTCCTGACTCTCATGCTTTTCCAGCCATTCCAAATAGCCTGAAGCCACAGCGGGCCAGGACACCGCAAAAGGCAAAAACTCCCCGTCTGGCAAGCCCATGGACTGGGTGACGGTCAGGCTGGCATCTTCCAGCATGGCCTGACGCTGCTCGTGCGTTTTTGCATCCTGTGCCGCTACCGAAACATGAAAATGCTGCAGCACCGCATGCAGCCAGACGCCGAAGTCACGCTTATCGACTTCCGACTCCAACTCGTCGACTTGTTTGAGGCCTAACTGGCGCATAGCAAAAAACCGATAAGGGCACATGCGCAGGTCGTCGTAAGAGCCCTGTGTGAGGTACGGCACAGGTAACAAATCACCTGTTGGCTGTGGCCGTTCAGAAGGCGTACCGAGCACGGTGCGCTTCACACGCGGGTCTACCGCCGTCGCGCATTGCGTTTGCGACAGTTCCAAGAGTTGCACCAGCGGACTGGGTAACAAGGCCTCACCGGTTTCATCACTTGTGCGCCAAAACACATCACGCACCGGCGTCTGCAGAGCGCATTGCCACGCGGAAAGTAAATGGGCCTGCAGGGCTTCACGCGCAGGGAGTCCCAACGCCAGGCGTTGGGCTACCGTCCAATGCCCCAGGGGTTCGGGTGCGGACTGCAGGCGCACCGCATCGCAACCGGCCAGCAACACGGCGGCGAATGGGCGGCCGAGCATCTGGCTCATGGGCAAAATCACCAACTGTTCCTGCTCGGGGTAAGGTGGTTTAAAACTTTCACCTTCCAACGCTTCATTGACCCACTGACTGAATTCAGCCAGATCAAAGCGCCGCTGAGACCATAGCGACTGTGAAAGTAGCGCATCGGACACCGCGTCTACTTCACCGTCCAAATGCAGCGTTGCCAGAATTTGTCGCCCGGTCCCCTCCTCTTCCAAGAGCGCCGACAGCCCACAAGCATTGAGCGCACCGCTCAGCCAGCCCAGCCATTGCGCCAGAGTGCGCAAAGCCTTGCTGCCGTCGCGCAAGTCATTGATCGTTTGCACAACTGCCAATCGCACGACGTTCTTCTGTATGCGAGACAAAGATGCGACATGGCGCCAGTCACGCACCTGCTCCCGCCGCAAGACTGCCTCGAGATCGTCCAGGTCTCCGACAAAGTCTGCGGGCGTGGCTTTCAACCAGTTCAACACCTGGTCGCTGGACGCATTCCATGCGCAACCCTGCAGCATGGCCATCAACGCCGCAGCTGCGTAACTTGTAGAAAGCTTCCAGCCGTTTTCATCGCGTATGGCCACACCCTCCCCATCCAGAAGCGCACGCACGCGCCGCGTCAGTACCCGGTCGGAAGACACCAGTGCAATGGGAAAGCGGCCCTGTGCAATATGGGCCAAAGCTTGCGCCGTGCAACGTTGTGCCTCATCTTCAGCGTCACGGCAAGCGTGTAGTCCAACTACGACATGCGTAGCGGGCAATTCTGCAGCGGTATCCGCCGTGTGCAGCGGCAATATCAACAGGCGCTCTGCCCATGCCTGCTTTAATCCCGCGGCCAGAGGATCTTCAGAAATGCCGCGCACCATCACCAAGCAATCCACATCATGACAATGAGCGGGTTCAAACAGGATGTCGCTGGCGTAGCCCGAGATTGCGGCCCACTCCACAGCTATGCGCGCCACGGCTATTTCCCAGTTCAGCGCACTGCCAGACATGCCCAGCACGGCCGACTCGCGAGCCCGCTGTGCCCATTGGGCACGCGCCGCCGGTGCACACGCAGCGGCCAGCGGCGCCAATTGGTGCGCTGTATCCACCAACAAACCAGCTAGCGCGTCTTGCTGATCCGCCAAACCGGCCTGCACTAGCAGGCTCTGCGCCGTCAAAATGTCCCAGGTGCGCTCCATGCGAATATCTGTTGGCGCCGGGACGTACGTGGCCCGACTGGCACACCAGTTCATGGTGGTTTCAAACTGTGGAGAAAAACCGTCTCCAAAAAATTGGGCCCAAAGTCGGGATGCCAGCGGTCGTAGTTGCGCATAGGGTAGCAACACGAGAGTGCGTGCAGGATGAGCCTCCCGAGCCTGAAATGCCGCCTGCAGACGTGATAAAAAACCGACTCGCGGGTGCACCCACAACGCCATCACGGGGTGGTCATCAGCGTAGGAAAAGGCAGCAATGCCACCAGATGCATCGATTTTGCCTATACCCTCCATAGAGGATGGACTGGAAGATGGGAGCTTGGTTTCTGTCACAATGCCGCAACTTTAGCTGTATCTGAAACTCCCAAAGGAAAGCCCATGGCCAGCGACCTGATCAAACACGTTACCGACGCATCTTTTGAAGCAGACGTTCTGCAAGCAACCCAGCCCACTTTGGTGGATTACTGGGCCGAGTGGTGCGGACCTTGCAAAATGATTGCACCGATTCTGGACGAGGTATCCACCAACTATGCTGGCAAGCTCCAGATTGCAAAAATGAACGTGGACGAAAACCGCGACATTCCAGCCAAGTTCGGTATTCGAGGTATCCCCACTCTGATGTTGTTCAAAGATGGTCAGTTGGCAGCTACCAAAGTCGGCGCCATGAGTAAGGCCCAGATGACCGCCTTTATCGACGAACAACTGGCAGCACATTAACGCTAATTAGCACCACGGCCGTGACACTGCTGCACGGTCGTTTTTTCCTGTCATAATTGTGCTCAGTTCACTGAACCACTGAAGGACAGGCGCTCCAAACGGGCGCAGAACGCTGAGGCCCGAGCAACCCATCTAGCCTCATCCCTTATCCCCTGAATTTCGACTAATCCGGTTTTCCTCCGACTATTTCGGCAACCCCCTACGGGACCCAATCCATGCATTTAAACGAACTCAAGGCACTCCACGTGTCGGAAGTCCTTAAGCAGGCTGAAGAGCTTGAGATCGAAAACACCGGCCGCATGCGCAAGCAGGAGCTGATGTTCGCCATCATCAAAAAGCGTGCCCGTACCGGTGAGCAAATCATTGCCGATGGCGTGCTGGAAATCCTTCCCGACGGTTTTGGTTTTCTGCGCAGTCCAGACACAAGCTATACCGCCAGCACAGATGACATCTACATCAGCCCGAGCCAGGTGCGTCGCTTCAATCTGCATACCGGCGACATGATCGAAGGTGAAGTGCGTACGCCCAAGGATGGCGAGCGCTACTTTGCCCTCAACAAACTCGACAAGGTTAACGGTGGCCTGCCCGAGAGTAACAAGCACAAGGTGATGTTCGAGAATCTGACTCCCCTGTTTCCCAAATCGCAAATGCGTCTGGAGCAGGACATCAAGGGCGAAGAAAATATCACAGGTCGTGTCATCGACATCATTGCGCCCATCGGCAAGGGCCAGCGCGCTCTGATCGTGGCGCAGCCCAAGAGCGGCAAAACGGTGATGATGCAGCACATTGCGCACGCCATCTCCGCCAACTATCCAGAGAGCTATCTGATGGTGTTGCTGATCGATGAACGCCCAGAAGAAGTGACCGAGATGCAGCGTACGGTTAAGGGTGAGGTGATGGATGAGTAAGTAACGAAGAGACATAAGACGGCTTGTTAATCCGAGATACGGCTGTGATTGCGGT